>WQSW01000024.1 GCA_009787695.1 Treponema sp.
TCTATATAACATATAAACTTACGTCTTTGAGCCGCGCAGGATTCGAACCTCCGACCACCGCCTTAAAAGGGCGATGCTCTACCGACTGAGCTAGCGGCCCGAGTAAAAACACCGTGATTTTTACCATTTAATAGTTTTATAAAAAATACAAAAAAGAATCAAGCCCTTATTTCCGGCTTTTTAGGTCGGCTTCCTTCTTTTCAATCTGGTCTTTGATGACCGCAATTTCTTCTAAAATTGTGCGGAATTCGATTGCGTCGCGGTCTATTGCCGCTTGATTGTGCTCTGTAAACGCTATATACGCCTCGTTTCCCATGCGGGCTATCAATTTTTTTGCTTGATTTTCAAGTTGTTTGATGTCCCACATCAATATGCCTCTTTCGCCTAAATCTTGAGCTTTTTCACCCGCTTTCATTGCGAAATCTTTTGATACCGCCCAGCCTTGTTCCAGAACATCTTTCATTCTTTCACCAAATGTCATACATTTCTCCTTCTTTTATTTTCTTTTTATTCCCAGTATGGTCAGATCGTCATACTGTTCATCTTCCCTAACATGAGTATAATACATATACGCAGGATTTTCAGGATATTCGCGCGTGTGGGAGCAATAACGCCTGTATTGAAGGAAGTGGTTTTTAAGGAATTCGTCCACCTTTTTATCAACTAAAATACGGGAGTCTTCGCCGGCTTTTTCTGGTTTATAGCATCTGAACATTTTTTCCACCGATACCATCGCCATGATTACATCGTCAGCATTGCCTTCGCAGGAAGAAAAATCAAATTGTAAATCTTCTACATCTTCGGGGTTGTGATATTTATGCAGGGTGTAAGTTTTTTTTGCCATTACTGCATTGATAATTTCCTTTACTCGCTCAGGTGTCATTTCTTCATCTGATTGACCGCAAAGATGGTTCTCATGAGGGGTATCTAAAGGACCTTCCGTGCAGGTTATCCCTTTAAAATCCTTGTTACGGAATTTTCTTTTTGCTTCTTCAATGCCGTCTGTGAAGAGCAATAAAATATCACCTTTGTCTATCGTTACAGTTTGAACTTTATAACCGCCCGTTGATTCAATCATAAAGTTAGGGAGTACCCCTGTTGCAGGTGTTGTCGGCAGAGTGATGGATTTTATTCTGCCTTCTGATGCATCATAATAATTGATGATATTGTCCCCTGCATTGCAGAAACGGACAATCCCTGTTTCAGAATCAAAAAGACACAGAGTGAATGCGGCGAAGCGCCCTTTAAAACCTAAGGTTTCAATAAATTCATTTATCTGATAAACCACTTCCTCTATTTTCATTCCCTTTGCATTCGGTTTCCATTGTTTAAAATAATTGAGGAACATTGTTGCAACCTGAATCATGATAAGAGCGGCGGGGATTCCTTTTCCCGCAACATCGCATTTAATAATTGCGTAGTAACGTCCGTCTAAATCCCTGTAATCAAAATAATCTCCCGATACGCCTTTTGCCCCTTCATAGTAGCCGAAAAAATCAAGGTGAGGGGTTTTCTTTGATCCTGTTGTTAATTTGTTGCCTTGATTGTCAACTTCAAGAGGGATAAATTTCTTTTGTATTTCTTTTCCGATTGATAAATCTGAGGCGGCAAGAGCGGCTTTTACAAGCCCGTGCGTCATGTCATTAATAGTGTTGCCTAACATTTCAATTTCATCTTTGGAAGTAATTTGTATGTCCGTTCCCGCAAGTTTTGATTTATCTTCTGTGTCGCGGATAAACTCAATATGGCTTACAAGTTTGCGGATAGGTCTGATTATCAGGTTAGAAAAAATAAATGCACCAATTATACCGATAAGAAGAGCGATAAACGCAACTATTCCGATAGTAGATAACAGCATCATCTGTCCGTTAAAAATCTCTTCTATAATTGATTCGATGCTTACTTCTAAAATAACAAAGCCGCGAAAGAAATTGTTATCCGCTCCCTGTCTGTAAAGAATCGGTTTGTAAAAAACATATTTTCCGTCCGTATCTTTCTCGATTTTATCTGTATCAAAGTACGGATACGATCCTATTATTCCTGAAACATCTGCGAGAATTTCTGTAAGCCTTACTTCCAATGAATTGATTGTTACCTGAATATCAATCAGGCGCTGCATATTCGCTTCGTTTAACGGGATTGATTGCGCTTCCTGTGTCAAATTTCTTATGCTTTCAGAAATTTCCCTTCCCTGCAATTGGGCTGCGATGTTTAATCCAAAACCGATTTGTGAAAATAAAGATGTCAGGCGATCATCATTAAATCTGGAAACACCGGAACGTAATTCTGCTGTATCGATTTTTGAATTGATATCAGGATCGTTTGTTGCCCACACATGGTTTGAATGAATCGAATTTATTCCGTAACCTAAAATTGTAATATAATTTGCTTCTGATAAAGCGGATGATTGCGATGGAAGATACATCATTTCCAAAACACCGCGCTCTCCGTTTGTTTGAATTGCAAGAGGAAGATATGCTCTTGTGCTGGATACGAGCCCTTCAAGAAGAACGCTTGCTCTTTCTTTTAAACTTACAAGCAAGGTTTCCCGTTGTGTGTTTGTCATTATATAATACATGGGAATTGAGATCATGATAACTATTAATAAGACAAGGACTGTTGCGAAAGTTGTCAGTTTAAAACTTAAGCCCCTTCCTCTTTTTTCTATTCTTGTTATTTTTTGTTTCTTTTCCATTGGCATTAAATCTCCTGTAATGATCGCGATTGCTTCCTGTTTGACCGCCGTGCTTTCTATGATAATTCCGCCTATTCCTCTGATTAAAGCAGCAAATCCAAGCAGGCATAAAATTATCAAAATTGCGCCGAGCGCTATTATCGGATTAAAAGTAAATTTAGACTGAGGTTCTATATTCCAAGATGGTTTCCATTCCTGTGTATAGTCGCCGAATTTTACTGTCCCCGTTCTTGTTGTTGATATTACTGAAGCTGTGTTGTACCATCCTCTTGATGAATGTTCCAGCCTTAGAATGTATCTTCCTTCTTCAATGTTTTCTAATCTTATTCCGCCGATTTCCCGATCAGAAAGGACTGTAAAATTTCTTATATTTATTTGCGGTGTATAGCTTCTAACGTCTTCGCCGGAAGGTTCTAAAACAATGGAAGTTATCTCTCCGTTAGCTGCAAATCCGCGACCTATTATTCTAATTGTAAGTATTCCCTGCTCATCTTGTCTTGCATCAACATAACTGACATCGGTGTAGGGAATAAATTTATCTGTTCTAAAAATTATATAAGATGATTGACCTATGTTTCCTGCCTGATCAATTGCCGCTGCGCTGAAAGCCCATGTGCCGTCATCTTGATTATTATAGGTGATTGATGTATTGCTTCCCATTATGTTAGAAGGAGGCGGACTAATTCGTATGTCTGATGTGCTGATATCCAAAGGATCAATATTGCGTCCTAAATACTGCAAATTCCATGTATAACCTGCTAAATAAGGATCGGCTGAAGGCTGCCACGATATATTAAATGAATTGGAAGTTAAATACCCGTTTGCATCTAACGCTGGTTCGCTGATTATTACTTGTGCGGGAGAAATTGATTTTTTGTTATACGCAATTCTTGCAGGGGAAGACCAGTTTCCCGCAAAATCCTGAGCGCGGACGCTGAAATACCACACACCGTCTTCGCTCGCATTATTATCTCGGTTAAGATTTGTTGTGTTGCCGATGTTAAACGTCATTATTTCTTCAGGAGGTATTAGTTTTTCATCCTGACTCCACGTCCACGAAAAACCTAAAATACCTGATGTATCTGACGGGATATTCCATGCAACTCTTGCAATTTCTGCACGGCTTACTCTTGAAGGGGTAAAGTTTACGGCAGTAATACGCGGGCTTAAAACAGAATTATCCGGGGCTAGCATATAAATTCGTCCCGTGCCGCGTACGGTTGTTTGCCAAAAAATAAATGTTGTTGTCTCGCGTGCGCTGTCCTGACTTACAATAGGTCTTGCAAAAGAAGCATCCATTGAAGCGGGAGATAACATATTATTTTGCCATGAATAATCCGAGCGGTATGCCATAATGATTCTGTTGTTTCCGCTGCGGTTGTCGAACCAAACAACTGTCGGCTCATTATTATGCATAAAACCTATAGGATTATTGCAATATGCATCTGCATTGTTTACTCTTTCAGCATTACCAATCATATTTCCGTTTGAATCTATCGTAGCGCAGTAAATATGAGGCGATTGGCTGGCATAACGCCGTTCCCAAACAATAAACAAATTATTTCTATTCTCGCGGTTTGCCGCGCTGTATTTTGTTAAATGCGGGCGCTGATTATCAAAGGTATTCGGGTTTGCTTGAGTTTGCATTACAGGGTCGTTAAACGCAGTAAAACGCTTTGCCTCAGTCCATGTTCTTCCGCCGTTTTCGCTTGTTTTAAAAAAGAGCTGGAAGGTTGATAATGATTCTACCCCCATAACAAGAGACTGGAAAAACACTATATCTTTATTTCCCGCACTAGCATGAGTTGGAAGGAAATTAAGCGCAAGAGTGTTTTCTGGAGTGAAAAACTCAAATGGTGACCATGTTATTCCGTCGCTGGAACGGGAGTAGTAAATAGATAAAGATTGTGACAAACCTCTCGTAACAAAAAGCAGATAACCTCCGTCTGCGCGGACAAAAAGACGGGGAGCCACAGAATTTTCCGCTCCTAAGTTTACAGTTTGCTTTGTAAAGTTAATTCCCTTGTTTTTTGAAATTAATATTTCTGTTTGAGCGCTTCCTGCCGCCGTTGCTATTAATATTTGTCCTTGATTATCTATTACTAAACTGATGATAGAAGGCTCTGTTCCCGAAAAAGGATAAGGACCTGCAACAGCTCCTCTTTGCTGCCATGATCCTCCGTATTCTTTTACAGCCAAAAAAATATTAATCAAACCTGTTGCGGTAATATTCGGGTCTCTGTTAGGTGAAACTTCCTGCCAAGCAACGCATGAAAATTCGTTTGAATATGCGCTGACAGGGAATTTCCCTTGACCGGATGTAAATGGTTCTGCTTCTTCCCAAAAAAGGTCTTGCGCTGCAAGAGAAGATAAAATTATAAATGAGAAAATTATTAAATATAAAAATGTTTTTCTCATAAGATTGACTGTATCCTTCGCTGTAATTCAACAAGTTTTGTAATATTTCGGTTTCTTGGGTTTTCCATAAGCCTTTCAACAAGCGCGAAAGCAACAAGGTTGTTTCCTGATTGCAATTCCCGCATCGCTCTTTGATAAGTTTCTTCGTCTTCGCTTGTTAAAACGATTGCTGTAGGAACACTAAGCCTGTTTAAGAGTCTGTCTTTAACAATAGTTGCTTCGTTATTTTCCGGGTTTAATGCAATCGCTTCGTTTATTTGATCAAGAGCGGCTTCAAATAATGTTGTTACATTTCCTTCCAGAATACGGTTTGCAGAGACTGTAAGTTCTCTGGAACGTGCTATATTTGCAGGGTTAGGCGGCGGCGGACGTAAACCCATATCAATTTCTGCTTGCGTTAAAATCGCTCTTAAGTTTGGATAACGAGGATTTAATTCAGCAAGGTTTTGAAGTTCGGCGAAAGACTCAATAGAACGCTGTCTTGTTCCCGCAATTGCATTTCTCAGGCGTTGTTCAAAAACGGTGTTGAATGTTGCAGGGTCTGTAAATTGTTCAATACGCAGTTCAAGAATACCTGCTTCTTGATTAAGAGGGAACATTAAACGCACTTCCCTTGTCATTTGTCTTGCTTCATCAAATTTAGCAAGTCCTAGTGTACGCTGCCCGGAGTTTATGCTGCGGACTCCTTCTTCATAACTTCTTTGCGCTTGACTTAGCAGCTGGCTCATTTCCGCATACAGCGGAGCTGTCGGCGGTATAACACGTCCTGAACGGGCGGATAGAGCTGTGCGGATTATTCCTAACCAATAAATAACTTCTTCGTTTTCTGTTGAGTTTGTTACGCGCCATCTGTTTCTTGCTCTTGTAAGATTGTCTTCTGCTTGCTGGAAATTTCCTGCAAAGTATGAAATACGCGCATTATTTACTAAATTACGCACTTCTGTAATTATCAATTCGTTTTCCGTTCTTGATATTTCCTGTCCTAAATTTAAAAGCTGTATATCCCATGTTGACCGCAGAGCTGCGGAAGCTTGTATTTCCAAAGAACTGTTTATTCTTTCTGAAGCCCTTGTTATACGTTCGCGTGCAGTTTCAAAGTTCTGTCTTTGATATGCAGTTTGCGCTTCTCTGTACATACGCTCTGCATCTTGTCTGTACGCCACAGCCTGAGACGATCTTGATCTGGCGGTTTCAAGAAGCGTACCGGCTTGAATACGCAAAGCATTCATTTCATTAACAGATGATTGATAGTTAGAGAACAGGTTTGTAATATCTCCGTTAGCTGATATTCGCTGCGGTTCGTTTCTGTATTGAGCTGTTATCGTATTTGCATTTTGTATTTCAGATGTTATAGAGTTAAACATTGATGTTAATACTTCCAATGCTTCTGTCGGATAGCGGTAAACAGTTACTGCGCCGTTCTCGCTTGTTCTGCTTTCGCCTTCCAGATAATTTCTTCCCGTTTCCATTTCGTTTCTTCTTAAAACAAGATTGTTTTGAAGACTGTTATGTGCAATCGTATAATATCTATGAACAGAAAGGCGTTCCTCTTCCAGTAAGACTTCTAGAAAACTATTAATTGAAGTTATTGCATTTGTTAGGTGAAGGATAGGATCATAAGTATTTATTGTTAAATTAATTTGATTTGCTCTTGTTACTGTATTTTCTATTTCTTGACGTGTTTGGTTTATATTAACCCTTACCTGCTGTTCGCTTGTTAAAGCCGCAGCTGTTGTAATGCCTCCCTGCTGCCATCGGTTTAATGATGAGCGATCTATATTCTGTCTTTGTGCGGTATTTGCCGTCTGCGAAAGAATAATATTTGCTTCGTTTAACGCTCTTAATTCAAGGTATTGCTTTGTATCTTGCGTTAAAATATTATTTGCGAATAATATAACTGTATCTTTAAATAAAGGATCGCCTTCAAATAAAAGTCTGTGTTTAATAAAAAATTGATCCGTCAAATTATAAAAACTGTCCATTCTGTTAACAGAGGACGTAACTGCCGTAAAATCCCTTGAATTAAACGCTCTAAGAGCAGATTCATTTGCTCTTTCAATAATTGAAGAAATTGCTGTTAAATTTACACCGATTGAATTTGTCCATGAAACATTAAAAGCGCCTAGAATTCCCTCTTGAATACTTTCTTCGGTTCTGCCTCTGATTAATGCTGAAAGAAATGCAAGATGATTGCGGTCTCCCATTTCAGGATTATTCTTTTGAATTATATCAAGATTACGTTCAAATATAATTAAAGACGCAAAAATATTATTTTTTTGGTTTATAAAAGTATCAACAGAAGGCATCATTCTGTCTATTAATTGTGTTATACGGTTTAAATCTCCGGAACTTATCACTCTGTTTAATTCTTCAGAAAGAGAAACAATCTGTGAATAAGATTGCGTAAAAGCGGTAATGACTGAGTTTACCCTTTCTGTTTCTGTACGAACCTCTCTTTCAATATTTTCTCCGTAACCTGCTGTATAAAATTCATTGCGCATCAATCTCATGCCGTCTGCATAGTTTTGAATCGCTGCAATGATTTCGCCTTTATCAAGAAGTTCTCTTCCTTTTTCCAGAATATTGCGTAACGAATTCCTGTTAGCGTTAAATTGGGCGATTTCTAAAGTTCGTGAAACAAAATTTGCAAGTAACAGGCTGTTTTCATTTTCCAATGAATAAAGTTTTCTGGAAAGCTCTAAAATCTTTTCATTGTTTTCCGGTTCATTTAAAAGGGTTTCAATTAATTCATCGGCTGTTCGGTTAAATTCTTCGCGTAACTGATAAATACGCCGTAAACGCTGCTGCGCTTGATCAAAACGATGAGGGTTGCGTCTTGCAAAATCAGTCAATACAAGTATTGCTTGATCGTACTCTCTTTCATTTATAAGTGTATCTGCTTTAGACAGATCGGTATCACGTCCGCCTCCGCCGTAAACAGGTGTTAAGGTAAAAAGCGTAAGTAAAAGTGTGAAAAAAAGAAAAATAATCAAACGTGCAAAGCAAAAGCCGCATGTACTAAAGCAACGTGTCATTATTACTACTATAGTATATTATCGTATTTTTCTTTAAAACACTTTGGCTAAAACCTCTTAGAGGTATACTATTTTTTTTTATTTTACCGATGTATATTGTATATTGATGAAATACCTCAAAAAAACGGTTTTTCTGGCAGTTTATCTTATTTTTTTATCTCTTTGTGATGTTTTTTCTGATGATTTTCAAGATGCATACGGAAATATTACAGATTATTTAAATAAAATATACGGAATAGATAAGAATGCCGGCTTGACCGCTTTTCCGATTTTAAATATCCCTTTCGGCGGACGATCGGCGGGAATGATCGCCTTTACCGCTCTTTCTGATGATATTTCATTTATTGAGTTAAATCCTGCAGGTTCTGCTACGCTGCAAAAATCCGAATTGGCTTTTTTTCATAATAACTGGATAGCCGATTCAAAAATTGAAGGAGCGGCATATGCGATCCGTTTTGGAAATTTAGGACTCGCTGCAGGATTAAAAATTCTTTATTTGCCTTTTACCGAATACAACATCTACGGTGAACGTGTTTCTAACGGATATTATTCTGAAGGTGTTGCAATCATAAATGTTTCTTATAATTTATTCTCAAGTTATTATTTTTCAGGAGTTTCCTTCGGGCTTAGCTTAAAAGGCGCATACAGAGCGATGCCCGATTATACCGATAACTTTGACGCTGTAATAAGCGGATCGGGTTTATCTCAGTCGGCTGTAATGGGTATGGTTGATTTCGGTATTCTTACAAGATTTAACTTTTTAAAAAGTTATAGCTCAAGAGAGAAAAATACTTCCGTCGCGTTAGTTGCAAAAAATTTAGGTCCCCATTCGTTAGGTGAACCTTTGCCTTCATCTGTTGGGGCTGCTTTTTCATACAAACCGATCCGCCCGCTCACGATCGCATTTGATTTTACTTATCCGCTTAATTTGATGGATATAAATCTTTCTGAAAAGCCTTATGCGGCTTTAGGTATTGCGGTTAATGTTACAAACTTTTTATCTATGCGCGCCGGATTTATGTATAAAGCGGGAAGCAGCCGTATCTCTGTAGGAAGTGAAGTTATATTAAATAAAATTGCAATTGATATAAATTATACGCTGGATATGTTAACCCAATTACAGCCATTGAACAGGGTAAACCTTGCAATACGTTTTGATTTAGGCGACGGCGGCAGAAAAAGTTTAGCAGACAAAGTTGATGAATTATACCTTTTAGGACTGGAAGCATATTCACGCGGAAATATTGACGATGCCCGTAAATGCTGGGAAGAAGCTCTGCGCCTAAATCCGAAATACGAACCTGCTCAGGAAAGTCTTGATATGTTAAACGACAGAGAAAACCTGACACAAAGGATAGAAGATTTATACAGGTTGGATTTTTAGTAATCTATTTTTTTCTGCGGAAGACTCTGTAATTTATATTCGGGAAAATGTTATGTTTGCGTTCCAGTTTTGTTAACCATTCTGTGCTGATGTAGTTGCTGCCCAGTGCTTCGTAGATCGTAGTAAAATTGCGCAGTGAATTTTCCGCTCTGCTGCGGGCGTATTCTGTAGAGTCTTGCCTGTGCAAAAGAGCAGGCCAGTCGGATGATTGAGCAAGAAGTATTTCGCGTGCCGCTTGGTTTAACGCTCTTTCTTTTAAACCTGTGTCATCGGGGAAACGCTCTGCAAGTTCTGTCATGCGTTCCATAGCGCGTAACAGGTGGCGGTAAATCCAGTCATTTGAAGCATCAAGCCATGTTTCTGCGTAACCATTGAGTCCGCTGGATGATAATTCAGGGCTTACAATCTGAATTGCAGAAAGGTTTTGTTTAAAAATGTATTCGCTTGGGCACACAAATTTTATTTCTTTGTATTCGGCTGCCATTCTAAAGAGTGTTTCAATAAATTGCGTTCCTTCATACCAAAAATGCCCGAAACTTCCCGCATTATATGCATTAATACTTATTGGAATTTCTTTCATATGTTTTGAAACTTCTGTTAACCGCGCGATTGTATTTTCTAAAAAAGCTCTTGTATGAACATTTACCATATCTAAAGCCGCCGCCTGATTATAAACTGCAAGCCCGTTATTGGAACGTGACCAATAGCTGTATCCTGTTCTATGCCGTCCTTCTGCTGTCAGAAATGCACTTACTTTTTCAGGAGGTAATTCATAACCTATATCTTTATCATTGTTGCGGTATACTTCATCTACTGCTATTTTTTTTATTTCGCGTCCTGCAAATAAATCCCTTGCAAGTAAAAAAGTGCCGTTAGGTGTTTTTGCAGGATAAAAGCAGCCTTTTTCCGGAGCAGGGTTGCCTAATAAAAGACCATGACTATTTAAAATCGTATAAGAATAATTGTATGATCTTAAAAAAGGTTCAAGTTCAGCTGTCCATCCAAGTGAAGGAAGCCAAAATCCTTGAGGAATACTTCCAAAGTAGCGGCGGTAAATTGAGTTTGGTATTTCCATTTGCGCCTGCAGTGATTCATGGTTTTGACTTATAAAAGGCAAAAAAGCATGAGTCGCACTGCTTGCTAAAATTTCAATCTTGCCTTTGCGTCTGAAAAAGTCTATCGCTTTAAGAAGATTTTTCTCGTAACGTTCCAGATATGCCGCTCTTTTTTCAACAATTTGGTTGTAATAATTCTGAGCGAGTTTATTTAATTCGCTGTTGTTGGAAGTTCTTTCCAGTTCGGTACTGCCGAATTCAATTTGCTTATCAATATAGTGAATATATTTTTTTTGAAGATGTTCGTCGTTCAGCATATGGCATAGAATTGGAGAAATAACTAATGCCACGCGGTAAGGTACATGATCATTTTCAAGACGGGTTAAGACTTCTAAAAGAGGAATGAAAGCCTCAGAGATAAATTGAAAGAAACGCCCTTCTTCGCCGGCTTGTGTCAATTCATCTTCTTTTGAGTATTCTCTGACAAATGGTACATGGGCTTCTAAAATTAAAGATATCGCATAACGGAATTCCATAATTATTGCCTCTTTGTCCTTGATTGCCGATCTGTATTTTTAGTAATTTTTAAATTCTGCACCCCTGATATATGAATTAAAGGATTCTTGTTTAGATTTGCAATATCTTCGTTATCATATAATTTTGGTAAAATAAAAGGCTGTGATGAAATAACAGGTATTTCTGAGTTACCTTTTAGAACATTCAATTTGATTAAATAACGCCCTGAATTTTTCGATGAATGTTCTGCGAATCCTATATATCTTGCATTATCCTGAGGGCTCACTGATACAGTGAAAGAATTTTCCATCGTTTTTTCTTGTTGAATTTTTCCGTTTGATGTATCACCTTCATTTAAAGGGATAACCCGTAAACAGTATCCGTTAAAATCCGGCGCGTTTTCATATGTTTCTCTGTCATGCCCTTTTATTTCCCAAAAAACAAAAGCCCAAAGCGGGTCTCTGATTATTACATTGATAAAAGAGATATTATACTGTTTAGGCATTAAAGCGGTCTCTGAATAAGACGGGTTGACTTCTATATCATCAGTATTTTCGGGAACATCTTCGTTGGCACATTCTAAAATTTCTTCTATGATGAAAATTCTTTCCAGACCTAAAGGGATATCAATACCGTAAGAATCAGCTTTTTTAATTAATTCATCTGTGCTTAAACTTTCCAGTGAAGCACGTGTTACAGGAGGCTGCAAACCCTGTTTATGAAGATTTTCTTCCATATTATTTTATTGTGAGGAAAAAGTAATTTTAAGTCAACTCCCTTGACAAAGCCGAAGAAATTTAATAAAAATAAAATATCTTATTTTAATCAGGAGGCTAATTATGTTTGTCTTATCAATTGACTCAAATTTCAATCAAGGGATTGGAGCCTCTTTGCAGCAAATAATATAAGCATATTGATACAAATTCGGTAAATTTTTATCAAAATCACCTGTTTTTATTTCTTCAAAAGTAAACACTCCAATCATCAAAAATCTAAATTATCTCATTCTCAAAAAAAGTTTGAGGTAAAACATTTTTAACTAAGTTAATTAGGAGTATTAATTTGGATACCATTTGGTTAAGTATTTCTGCGGGAAGCGGTCCCGAAGAATGCGCTCATATGGCGGCACTTACTGTGCAGGCTATGCAGCGCGAAATAAATGAACGCAGTTCTAAAGATATTAAGATGAGCATTATCGAAAGCGAAGAAGCAAGGGAAAAGGGAAATATCAGATCGGCTTTGATTGCATTGGAAGGAGACGGTGCATGTGTCAAGGAATATGCCGCCTCCTGGACAGGCGTGATTCAATGGATTTGGCAAAGTACATACCGCCCTCATCATAAACGCAAAAATTGGTTTATACAGGTAAAGCAATTTGCAAACTCTGTTTGTGCAGAGCCAAAACAGGACGAGTTTTTTTCTGTAAATGATGTGCGGTTTGAAACTGCGAAGGCAAGCGGTCCCGGCGGTCAGTATGTTAATAAAACTGAAACCGCTGTCCGCGCTGTTCATATCCCGACAGGAAAAAGCGCGGTTGCAAGAGACGAGAGATCTCAATTATTAAATAAGCGTCTTGCTCTTGCAAAGTTAACGCAGCTTTTTGTAAACGAACAAACTGAAAAGGAAAAACAATCCCGCAGTAATTTGCGTCACAGTCATTGGGAACTGGAGAGGGGAAATCCGATTCGTGTTTATAACGGAGAATCAATGAAATTGATAAGGAGGAAAAAATGACAGATAACGTGCAAACAGTAATTAAACCGATTTATGTTAAAGGAAAACATAACGAAGCTTTAGTTTTTGCAAAAGCCCTTGAATCTTCTTGCGAAGATAAAATTCGCATATACCTTGATCATCAGTCTTTTGCCGGCACTAAAGTGCGCATAATGCCCGATGTCCATCTTGGAAAGAGCACGGTTATAGGATGGACTGCGACCTACGATACCTTGCTGATTCCTTCTGTTATTGGCTTTGACATAGGCTGCGGCGTATGTGCCTGCAATTTAGGCAGGGGAAAATCAGCGTTCGACAAACTTGATAAGTTTATTCAGAAAAAAATACCGTCCGGGCAAGATGTACGCTCCAATCTTTATGAAGATTTGGATGAAATTAATATTTTTGTTATGCAAAATAATCCGATGTCACATAACGGTTTTTCTGACACAAATAAGTTAAAGAATGAAATCCGCATCGAACCTTTGATTCGCAGTTTATGTGAAAAACAGGATAAAAACCCGCAGCGTATTTTTGCTTCTCTTGGGACACTTGGCGGTGGCAATCATTTTATAGAGGTGGATATTGACGAAGATCACAACCGCTGGCTGTTGATTCATTCAGGTTCGCGCATTTTAGGGGCATATACAGCAGAGTACCATGAAATACTTGCGTTACGTGAAACTAATATAGAAAGCCCTATAAAGTTTTTATCATGCGGATACGCAGATGATTATCTTAGAGATATAAACATTGTTCAGCATTACGCCGCAGTAAACCGCGCAATAATGGCGCAGATTATCGCCAAAGGTTTTTTTGATGTTGATATCCGAGAAAGCGAGTACATAGATTGTGTGCACAATTACATTGATACCGGCGCTTCTATTATCCGCAAAGGCGCAATCTCTGCAAAAAAGGACGAGAGGGTAGTTATCCCCTTTTCAATGTCGGAAGGAGCTGTTTTAGGCAGGGGCAAAGGAAACGCTGATTGGAATAATTCCGCCCCGCATGGATCGGGAAGAAAAAAGACACGCACCGATGCAAGAAGCCTCTCCCTTGACGAATACCGCAAAGAAATGCGCGGTGTTTGGTCGAGTGTTATCTGCAAAGACACACTCGAAGAAAGTCCGCTCGCATACAAAAAAGCGAAGGATGTGCTGTCGTTCATCGGCGATACAGTCGAAGTAGAGAGAAGGTTAAAGCCTGTTTACAATTTTAAAGCGATAAGGGATTAGAAGATAATTTTAATTATGATTTAATGATAATTAATTATGTAAGACAATAATCTTTCGAATAAGCGCTTAGCGTCCTTTGCGGTACTTGGCGTCTTGGCGATAAATTTTTTTCCTATTCCCTTTTTAAAAGTTATATTGTACAATTATAAAAACAGGAGGCAAGAATGAAAAAATTATTCTTTATTTTAATTTTAACAGCTTTTGTTTTAACAGGAATAGCGGCACAGCAAGCGGCAAACTCTATTTGTGCGGAAGTTACTTTTACATTTACGCGGCAGACAGGGTCTGCAAGCAATCAGTATGCTGTTTGGATCGAAAATGCACAGGGTCAATTAATTAAAACCCTCTATGCAACACGCTGGACTGCAAACGGCGGGTTTAGCCGCAGACCTTCTTCTATTCCTTTGTGGGTAAGTAAATCAAATCTTGCTAATATGGAAAGAGCTCAAGTTGATGCAGTAAGCGGCGCCACTCCGGTGACAGGCGTTCAAACCTATAAATGGGACGGTACAGATTCAAGAGGCGCAGCAGTTCCCAATGGAAATTATGTTCTGATAATTGAAGGAACTTTACGCTGGGAGAATCAAGTTTACTGCCGCGCTCCTTTTGCACTCGGTCAAGGCGCTGCAACGCCTGCTGTCAGAGTTGAATATACAAATGACGCCGCTCCGGAACGAGTAATGATTAACGATGTCAGAGTCAGGGTGTTAAGGTAAACTTTTAAAAATCAATATTATATATTCTCTTAAAATTTTCTGTTGTTACAGATGCGATTTCTTCAAAAGAAACACCTTGTAACTCTGCCAGTTTTTCTGCTGTATATTTTACATATGCAGGTTCATTTTTATTTCTTAAAAAAGGTTTGGGAGTAATGTAGGGAGAATCGGTTTCTATTAAAAGTTTGTCTAAAGGAATTTTAGAAAATGTTTTTCTTAATTGATCTTTGTTATTATATGTAATCATTCCGCAGGCAGAAATATAAAACTCAAGTTCTAAATATCTTAATGCATCATCGTAAGTTCCCGTAAAACAATGAATGACTCCCTTACCGCCTGTTTTCACAAATTCTTTTAAAATATTATATGTATCGATGCCCGCATCTCTTGTGTGAATCATCACAGGCAAGTTAAATTTTCTTGCAATCTCCAATTGAAACTTAAATAATTCCGCTTGAGATTTTTTTGTAATATCATCTGAATAATAATGATAATCCAGTCCGCACTCGCCGATGCATAATATTTTATTTTTATATTGATTGATGTACTTGTCAAACTTTTCTTCTATCAGATTGAAATCCAAATCCGTATCGGTTTGCGAAAAAACGCATGGGTGTATTCCGATTGAAACAAAATAATTTTTATATTGATTAGAGATATTTATTATATCTTCAAATTCTTCAAGCTCGCTGCAAGCAAGCAATATTGCGCGCACATCATTTTTTATTAGGTTTTCATATACTTCAGGTAATCTGTTTATTAGAGGTATTGAATTTAAGTGACAGTGGGAATCTACCAGCATGGGTTATTTTTATTGGAAAGATGATAATGTGTCAAGGGACAGCGGTGAACATTGTTGTAAATACGATAATAAAAAGATGAGCCTCCCCTCAACTTGAAAAAAATAAAACATCTGTTATATAATGGACTTGTAATGACAAAAAACAAAAAAGTGCAGGACAACAGAATCCTCATGAATATCATAACAATAGGGCAGCTCGATCACGGCAAGACAACGCTTTCTGCCGCAATTGCTTTGTTTGCTGCCAAAAAATACGGCGAAAAATCAAAGGATTATAATCTTTCTGATAACAGCACAAGCCATCCTGCAGGTGATAATAAAATCGGTGTCATAAATCTTGAGTATAAAACAGCGAAGCGGATTTATACTCACTTCGATTATAATGCGAATACTGAATATATGAAAAACATGATTTTAAGCAAATTGGACTGCGCTATCCTTGTTGTATCAGCGGTGGATTCTGTTAAACCTCAAACGCATGAACATATCGTTCTTGCAAAAAAGACAGGTATATCTCATATAATTGTCTATCTTAATAAAATCGATCTGCTGAACGATCTTAAACAAGCAGAATTGGCAGAAATAGAAATAAGGGAAACGCTTAGTGCAAACGGTTTTCCCGGAGACGAGATTCCTGTCATTAGAGGTTCTGCATTTAATGCGATGAATGAATTAAGCGAAGAAAAAGAAAATATTTCAAACGAAGTTTACGAAAACGAAGTTTACAATTCCATAGAAAAATTGTTAGACGCAATGGATAATTATTTTCCTGATCCTGTACGTGATACAGACAAACCTTTCCTGATGGAGATTGAAGATGTATTTATCGCTCCAAGACGCGGAATAGCTGTTGCAGGAAAAATAAATCGCGGAATAATAAAAAAGAACGAAGAAATTTCAATTATAGGATTCAATCCTACATTAAGCGATGAAGTTGCAGGCATTGACATATCTAATAAACATCAAGATGAAGCGAAAGCGGGGGATCGTGTCGGTATTTTGCTTAAGAGTACCAACAAGAGTGAACTGCAAAGAGGTATGGTCTTGGCACTTCCCGGAAGCATCGCGCCGTATTATAAATTCAAAGCGATAATTTATTGTTTAACCAAAGAAGAAGGCGGGCGTCCAAGCCCGTTTACAAGCGAGAGTCGTCTGCAATTTTTTATCAGAAAAACTGATATACTGGGTACNGTAAAACTTGTCGATCAAAGCGAATGGCTGTGGCCAGGCGATCATACTGAAATAACNGCAGANCTATCAACCCCTATAGCAATGGAGAAAGGGCTTTGTTTTGATATCCGCGAAGACCGCAAAGCTATTGCGCACGGACAAATTTTAGAAGTTATTCAAGAAGATTGATGATAGAAATAAATCTAATAAATTGTTAGTATAATTTTACGGAGGAAAATAAAATTCCAGAAGCACAAGAAAAAAATTCCAATAATAAAGTTTTACCGATTATAAAAAATCTTGTAAACCGATGGTTTATTACAGCATCAGGCGGTATGGCATTCGGTTTGTTCGCCACATTAATTGCAGGGACTATTGTCAATCAAATCGGAAAATGGATAGGAAGCAGCGCTCTTGGGCTTTCTCTTCAGGCGGTAGGAATTGCAGCACAATTACTAATGGGTGCAGGTATCGGAGCGGGAGTTGCAAATAGTTTAAAAGCAGAAAAACTTGTTTTATTCTCTGCGATTTGCGCGGGCTTTATCGGCGCGCAAAGCATCGCGATAATCAATGCGATCAATGCAGCAGATCCCTTCTCAACTTTAAGTATGTTTAATCTGACAGCAAATGTAACAGTAGCCGACGGAGCATTGATAAGAAGAGGCGGATTAGTGAGCCCCGGCGATCCTGTTTCAGCGCTGGTTGTTTCTATCATCGCTGTAGAAATAGGACAACTCTTAAAAGGAAAAACAAAATTAGATATTGTTGTCCTGCCTCTTTCTGCAATATTGATAAGCTGCGTTTTGGCATTTACAATCTGCCCGCCCATCGTAAGAGCGTTTAACGCTTTCGGACATTGGATAATGCTCACCACAGAAACAAACCCGATATGGATGGGAATTGTCATGTCAGTCTCTGTCGGCTTATTGCTGACCATGCCGACATCGAGCGCCGCAATTTGCGTAGCTTGCGGCATAGGAGGTCTTGCAGGCGGAGCGGCCGTAGTAGGCGGCGCATCGCACATGATTTGCTTTGCAGTAATGAGCTGGCGCGAAAATCGTGTATCGGGTCTTATCGCTCAAGGGCTTGGAACAAGCATGCTGCAAATCCCAAACATTTTTAAAAACCCCCGCTTACTTATTCCGCCCGTTCTTGCAAGCGCAGTTTGCGGACCTCTAGCCGCCGCAGTTTTCGGACTGCACTGCGGCAGCACAGGCAGCGGCATGGGGACATCGGGTCTTGTAGGTTTATTCACC
Organism: Treponema sp.; assembly: GCA_009787695.1. Taxonomy (GTDB): domain Bacteria; phylum Spirochaetota; class Spirochaetia; order Treponematales; family Breznakiellaceae; genus WQXQ01. The sequence goes on from WQSW01000024.1 coordinate 17,996, forward strand.
GCAATATCAGCTTCCCTTGATGCGGGACTGACATTCAGCATAATTATCCCGGCAGTAATTCTTTTATTCTTTGTAATCCCCGCTGTCTTTGGTTTAACAGGGCGATTAATACTTGGAAAAATAAACTGGATTAAAGACGGGGATTTAAAACTTGAGTTGTAGGAGCAACCAAAGGTTATTGCCAAAATTTAACAAAAACGCTAAAATATCAAAGTGTCCGACATAAGGACATTAGCCGGCGTGGTGGAATGGCAGACACTGGGGACTTAAAATCCCCTCCTAGCAATGGGGTATGAGTTCGAGTCTCATCGCCGGCAATTTAGATAAAAAACGCAAGTCAGTTAAATCTGACACCAAATAATTAGCCCATTAAAACAACGGATAGAAAATCCGGATGAATTTTAATAAGGGAAGGAGCAATCAAATGAAAGAAAAAATTCCCACAAGAATCTACCTCACAGAGGAAGAAATGCCCAAATTCTGGTACAACCTAAGGGCAGACATGAAGGACAAGCCTGAGCCGATGCTGCATCCGGGTACGCTTAAGCCTGTCACCGCCGACGATCTTGCACCCGTCTTTTGCAAGAGCGTAATCGATCAGGAACTTGACGAGACAACCCGCCTTGTTCCGATACCGGAAGCAATCCAAGATTTTTACCGCGCTTACAGACCTTCTCCTCTTATCCGCGCATACTATCTTGAAAAAGCATTGGGCACTCCTGCGGAAATTTATTACAAGTTTGAAGGGACAAACACTTCAGGCTCGCATAAATTAAACTCGGCAGGACCTCAGGCGTATTTTGCAAAAGAAGCGGGGCTTACATCTCTTACCACAGAAACAGGAGCGGGGCAGTGGGGTACTGCAATGGCGATGGCATGCGCTTTTTACGATTTAAAATTAATCGTCTACATGGTTAAGGTCAGTTCTGAACAGAAACCTTACCGCAAAGCGTTAATCGAAACTTACGGTGCGCATTTAATCCCTTCGCCTTCCAACACCACAGAGTCAGGAAAAAAAATCCTTGCATCTGATCCGAATACAGGCGGATCTCTCGGCTGTGCGATCTCGGAAGCGATTGAAACTGCTGTAAAGACCGATAAGTGTCGTTATGTGCTAGGCAGTGTTTTAAATCATGTTTTATTGCATCAGTCTGTTATCGGGCTTGAAGCGAAAACCGCGCTTGACAGGTACGGAATTAAACCTGATATCATCATCGGCTGTGCAGGCGGCGGATCAAATCTCGGCGGGCTTCTGTCACCGTTTATGGGAGACAAACTTGCAGGCAAATCAAACACACGTTTTATCGCGGTAGAGCCGGCATCCTGCCCCTCATTCACACGAGGACGCTTTGCATATGATTTCGGCGATACGGCAAAAACCACGCCTCTCATTAAAATGAAAACTTTGGGTAACGGTTTTATTCCGTCTGCAAACCATGCCGGCGGCTTGCGTTATCACGGCATGAACTCAACTTTATCTAAACTTCACAATGACGGTTTTCTGGAAGCCAGAGCGGAAACGCAGACTGATGTCTTTGATGCGGCAATCCGTTTTATGAAAGTGGAAGGGATTCTTCCCGCTCCCGAATCATCACATGCAATTAAAGCGGCGATTGACGAAGCTCTTGTTTGCAAAAAAACAGGCGAGAAAAAAGTGATTCTTTTCGGGCTTAGCGGAACAGGTTTCTTCGATATGACAGCCTTTGCTTCATATAGCGATAAAACCATGAATGATTATATCCCGACTGATGCCGATCTTGAACGCGGTTTTGCTACAATTCCTTCAATTTAAAAAATTGCTTCTATAAAGTTAACCCCCGTTTCTGCCGAAAATGAAACGGGGGCATACTATGAAAAAGATAACATTAATTTTTATCATATTATTAACAGCGGTAGCTTTATTTGCTCAAAATCGAACGCAGCCGGCAACGGTAAATGTAAGTTTTCATAATTTTGCTTGGGGGACAAGCATGGAAGCGTTTAAGTCCAAAATGGGAAACCCTGTACATGCAGAAGAGGTTAACGGGCTTCAGTCGCTTATTTATGACAATTTAAAAATGACAGGCTATTCTGTTTATATGATTGCTTATTTTTCGCAAAACGGGCTTGAAGGCGGAGCTTATTATTTTAATACCACAAGTGTCGAAGAACTTATGAGATGCTATACCGATGTTCAAAACGAACTTCTAGCTCAATACGGTCCTACTTTGCTTAAAGAGGTTTTGCTCAGAGAAATGCGTCCTTATGAAACATCATGGGATCTTTCAAGCGGTTATATCCATTTAAGAGTAAACACCAGACAATGGTCAGAACCTGTAACACTTTGGTATTCATCGCCTGCATTAACAAGACGTTTAAGAGGCTAACAGATCGTTCCCCCTCCGATTACTATATCTCCGTCATACATTACAACAGCCTGCCCGGATGTTATCGCTCTCTGCGGTTTGTCAAATTCGATGTGCAAGGTGTTATCTCCTGTTTGCTCTGCTACAGCACTCTGTTCTGTTTGCAAATAACGGGTTTTAACTGTTACGCGCATAGGTTTCTTTAAATTTTCACAAGCAATCAGATTGATATCATTTGCAGTCAGCGATTTGCTGAAAAGAGCGCTGTCAGGGGCAAGCGTAACTGTATTATCCTGTATGGATTTTGACACGACATAGACAGGAACGTTAGCCGCAACACCTAAGCCCCTTCTCTGACCTATTGTGTAGCGGATTAGCCCCTTATGCTTTCCGATTACCTTTCCTTCCAAGTCGATTATGTCTCCTGTTGGGTATATTTTGCCTGTGTATTCTTCTATAAACCTTCCGTAGTCGCCGTCTGGTACAAAGCAGATATCTTGGCTTTCATTTTTAGCGGCATTCGCAAAATTTCTTTCTTCTGCAATTTTGCGTACTTCATTTTTGGAAAGCTCTCCCAACGGGAAGCGCGATCTTTGGAGCTGCTGCTGTGTCAGGCAGTATAGCACATAACTTTGATCTTTTTTTTCGTCTAACGCTTTTAAAAGGAGGAATCGCCCGCTTGCACTATCATGACTTGTGCGTGCGTAATGACCCGTAACAAGAAGGTCGAAATCAAGCTGGCGTGTCCGTAAAAGGAGAAGGTTAAATTTAATATGGCGGTTACATTCTATGCAGGGATTAGGTGTCGCGCCTTGTTCATATGTTTGCGTGAAATGGCGGACAACCTGAGTATCGAATTCCTCTGTAAAATTTAATACATAATGATCCATGCCAAGGTTATGCGCAACGCTGCGGGCATCGTTTACATCGGCAAGAGAGCAGCACCGGCTCTCTCCTTTGTAAAGTTTGAGTGTTATGCCGACGCATTGAAAGCCTTGCTCTAACATAAGGGCGGCTGCGACAGAACTGTCAACGCCGCCCGACATGGCTATTACCGCTTTTTTATTAATAATTTTGCGCTTTGATATGGAAATATGCTTTTGAATGTTTGCAAACAGGGCAAAGTTCCGGTGATTTTTTTCCGACAACAATATGACCGCAGTTGGAGCATTGCCAAATTTGATCGCCGTCACGTGAAAATACAAGATTTCCCTGTATGTTTGCAAGCAGTTTTTTGTATCTTTCTTCATGTTCTTTTTCAATTTTGCCAACCATTTCAAAAAGAGCGGCAATATAATCAAAGCCTTCTTCTTTTGCTGTTTTTGCAAAACCTGCGTACATATCAGTCCATTCAAAATTTTCACCCGCCGCCGCAGCTTTTAAATTTTCTGTTGTCGGCGGAACATCATCGCCGTGTAAAATTTTAAACCAAATTTTTGCATGCTCTTTTTCGTTAAGCGCGGTTTCCCGGAATATCGCCCCTATCTGCTGATATCCTTCTTTTTCCGCCTTTGATGCAAAATACTGATACTTAACATGAGCCTGCGACTCGCCTGCAAACGCCGCCATTAAATTTTGTTCTGTTTTAGAACCTTTTAATTCTGCCATAATATACTCTCCTGTGTGGAATTTTTTTTAGTATAAAGCAAATTATAGAATTTAGCAATATTTTTCTGTGTTAAAAATTTTATAAAAATACAAACCCTGTTTGTGCAGTCTATTACTTACTGTAAAAATATGTTTTATAATACTTTTAAGGTGATAAATGCCAGATAAAACTTTAAAAGGAACATTAAGTTACGGCGCAATTACATTAGGGCTTCTTTTTATTGTTATAATTCCCATTCCCGTAATATTTCTTGATTATCTCATTTCTTTAAATTTGGTGTTTTCACTTTTGCTGTTAATCGACGTAGCTCTAAGTAAAAACAAAGAATATACTTTATTTCCGAAAATATTATTAGTATTTATTTTATTTAACGCTGCAATTAATATAATCACTGTAAGATTGATTTTAATATTAGGAAATGAATTTGATAGTTTGTTTTCCGGTTTTATATCATTCTGGCTTAAATTTGATAAATTTAAATTTATATGTTTGGCGGCAGTTGCTGTGATTTTTATTATAGGTATTGTAATTTATTTCAGGCTGATAATAAAAATTATTAGAAGAGTTACAGAATTATCTTTAATATATTCCACAGAAAATTTTCCTTTTAAAATTGCTTGTTTTGAAAAAGAATACAATGGCAGAATTATTACTGAAGATGATTTAATTAACAAAAAAAGAAAATTAAAAAAGAAAACGGATTTTTCTTTTTCATTTGCACAGGTTTGTAAAGTTGTATCAATTTATGAAAAATTAAGAATAGTATTTATATTAATAAATTCCGCAGGCGGATTTTTTATCGCAACAAGGATGAGGGGAGACCTTCCCGAAGATGCGTTAATTACCTTTCTTTCGTTTGCTGTAAGCTGCGGTATCCTTTCTTTGATCCCCGCTTTCCTTCTTGCTTTTTCAATGAAGATTGTTCTTTGCGCTCATGAAGAATGAAAAATTATTTTTCGTATTTCTTGCTTACCCAACACATCCAATATGAAAAAACAGCTCCTGCAATAAAGGTGATAACACACGCAACTGTACCGATTTGTAAATAATTGTAGTAACCTTCAGGCTGCCGCCAGCCGGAAGCGATAGCGGCGACAAGAACAGCAGATGCTAAAACAAAGCCGATAATAACATGATAAAAATATGAGAAAGTTTTATTGATAAGATAATTAATACCTTTTGAAAACGGAAAAATAAATATCAGCATACCGACGCCGAACGGAATTAAAAATGCTAAATTTTCGCTGAAGTTTTTATATGAGTGAATAACAATCTCATACAATCCAAAGAGAAGTAAAAAAGTTGATGAGCTAAAACCCGGAATAAAAAGAATCAGCGCGACTGCCGCTCCAATGAAAAACGCCATTACAGGATTTGGTTCAATGCCGAGTGATTGTCCAAGCGTTGCAAGAAACACAATTGTTCCTATTATAAAAACTGAAACCAAAAGAATAACATGAATAGGCTTTCTTCCTTTCTCTCCAGACTTATGCCAAAGTTCCGGCATTGTTCCTAAAATTGCGCCGACAAAAAACCAAAGAAAAGGTGTTTGATAATTCTTTATTAAAAAACTAATCGGGTGTGATATAAGATAAATCCCGAAAAGCATGCCGATACCTACAGGCAAAAAGAATAAAATATTTTTTATAAAGTCTTTTGTTATGTTCGCAATAAATGCGACAATTCTTTCGTATAACCCGAAAACAACCGCCAATGCAGCTCCGCTAATTCCGGGAAGAACAAAATCCATTCCTATAGCAATGCCTTTTAAAAACCGAAGCAAGAAATCAATTATTTTATTTTTCACTTTTCCTCCAGAGTTCGCTCGGATATATCCCTTTTATTGTTAATTCTTCAAGTTTTTTTACCGCAATTTCTTTGTCTTCTTTGTAGGTGACACCGAACCAATCAGAATTTGCATCTAATACTTTTACTTTTATAATACCTTTTTTTATAAAAAAATCAACTGCTTTTGGAATAAAATATTCATTTTTAATCTGTCCTTTAGGATTTTCTGCAAAGGAGCTGATAAAATCATTAAAACATTTTTTTAACTCAGGCAGGATGTTAGGTGAAAATCCCCAAAAATTCATGGAGACAGGCGTGCTTGCAGAAAGTTCGCGCACCGAGCCGTCTGGGGCTGTATTAAAAATTTTTTCGTCTTTTTTTTGGATAGCGGTAAGTTCTTCGACACTTATAAGATAACCGTCTTCTGTTTTGCAGATACCGCGCGCTACAGTCCCTTGAGGGCTCAATGTTTTTTCAAGACGGTAAGGTACAATCGAATATGCGTCTTTTTCATTTTCGCAAAGATATTTGCACATAACGGAGAAAGCATACCTCCCGTAAAAATCATCGGCATTTATTACGGTGAAAGGAGCGTCAAGTTTATCCGCCGCACAAAGAAGCGCATGCCCTGTCCCCCATGGTTTTGTTCTTCCGGCAGCCAGTGCCGCATTGAAAATTTCAGGAGGGATCAGTGTGTCAAGATTTTGAAAAGCCAATTCACATTTTATTTTTGATTCCATTCGCGACAGTACTGTTTCGCGAAAATCATTTTCTATATCGTTTCTTATTATAAAAACAATTTTTTTAAATCCCGATTGAACGGCATCGTAAACCGAATAATCCAGAAGAACTTCCCCGTTTTTTCCGAGTTTATCCATCTGTTTAAGACCGCCGTAACGGCTGCCCATGCCTGCGGCAAGCACAACAAGAATAGGTTCTTTCATACTCTCTCCTTTTTATCGGCTGAAGCTTCTGTCTTTTTATAAGTGATAATAGAATATTCTTCAAATTCTTCAGTTTCTGTTTTTATCCAGCTGTCATCAATTTGCGGGAAAAAAGTATCGCCGTCATAATTTCCTCTAATCAATGTAAGATCGATTTTTGCACCTAACGGCATTGCTTGTTTATAAATCGATTCTCCTCCGCAAATAAAAATTTTTTCATAATTTGAACAAAAATCAATCGCATCTTGAAGTGATGTGCAAATTTTTATTTTTGGATCATCTTTGTTTAGCAAGATATTTGTATTATCAGTTATTATATCTTCAGGTAAAGAAGGCGTTTCATTCATTGTTTTTGAAATTATAATATTAAGCCTGCCGGGCAGAGGCTTTTTCGGAAGAGACTCCCAAGTTTTGCGCCCCATGATGCAAGGAAAACCCATTGTCATTTTTTTAAAGTGTGCGAGATTTCCTTTAATAGACCATGGCATAGTATTATTTTTTCCGATAACACGATTCTCCGCCATTGCTGCAATTAAAATAATCTCTGCCACTTTTTTTTATCGCTCCTGTTTTAAATTCTTTGTTTTCTTATACAGCTATTTCAAATGTAATTGCAGGATGAGGATCATAATTCTCTGCAATTGTATCATTGTAATGCCAATCAAATATAGATGTAAAGTTTTCTGTTTTAATAAGCGGAAGAGTTTTAGGTGTACGTGCGATTTGCTCGCGGAGAGCTTCGATGTGATTTACATAAATGTGAGTGTCGCCTAAAAAACCGATAAGTTTTCCTTCGCCAAGACACGCTTCTTTTGCAAGCAGATGAAGAAGGCATCCGTAACTTGCAATGTTGAAAGGCAGGCCAAGTGCAGTATCAACAGAACGTTGATTCCAAAGAAGGTTTAACTTACCGTTGATTACTGTCACCTGAAAAGAATAGTGGCAAGGAGGCAATGCCATGCGCGAAAGGTCAAGGGGATTCCAAGCGCTTACAATCATACGTCTGTCATCGGGATTTGTTTTAAGAGTGTGTACAAGCTGTTGGAGCTGATCGATTCCGTTTCCCTGCGGCGGTGAATTGTATGCTGTATATTTCGCACCGAAGTTGCGCCACTGCCAGCCGTAAATAGGTCCCAGTTCGCGTTCAAGCATCATCCTTTTTTTTGTTTGATCATCGTTGCTGTATGGAACAATATCGGGGCTGCACCATTCATCCCAGATAGTATTTTTTTTCTCTTTTAACCATTCTTTGTCAGTGATACCGCGAATAAAAAACTCCAGCTCGGAGCGAACCATTTTAAAAGGAACTTTTTTTGTTGTTAAAAGCGGAAATCCTTCTGCCATATCATGTTCAAACATTGCGCCTGCGATTGTCAGCGCATCAGTGCCTGTACGGTTTGTTTTACGGAAACCGTGATCAAGGATTTTTTGAACTATACCAAGGTATGCTTTCATTCTAATTGATATGATAACATACTTTCATTATAATTTGTACTCCTTCAATATCAATACAGAATGAGGTTTTATTAGAATATGATGAGAATTTATATATTCACCATTTAATAAATCTAACAATCCGCTTTTTGTGTTTAAACTTATTTTCTCATTGTTATTTGAAATGTTTACGGCGGTTATTATTTTTTCGTTTTCATAAAAACGTTCAAAAATAAAAGGACGCATATATTCCAGATATACTTGTTTATAGCCGCCGTATTTCAATGTTTTTTCTTTCTTCCTGATACAAATAAGTTTGTTTATATATCCTGTAAGCCATGTGCTGTAATTTGCGCTTTTTTCTATATCAATATACGGTCTTATCCCTTGATCGGAGCCGTTTTCTTTTATCCCTTTAAAGCCCCATTCACTGCCGTAATAAACAGAAGGAATACCGGGTAATGTAAAAAGAAGGGCGTATAAAGTATTTAAATACGCGGGATTGGAAACAATACTTGCAATACGGTCTTGATCATGATTATCTAAAAATGAAAAAAGCGGCAGTCCGTTATCTGGAACTGATGATGAAAGGCAGTAAGCTAATTCATACAAATTATTTTCATTGTGACTTGAAAATAAACTTTTGTATAAAATATAATTTGTAACGCTATGCAAGCCCTGATTATTTACCCAATTAGAGTAATTCCCATGCACAACTTCGCCCATGAGCCAAAAGTCATTCTTTTTTTCTGATGTTATTTGACGAAGCTCTGTTATAAAACTTTTATCCAGAACATCGGCGGCATCCAGCCTCATTCCGTCAATATCGAAAGTATCTATCCAAAACCGCGCGGCATTTAAAAGATATTCTTTTACTTCTGTGTTTTTTAAATTAAATTTCGGCAGTTCGTAATATCCGCTCCATGTATCGTAGTTAAAATGATCACCCATCGGGCTTTGCCTGTTAAAATCTACGCCGGAAAACCAACTTGCAAAATTCATATTATTTTTTTGCAATTCTTTAAAGGCGAAAAAATCCCGTCCGCAATGATTAAAGACGCAATCAAGAACAACGCGGATACCCTTGTCATGTAATTTTTTTACAAGCATTTTAAAATCATCATTAGTGCCGATACGGTTATCTATTTCAAAATAATCGGTAACATCATAACCGTGAGTCCGCGCCTTAAAAATTGGGCTGAATAATACAGTATTAAACCCCATTCCCTTGATATGCGGTATCCATTTTTCAATTTCTACTGCGGTATTCCGTAATTCGGAATAATTGTTGAGAAAGGGTGCTTTAGCAAGAGAGAGCGCGTAAATGTGATAAATTACCGCGTCCGCGTACCACCCCAATTCTTGTCTTTCCATAAAATCTCCTTGTTTTAATTATATACCTACCGTTAAGTATATAAAAATGTCAAAAAAAATCAACCTGTTTTTTTCATTTTATGAAAAAATACCATGCATAAATTGATGTACAAGTTCTTTTATCGTTTTTTCATTTAATTGCATGGCGCTGTTCTGCTTTGCGGTGTTTGAAAAATACAAACCGATATATGAATTTATCGTTCCTATAAAAGACCATGTTAGAGTTTTGCTTTTTCCTTTTAAATTGCCGTGCGCTTTCGCCATGTTCTTAAACATATCATCGATTATTTCAAATTGAGTAAAATGATATTTTTCTGCAATTTTAAATATTTCAGAAGATGAGGGCATGGAAAAGTTTACAAGAGTAATTCTAAAAAAAGCTTCATTTTTTTTTGCGAATGTAAAATAAGTATTTGTAACTTTTGTAAGTGTAAGAATAATATCTTCATTATAATTTTTCGGGTTTGGATTATATATAGCGGTTTCTGTTATAAGTTTATTTAATTTTTCATAGTACATTTTACAAACAGCGTCAAATAACCCTTCCTTGCTTTTAAAGTAATAATAGAGAGTCGGCTTTGTAATACCGGCGGCTTCCGTAAGCTCGCTGACAGGAACACCCTCATAACCTTTCGCCGAGAATAGCGTTAGGGCTTTATCCATTATCGTTTGCTTCACGCCGCTTTTTTCTTCCACAGTTTGAGTGTATACCGAGCGGTATATTTAGTCAATATAGAGAATGTTTTGATATTTTTCAATTGTTATTACTATTTTAAATTATTAATATCTTGATAATAAAGCGATAACGCAGTCCCCATTAGCGCGTGAATATAAGGAGGTTTTCCCATACCTTGAATTACTTCTTGCGCATCAATAATTTCTGTTTCTACAAACTCATCTTCATCTAATTTTTGTTTTCCGTTGTTTATTAAATTTTCTGCAAGAAAAAAGTGAACTTTGTTAGACATGATTGCAGGGTTAGGTGAAAAATCGCCGAGTTTTTTTATTTTCTGCGCTTTAAAACCTGTTTCTTCATACAATTCTCTTACCGCAGCTTCTTCGGCATTTTCTCCGGGTTCAAAAACCCCTCCTGGAAATTCCAAACTTAAACATTGAGAGCCATGCCTCCATTGCCGCACCATAAGAAACTTTTTTACTTCCGGCGTTTCAATAACAGGAATTACAATTGCCCAGTCTTTTGCTTCAATTACAGAAAAAACATGAAGATTTTTATCATGCTCAATTTCCGGAGATTTACAATAAGATTCCCAAATTGAAAATATTTTACAGTCAAATACTTTTTTGCGGCTTTCTTCTGTCCATGCTAATTTATTTTTGTCCATTTTAATTAAATATGTTTTATTAAGTCTTTACCGATTTCAGTCTGCTTAACTTGTTTTAAACAGCGAAGCAGACTGAACAAAGCGGTGAAGCCTTCCAGTAATTATTTTTTATCTGTTAGGATTCCACATACCTTCGCGGATTTCGCCTCTTATACTTGGAATATCCAATATCGTACCCGGTTCAACTAAATCAGGGTTATTAGGATCAGGTAATTTTGATTTATTTGCTTCATAAAGAGTTCTCCATTGCCAAGAATTTCCATAAACCCATGCATAGCCTGCAATGTTCCAGAAACAATCTCTTACAGAAGCCCATGTTCTAACCGTATACTGTTTAGGCAACACTCCTGTCCCCGCAACAGAACCTGTTCCGCCTGATTCCAACATTGCAAAAATCCGGATCGATTTGGATGCATTTTCAATTGCTACATTCCATTCATCGTTGGTTTGAGCTATTAAGCTGACATCATAATAAGTTTTGCCTTCCGTGTAATCAATAGGATATCTTGTTTGTATTCTGTTGGCATCTGCCCAATCAACAAGACGTTTTGCTTCGGTAATTAAATGTGATGCGACATATTCATCTGAAAGTTCCGCATAAAGGATCGCTTCTTCTGCAAAACTTGTTGATGCATCGTAATCACCGTAATCGAATGTTTCCTGCGCTAACTTTGTTAAACGTAAGCTTTCTCTAAAAAATTCATTGTTGCGAAGCCCTTCAAGAATTTCAATTTCTTCTTCGGTTTGTGCAAGTGCTGCGGATTCTTCTGATATTTCAAGCAGTGCTTCTTCTCCTTCAAGCATTAATTCTTCTATTGTTTTTTCCGTAGTTGCGGTAACAGTTTCTTCTGTTACTTCTTCAGTATCTGATCCATAAAAAGTTAAATATGAAAAATCTGGCAATATAAGGTTTGATTCATTAGGGTTTGAAAATACCGGAACAGCGATTATTAGTGTTAATAATACGATAAATATTTTTCGGTATATGCGGCTCATCTTGAACCTCCTTCAATTATTTTATCAGCTTCCTGGGCAGTTTCACTGCTTGCTTCAATTTTTTCTTCCGCTAATCGTATCACATTTTGCGCTCTTAGCCTTTTGTCTGCTGTATCCTGCCGTGCAATGGCGAATAACGCTTCTGACTCAGTGTAATTGATTGCAGCGTTATTAAAATTTCCGGACGCTAATTCTTCTTCTGCTGAGGCATACATTATTTCTGCAATACGGAACGGATCGCGTGATGCAATGTTGACTCTTTCAGATATTGCTTGTTCTCTTTCCTTTCTGGCGTTTGACTTCCGTTCTCCCGCATAAGATGTCCATCCGTTTGATAAAACCAGATTGTAACGGAGCAAAGCTTCTTCTGCTTTTGTTATTGCTGCTTCTCTGTTGCCTGTGTCAAATTCATCCTTTGCAGAAAGCGCCACTTCTTCCGCTTTCGAAAAATTATCAGCGTCATAATTAATAAAATTACGATCCATTATTTCTCGTCGTGCTAAATAAACATTCGCACCTGTTTGCAAAGTTTCGTATTCATTTAAAGCTTTTGCCGCTGTTTCTCTTGCCGCGTAATAATCATTTTCTTCATATTCTTTAAGAGCGGTTAAGGTAATATCGTCTGCTGCTTTTAAATATGCCGGAAATTGCTGAGGAAAGCCTGTCTGGATTATAGCTTCTCTTGCAGAAAGGATTTCATCTTCTCTTGCCTGAGCATAAAGCGGGACTGTTTTTTCAAACAGCTCGTCATATGCAGCTACCGATTTCTCGTAGGCGGCTACAGTTTCCTGTACATTTACAGGAGGTGTTTTCAGCATTTCTCCGACTTCATCATATTGGGCTTCTGCTTCTTCCCATTCAGAAGGGAAGTAAGCGGGACTTTCAAAATCAATAGCTCTTTGCCGTGCTTTTTGCGCTTTTGTTAAATATTCGGTAACCGCTGAAGGCAGCTTTTCTTCCGCTTTTTCAGTAATTTCTGTTTGTACTGCAGGTTGGGTTGTTTTACAGGAAACAAATATCAATACTACCGCTATTAATAAGAAAAGAAATATATATCTTTTTTTCATCAGGTACACTCCTTACTGAAATGAGTATATACGGAAAACGGCAAATTTTCAACATAATTCTAAAGATGATTTTTATAGTTTTTTGTAGTTTAAAATCAAAAATATACGAAATAGCACTTGAATCTGAGATAAAGCCTTGTTATATTACCCGATATGGATAGTATTCAATTTGATATAGTTAAACATTTCGGTGTCCTTTCGTCAGAAAAGAGCGGCTGGCAGAAAGAACTCAACATGGTTGCATGGAATAACAGAGCTCCTAAGCTCGATATTAGAGATTGGTCGCCCGATCATCAAAAAATGGGTAAAGGAATCACCCTAACCGAAGGGGAAGCTGCCGCATTGGCTGAGTTATTGATTGCAGCGCTCGCAAAACAGGAACAGTAAGGAAAACCGCTTGGCAGGACGCCGGGAATCACAAGATAATAAATGACCCCTTGCCCAGATTGAAATAATCTGATAATTTATGAAAGGTTCTGTTTTGAACNAATAAATAATTAATAAATNCCGGAATTTCCGGTAATAACAAGAGGAGAAAAAGTATATGGCAAAACAATTNATGTTCAACGAAGAAGCCCGGCGCAAGCTGCTTTCAGGGGTTGAGCAAATCTCCAAGGCGGTTAAGGTAACTCTCGGTCCNAAAGGGCGGAATGTCCTTCTGGACAAGAAATTCGGCGCTCCGACAGTAACCAAAGACGGTGTTTCAGTAGCAAAAGAAGTGGAACTCGCCGACCCTTACGAAAATATGGGTGCTCAGCTCTTAAAAGAAGTCGCCACAAAGACAAACGATGTTGCCGGCGACGGCACTACAACCGCAACGGTATTAGCCTATTCATTGGTAAAAGAAGGGCTTAAAGCTGTTACAGCGGGTATGACCCCTCTGGAACTTAAAAGAGGTATAGACAAAGCTGTTGAAATCGCTGTTGCGGAAATCAAGAAAAATTCTAAACCTATCAACGACAAGGAAGAAATCTCCCACGTTGCTTCTGTTTCCGCTAATAACGACATCGAAATCGGCAACACTATCGCCGATGCAATGGAAAAAGTCGGGAAAGACGGCGTAATCACAGTTGAAGAATCCAAAACAATGGATACCACCATTGAATTTGTCGAAGGAATGCAGTTTGACCGCGGGTATATTTCCGCGTATTTCGTCACAGACCGCGACACCATGACCTGTGTTTACGAAGATGTTTATATCCTTATCCACGACAAAAAAGTTTCCAGCATGAAAGATATGCTTCCATTACTTGAAAAAGTAGCGCAATCAGGCAAACCTCTGCTCATTATCGCAGAAGACTGTGACGGCGAAGCCCTCTCAACTTTAGTTGTAAACAGTTTGCGCGGAACATTACGCACCTGCGCTGTGAAATCACCCGGTTTCGGCGACCGCAGAAAAGCGATGCTTGAAGACATCGCTATCCTTACAGGCGGCGAGGTTATTTCTGAAGAACTCGGTCTTAAACTAGAGAACACCGATATTTCTCAGCTTGGTAAAGCAAAAACAGTTAAGGTTGATAAAGACAACACAACGATTATTAACGGAGCCGGCAAGCAGAAAGATATTCAGGACAGAATCGCGCAAATTAAAGCGCAGATTGAAGATGTTACAAGCGACTATGACCGCGAAAAACTTCAGGAACGCCTTGCAAAACTCGCAGGCGGCGTTGCAGTTATCAATGTAGGAGCCGCAACAGAAGTTGAACTTAAAGAAAAGAAACACCGTGTAGAAGACGCGCTTTCCGCAACACGCGCTGCAATCGACGAAGGCATAGTTCCAGGCGGAGCAATCGCTCTTATTCAGGCAGCACTTGTGTTAGAAAAAGCCGACATGAGCGGTCTTACCGATGATGAAAAAGTAGGCTTTAAAATTGTAAAACGCGCTCTTGAAGAGCCGATCCGCCAAATTGCCGAAAACGCTTGTGTAGACGCGGCAATGATCGCAGATCGCGCAAAGAAAGAAGAAAAAGGCATAGGTTTTGACGCTGCCAAAATGGAATGGGTTGATATGGTTAAATCCGGTATCATTGACCCGGCAAAAGTAACCCGTTCAGCGCTACAAAACGCGGCATCAATAGCAAGCCTCTTGCTCACCACTGAGTGCGCCATTACCGATATCCCAGAGAAGAAAGAAGCTCCTGCAATGCCAGGCGGCGGAATGGGCGGTATGGGAGGAATGGACTACTAGCAGATAGTAAGGAACAGCTAAAAAAAGAACAATTATTTATAAGGCTGCTTGAGTTTCAGGCAGCCTTTTTTATTTCGATGATTACTAAAATTTTGTATTTTTTTGAGATCACAAAATGTGATCTCAAGATTCTACAAAAAAACTAGCCCAATCCAACTTTTTAAAAAAAACTTTCATTTTCGGTCAAGCACCACGCGTCTGCAGCCCATTAATATGTATCACTTTTGTAAGTGAAAAGAGATGCATGTTAAATTCTGATGCATCTCAAAAACCAGGGGAAACCCCTATTTATGGAGGCTCAGAGATGGATGAAAATAAGGTAATCTCTATTCAAGATTTAATTTTCGAGGTTAGAGATCAAAAGGTCATGCTAGACAGGGATTTAGCAGATTTGTATGGAGTAGAAGTAAAAGCGTTAAATCAATCTGTAAAACGCAATATTGATCGTTTTCCGGTTGATTTCATGTTTCAATTAACTCAAGATGAGTGGGAAAACTTGAGGTCACATTTTGTGACCTCAAGTTTACACGGAGGCAGGCGCTATGCTCCCTTTGTTTTTACTGAACAGGGTGTTTCTATGCTTTCCAGTGTTATTAACTCAAAAAGAGCGATTGAAGTGAACATCAATATAATGCGGACTTTTGTAAAATTAAGGCATTATATATTTTTTCAAGGTGATATGAATGAANCCAAACAGAATTTGCAAACTCCNTTTGTGCAAATTATAGAACTGCGAAAACTTCTTATGCTTTACATTGAAAAAAATGATAAAAGNGTCAATGATATTATTATCGCTTTGAATAATTTAATTGAACAGCCTAAAAAGGTTAAAGAAACGAAGAGGATAGGGTTTANTACTGATTAACGGTTATGTAAAATATTATCAATTTCTTTTTCCAGAAACTGCAGTATGGCTCTCTTTTTATTTTGAAGTTCAATTTCCTGTTCCGGAGGAAGCTGCTCTGCAGCGTTGTTTTTGTCCTGAAAAAAGATCAAAGGGCTTACCCCTAGCGCTTTTGCGATCCTTTCAATTGTTGATAGTTTAGGCACATTTTTATAGATTTCCATTAGACCGATATAGCTGGTTGCCGTATTGCAGGCTTCAGCTAGTTTTTCTTGTGAAAACCCCTTATCCTTGCGAATCCGCTTAATATTATCAATTACAAACCGTTCCAGATCCATTTTTATATTATTGTTGCTATAAAACAAAAAATATATTGACATTTTTGATATATTTTATATATCATTCTTGATATAATAGTATATGAAATATGATACATTATAAATCTTGTAAAATAAGGAGAAGAATTTATGAAGAACATTTTAAAAATGTTAGGATTTACTGTAATTATTACGGTAATCGGGTTTTCAATTGCAGCCTGCGGTGATGACAATGGCGGTACCGGCGGAGGCGGTCCGGCAACCGGATTAGACGAGGTAGTTGTAGAAAACCAACAGGTTTATACTTATCAAATTAATGAAGAAACAGGTAAATTATCTTGGACTGATTTTAAAGGTAATTTATCATTTAAGAGTCTTCCTTCCTATGTTGAAATCTCAGTTACTGGCGGGAAATTAAATTTAACTCTTAATACACCAAATGAAGCAGATTTAGGCACTGTTAGTTCCTTCTCTAATTATTTTAATGAAGGTTTTGATATGTATAAAAATCAAAGTATATCCGATGAAAGTGTAAAAATGGTAATTATTAGAGAATTTGAGATTAACGGAAATAATTATGATTCTTTGTTTAAAGGTAATGAGACGGTTTCTAGATCTGGAAATTCTGGTTCTCAAACTTCGGAAAGAGCATTCTTTATTTATGTTGATAATCCTGTAGTAATTAAAGCGGATGGTGTGATTGAACAAGGTGAAAACAAATTTGGTGGTGATACATATATTAATAAATTTACAAGCAGCAAAATAAATTTATCTTTAGAAAAGGGCTGGAATGTATTGCATATGAACTATAAACTTACAGTTTCTTATAACAGTACAACATCTACTTACAATGATAATCGAACAATATCAATATCTGTAGGAAACCCAAATTCATTAAGATGGGTGTACAACTGATTTACGCATTAAATTCGAATTCCTAAAGAAATGTATGCTATAAAGTAACTTGATTGTTGTTAAAAAGCATACATTTCTAAAAAAATCGCGGACAATTTATTTCGTTTCATTGGCGGCGGCAGCGGCAGCGGCAAATGCCTCTTTAATTTTTAATAAAGCTTTTTTGGCATGCAATCGTTCTTTAGTTGAATATTTATCTGTGCGGTATATTACAACCAGAAGATTCCATACGTTTCTGGACTTTGCCTGTGCAACACCCAAGCTGTTTATTACCCATGGTAAGATTTTGTTTTCTTTGTTTCCCCATGTTCCATTGCATTTTTTTTGATGAAGCCCTTGAAGGAATAATAAAAGCATACTGATTGCCCTATCTGTGTTTATTGCAGCAAGCGCGTCCAGTGTTTTTTTTATCTCTTCAAAATCCGGTTCTGTGCTTATAAAATTATTAATATAAGATTTTTCCAAGCTGTCATAAACCGAGTCGTCTGCGTATTTTTCCCGACAAATTACATCAATTGCGGTTTTTCTCATATGGCTTAAACAGGTGCTTAATTTTTCGGTGCTGTTCATGTAATTTTGCCAGCCTGTTGCAAGGGCAAATGCTGCGTGTTTTGCATTTTCCGGGTTGTTAGCATTCGGCAATAACATTAATCGGTTCCTACAAGTAAATTATAGACTTCCTGTTCTGTTTGGGCTTTTAAGAGCGCTTCCCGCAATTCTTTGTTCTTTAAACGTGTGCTGAACCATGAAAGTGTTTGAAGGTAATAAGCGTGCTGTCTGTGAGCGGCGGCTATCATTACAATTATGCGGATAGGCTGATCGTCCATAGTCTGGAAATCGGTAATGTCTGTGCGGCTTATACCGACGGAAACAACAAGGTCTGTAACCGACGAAAGCCGGACATGAGGAATAGCTATTCCGCAGCTTAGAGCTGTGCTCATTAATTCTTCGCGTTTTAAAATTTCTGAAGTTAATTCCTGCCTGTTTTTAATTTGATGCGCGGCTGCAAGATTGTTTGCAAGTTCTAAAAGCGCGTCTTTTTTGCTTGGATGGTTTAAAAAAAGTATTCGTTGGACAGTAAGAAGGGCATCCGCATGAACCTGAATGTTTTGAGAGTTTGATTTTTTAGAAGTCGGCATAATGTATATTATCTCACGAGTTTTTAACAACTGTCAACAAAATCAAATTTTCAGTGTGATATCCGGTTTTTTGCTGCAAATGTCAAGATTAATGCATCAATTCATGCAATGAATCGTATGGATAAAGTTCGCCTATGCTTGTATTTACCGTGTCTTGCCCCTTGCCTGCAAAACGGACAGGGCTGCCGCTTGCCATAAATTCGCTAAGTACCTGACGGCACGCACCGCAGGGACCTGTCGGTTTTTCTGAGTCCGGAGTGCTGACGGCAAGTGCTGTAAAACGGCGGTATCCCAGTGCAATCGCTGTGCAAATTGCATTGCGTTCTGCACAGACAGTAAGCCCGAAGGAGCGGTTTTCTACATTTACGCCTGTGATGATTTTTCCGTCTTCGCACAGCAATGCCGCCCCTACCCTAAACATTGAGTACGGTGCATATGCCATTTCCGCGATTTTTTGCGCCTCTTGAAATAATATATCCATTTGATTATTGTCTGTCATGCTTGTCTCCCTTTTCAAAATATTATAAGATAATAAATGTAAGATTGATAGGGGGAACTATGGCTCATAAAAAGAGAAGATTCCAGATCATTGTGATTCTTCTGTTATTTGTCATATATTTTTTTGTTGCCGCCCGTCCTATTCCGCGTGAAATTGTTTTAGCTCCCAAATGGATAAGTTCCTTAGTTAATAATTTATCTTTTTCTGAGAGTTCAGCAGAAAGCGGCTTTGCTGCAGCGTCTGTATTTCTCCCTTTTTCGTTAGGTGAACATTTCGGCTATGTTGATACATCAGGCAGATTTGCTTTTAATAAAATTAAAACAAATGATATTTATATCAGTCAAAATATGTGGGCAGAATTTGATGCAGAACCTCCGATTATCGAAATAAAAAATGTTTATGAAGAAACAATAGTATACATTCAAGATACTATTCAGCAAGCGGCAAGAGGTTATCCTGTTTTGCTTGATGATAAAATATTTATTCTTGGCAGCGAACAAAATGCGTTATCTGAAATCGGGAATGACGGAAAAATCAGATGGACATATGAATTCGGCGCACCGCTTACTTGTATTGATGCGAGTGCAGGTCTTGTTATAACAGGTTCTCTTGACGGCATTATCGAGATTTTTAATTCATCAGGGGAGCGCATTTTTTATTATGAGCCCGGCGGCTCTCGTTATGAGGTAATTTTAGGGTGCGCTATTTCACGTGACGGTTCGCATATAGGTATTATAAGCGGTATTGATCAGCAGCGGTTTTTGTTACTGGAGCGTTTTGGAAATTCCGGCGGTGATTACAGGGTTGTTTACCATGAATATCTGGATACCGGTTTCAGAAGACCTGTGCGCATTTTATTTACCGACGAAGATCGCCGGCTTGTTTTTGAACGTACAGGGGGAGTTAGCTGCTACAATATCAGAACAAGAAGAGGAATTTTTATCCCGCTTGACGGAGAAGTTTATACAATCGAAGATTCCGGCAGTCTTGAAAAAAATCCAAACAAACAAAATTTGCAAACTTCGTTTGTGCAGGATTCTTCTCAGGGTTTTTTATTCATGATTGTTTCCAATCCGTCTTCCTTGAATGAAAAAAAGCTTATCGGCATAAAGTTTCCCCAAGACAGATGGTTTAATATAAGTCAATCAAGAGCGTCCGCTCCTGATGCAATTTTCTTGAGCGCTTCAATTAAAAGCGAAGATGTCTTTTTAGGCAGAACAGGTTCGATGCTTATTGTCGGGGGCGGTTCTGCATTAATTTCTTTTGAACTTGAGGAAAAGTAAAATGAAAAAACGTGTTATTTGTTTTGTCTTTATTTGTCTCTTTTTTTTAGGTTTCCTTTTTGACTCGTTAGACGCAATGAACTGGCCTTCTTTAAATGCTGTTCTTATTTCTAATTTCGGTGCAAATAATAACGGTAAACCGATTCTCGGAATGGTTTTTGCAGGCGGTGAAGAAATTCTTGCTGCAGAAAGCGGCGAGGTTATTTTTTCCAGAAGCAAGAATGATCCCGCATCGCGTCTTCCTTCGCCCTTAGGTGCATGGACTGCAATTGATCACGGCGATGGATTAATCAGTATTTACAGCCGTTATGCAGAATCTCCTGTAAATGCAGAACGCGAAGATTTTTCTTCAGCTGAAGCAACGCAAGTTGAAAAACAACAGCCAATCGCTTTTTCCGGAATTTCCGGCTGGTCAGCGCGGGAAGGTTTTTATTTTATGATTTTTGACAGAAGGGAACGAAGATGGATCAATCCTGCAATGATTATTACTCCTGCGCATGAAACAACTCCTGTGCAGATATTTTCTGTTGAGCTGCGTAATGCACAAGGGCAAATTGTACAATCGCGCAATTTAACACAAGGACGTTATACAGTTTATGTAAATGCGGCAGGCGGAATTCGCCGTTCTGTTGTGCAAGCCGGTATCGGAAGAATAAGGCAGTTTGCACCGCAAAGAATAGTATGTTCTGTGAACGGTGCGGAAGTTGGTTCTCTAAATTTTGAAGCTGTTTCCGCCCGCGACGGTATTCTAATGGTTTCGCGTAACGGTCTTGTTTCGGCAGGACAAGTTTACAGGAACTTTCCGTCATTTGAAGCCGCAGAAGTTTTTTTGACACGCGGACAGGTAACATTAGAAGTAATTGTGCAGGATATATCAGGTGACTCCCGCAGTGTAACTAATTATTTTTTTATAAATTAAGTGAAAACTTGGTCAATGCCCGTTGCAGACGGGAAAAGCGAAATGGTCCCGTGTGCCTGTTGCGTTCCTTTGGGGCTTGCTGAAAGCAAACAAAATTTTAAACTCTCCCTAGTTTGCGAAGGTTTTTCTTTTGTTAAATGTACAGTTTGCGGACTTGTGCAGAGAAATCCTCAGCCTGTACAGGAAGAAATAAATTTCCGTTACAGCGATGCTTTTGGAAATGATTATCTTTCTTATGAGCTTAAAAACGAAGACGCTTTTTTAAAATTACAACAGTTAGCGCTTAAAGATGCAGGTTTTAATAAGTTAGAAAAAGAACTTTTTACATGCGCAAATAATGATAAACCTAATGTACTTGATATTGGCTGTGCAACAGGCGCGTTACTGGCATATTTAAAAGATCGTCAATGGCGCGTAACAGGGGTTGAAATCTCTCCGTGTGCAAAATATGCCAGAGAAGAACGCGGACTTGATGTCAGGGATATTCCGTTAGAAAAGATTAAATTTCCATCATTCAGTTTTGATGTTGTTCTTGCTTCGCATCTTATTGAACATTTAAATAATCCAAGATCGTTTTTAACAGAGACACACCGTATTTTAAAAGACAATGGTTTTTGTTTTATTACAACTCCCAATATAAGCGGTTTTCAAGCAAAGCTTTTCGGTGCCGGTTGGCGTTCCGCAATTTTTGATCATCTTTATTTGTTTTCGATAAAAACGCTGTCTAAATTGTTAAAAAGAACAGGTTTTAAAATTGAAAGTGTTCACACATGGGGCGGGCTTGCAGCCGGCACCGTTCCTAAATGTATAAAAAAACCAGTTGATTTCTTGGCAAAGCATCTTCGCTTCGGCGATGTAATGATTATAAAAGCGAAAAAAATTAATTAAGAGGTTAAAATGGATTTTGGAGATATTTTAAAACAATGGGAACAAGGTCACGGGAAAAATTCTTCTAAGGACAATTCTGCAAAAACAAATATGGAAACATGGCTGAATGAAAATGAGATTTATGATAAAGATGCTGAAATAGAAAAAGAAAATATTCAGAAACAGCAAAGAGAAAGCCGCCGCCGTTTATTGACTATGCCTCCTGATGATATACTTGATATTCACTTTCTTACAAGCGAAAATGCTTATCTTGCCCTTGATCAGTTTTTTGATAATGCTAAAAGCAGCGGTTATAAAAAACTGCGGATAATTCACGGGAAAGGGAATCATTCTCAGGGAGAGGCAATTCTTAAAAGCACGGTTCGTAAATTTATAGAGCAATGCAGTTATGCAGGGGAGAGCGGTTTTGAAAAATCCGTTAACGGAGGCTCTGGTGCAACTTGGGTTTTATTAAAATGAATTTGTACTTACAATGAACATCTTTTTAATCTTTTTATTTTCTGTTATCATATCATTATGAACAACAATGAAAAAATTAATTCTCTTGGTATGGAAATACCGTCTATCTTATTGCCAAAAACAGCTGATCTTCAAAAATGGTCTGTAATTGCTTGTGATCAATTTACGCAGGATCGCGATTACTGG
Source organism: Treponema sp. (assembly GCA_009787695.1). Classification (GTDB taxonomy): domain Bacteria; phylum Spirochaetota; class Spirochaetia; order Treponematales; family Breznakiellaceae; genus WQXQ01. The sequence continues at coordinate 40,533 of WQSW01000024.1, forward strand.
AAAAAAGCAAAAGATTTTATAGGCGATTCGCCTTCAGCTTTAAATCTTATCTTTCCGGAGGTTTTTCTTTCTGATTCTGATGCAGATCAAAGAATTAAAGACATTCATTCAACTATGAAGCGATATCTGCAAGAAGGTGTTTTTGCAGAGCCGAAGCAGGGGTTTATTTATATAGAGAGAGATACACCTTACCAAAAAAAACGCCGCGGGCTTGTTACAGCGATTGATCTTGAACATTACGATTGGCATCCTCATTCCCGTCCGCTGATACGCTGCACCGAAGGCACCGTGCAGGAGCGTTTGCCTCCCCGTTGTAATATCCGCCGCGGCGCACCTCTGGAACTCCCTCATGTTCTGCTGCTCATTGATGATGACAAAGACACGCTGCTGCCGCAGTTAGGCGAGCGAATAAAAAATTTGCCTCCGTGTTACAGCACGCAGTTAATGATGGATAGCGGAAATGTAACAGGCTGGTTTCTTGATAAACCGCAAGACATATCGTTTATTACAGAAAAATTAAATGATTTGTATAATCGTTCTTTATCCCGCTATGATGACGGCACTGCCGGAACATCTGGTCAAAATCCCTTTCTTTTTGCTGTCGGCGACGGTAATCATTCTCTTGCGTCGGCAAAATGTATTTGGGAAGAATATAAAACAAAAAACAAAGAACAAAAAACAGATATTTATCATCCTTGCAGGTATGCGTTAGTTGAAATTGAAAATATTTATGATCCTGCAATTCAATTTGAACCTATACACCGTCTAGTTTTTGATATTGGGTTTGATAAAACTGTCTCTTTGCTTTCGCAGCTGCCTGATTTTTCGTGTAACGCTGTCGGCAGCAAAGAAGAGCTTTCCAAGTTATGTGCAAGAAAGTCAGCAGGAAATTATTTTGGCGTTATATGTCAAAATCAATATGCGCTAATAGAGACTTCTGCGTCAGGGATTGCAACCGCTTGTTTACAGCCGCTTTTAGATGTATATGCAAAAGATAATCCCCATCTTATAGATTATATTCACGATGAAAAAGAGCTTTTACGTTTATCATCAGGAGAAACAAAGAAGCTTGCAACAGGTATTTTATTGCCGCCGGTTCAAAAATCAGGGCTTTTTGAAACTGTCGCGCGTATTGGTCCATTGCCTAGAAAAAGTTTTTCTATGGGTCATTCCGCCGAAAAACGGTTTTATCTTGAAAGCAGAGGATTGTTTTAGCGGGAAACTTCGTTGTAAGAACGCGGGAAACTTCGCCCTTCGGGCTCGTTGTAAGTACAATATTATTAAATTTGTAAAAATGTTAGTTGTAAAATCTCAATTTACGTCATAATATATTAATATCTGTCTATCAAAAAACAGAACTACCGCACTAATCAATCAGGAGGTTTAATATGTTTGTGCTATTCTGCCGAATTTTTCAATTTATTTTTAATTTTGCAGCAAGAGTTCTTCCCTGGAGAAAAGCGATCCCGATTGAAGGGAAGGGTAGTATCAGCAAAATTCCTGAATTGTTACGCGAACAAAAAGTAAAAAAACCCATGTTGGTTACAGATAACGGGCTTGTAAAGGCAGGCATAGCGCAGCGGATTATTGATGTGCTTGCAAAAGCGCAATTTGCATATTTAGTTTATACCGATGTTGAGCCGAACCCTTCCGTAAATACGGTAAATAAAATTCAAAAGTTATATATTGAACAAAATTGCGACGGGATTATCGCTCTCGGCGGCGGCTCTTCGATGGATGCTGCCAAAGGAGCTGCCGCGCGTGTTGTAAAACCGGGAAAAAGCGTGAATCAGTTAGGAGGGCTTCTAAAAGTTTTAAAAAAACTCCCTCCATTTATTGCGGTTCCCACTACGGCAGGCACAGGAAGTGAAACAACCATCGCCGCGCTTATTACAGATACCGATACACGTCATAAATATGCAATTATGGATTTAAGCCTTATCCCGCGCTATGCGGTACTTGATCCCGATTTAACGACAGGCTTGCCTCCTTCGATCACTGCCGCGACGGGAATGGATGCGCTCACTCATGCGGTGGAGGCTTATCTTTGCTGGACTTACAACACAAAAGAGAGCATACAGTTTGCACTCGATGCGGTTAAAATAATTTTTGCAAATTTGGAAAATGTTTATAAAGACGGAAATAATATAGAAGCACGACAAGCGATGCTGCTTGCTTCTTATAAAGCGGGCTTTGCTTTTACACGCGCTGGTGTAGGGAATATTCATGCTATCGCGCATACACTCGGAGGCTTGTACAATACTCCTCACGGTTTGGCGAATGCGGTAATATTGCCGAAAGTGCTTGAAGATTACGGAAAAAAAGTTCACAAGAAACTTGCAAGGTTAGCGGAAACGGCAGAGCTTGTACCTGCGGATACTTCCAAAACCAACGCAGAAAAAGCGCGTATTTTTATCGATACAATTTATGCCATGAATGAAAGGATGGGAATTCCCAAAGGTTTTGATTGTATAAAAGACGAAGATATACCCAAAATGATCAAATGGGCAAAGAAAGAGAGCAATCCTATTTATCCTGTGCCTGTTATTTTTAATTCTGAGCGTTTTAATAAAAATATAAAGAGCGTAATGTTAGGGTAAAAGGACTATCTTTTCGCTTTTCCCTGCTTTAAAGCCCAAGTTTTCCCCTAAAGTCCCTCCCACAATGAACCGATAATATTATTACCGGGAGGGAATTACCTCTCATAAATAACAGACGGTGTGCATAGGGTGAAAGCCCTGACGTCCAGGCACATCGTCTTTTTTTTATGCACTGTTTCCCATTGACTAAACCCCTTTTTATGTTTATCCTACCAAAAGATACTCCAAAAAAGCGTTTCTAATGTTTTAAAAGGTATCTATATAAAATAACCCAAATGGGAGGCCAGCGTATGGCAAAAGTTGAAATGAAAAGCATTTCTAAGGTGTATGACGGCGGTGTCAAAGCGGTTGACAATGCCAACATCACAGTCGAGGACA
>WQSW01000025.1 GCA_009787695.1 Treponema sp.
ATTATATTGCCATTTTCTTCAAAAATGCGGATTTTTTCTGAATTTATATATGAAAATATAGGTTCTGGTAACATTTGCCTGTCAATTACTGTTTCTAACATACTATTTCCTCCATGATTTAATTATTATGTAATTTATATAGTATAATGTCAATAATATTTATATGTATGATTTTGTAAACACAAAATTTTTTCTGCCTTCAGGTACAACCTCAAGACATCGTTCATAGTTATGCAGCATAACATCTGTAACACTTTTTAAAATTTTAAAATAACTTTTATGTTGTTATATTGAAGCTCAACGAGCCGGTTGTCAGTATTTATTGCACCTAACATAATGTTACTAAAACATATTTCCATCAGCGCATCAACATTTTCTTTTAATCCAAAATGATAACCGGCTTTTTTATATATATTCCAATTCATTTTCATTTGTATCTATTCTTGCATATGGTATTATTTCATTAGCGCAATTACCTCATGCAAAAAATAACATTTTTATAAAAAATGGGTGGCTGCTACCGTTGCGCGTAACGCGTTTTGGCGGCTGCTGATATTACGCCACCTCCACAGTCAGGTTGCGAAAAGTGTCAGTCACCCACGCTAGATATGGTGTACCGTTATCCACAGGTACGCTATAAAAAATGGGTGGCTGCTACCTTTGTGTCACCGATCCTCCCAGTAATGATAAACTAAAACTGTCTTGCTGCACGAATCAAGTAAGAATTGTTTTTGTCGGCGACACCACCAACGCCTCTGTTATAAACATTTTGTGAACCATCACTAAAATTTTGTGTCCATGCCTGACCTTCTGATGAACTCCATAATCCACTTCCTTGTGACGATGACCAGTACCAAGCTCTGCTAAAACCACCAATTCCTTTTTGATGAAGATTTACATACATCAAATTAAGTTCGTCTTTACTAGGTAAAAACCAACCGGTATGCCCACTAATATTTAACGAAGAACAAAGCAGTGCTGCTCCATCTTCATTAGTCTGTCGTAGTACAGGAACAATACGATTTGTATTTGCACTTCCAGTACCTACTGCAGTATCTGTCTGACCGACATTAGTACCATTTGCTCCCCATTGTGCAGGACCTATATTATTTGGAGCAGTTTCCATATATCTCCATCCATTAGTAACTACACCTTTGTCATAAAATACCCAGCCCCCTGAAGGACCACGGTCGCCTATGTTATATTCCTTTTCTATCCACTGAGCATAAAATTGGATATTAGCATTTACAACAAAAGTAGTACCAGCCGTATAAGACGTTCCATTACCATCCGATCTTGTATTCCATCCACCGAAGTTTCCTCTGGTATTGGTCATTGTACCTACATCAGGAACAGTAATACTTTCGCCATTTTCAACAGTCTGTGCAGATGGGACTGCTCCACTTGCACCATTTGAATTAAAAGTAACAGTAAATTGTCTTGGAGCGATAGGGGTTGTTTGTTGTGCTGTAACAGTTTGAACTGTGCTTGCGGGTCTTGAAGCCGTAGCGGTTGACGTTCCGCCGGAAACAGCCCCATCCCTTGTAGCAAGTAAAGTTTCTATTCTTGAAGTTTTTGTCAAGTCTGCCAAATACGATACTGCAACAGTGGCAGTTTCTATATTAATTGCCTTGAGTGTAAGACTATATACGTCTCCTAAATCGGTTAGCGATCCTGTTACAATTGCTCCAGCTCCTAAAAGTTTTCCGATAGATTTTGCAGATTCATCGTCAACTTCTCCGGAAAGCTGAAAACCTTGTTCTGCACGTATTTTATCAAGATTGGCACGATCAACCACTATTAATTTACCATTACTTACAATAGCTGATTCAAGTCTTGTTAAAACCTGTGTGGAAAATGCAGTTGAAGGAGATGCAAGACTTACCAGAGCAACCATAGTTCTAGATGGAATTCTTGTTTCCATTTGTGTTGCGGCTTCTTTTATTGCCGTATCTAAATCCATTCCTGCATGGGTTATGCTTGCTGCCGGAGCAGGGTTACTGCCGCATCCAAAGAGTATAAAAATTAATAATCCAATAAATGCCCAAAATAAAAACTTTTTGCTTTTCATAAGAACTCCTTTTAACCCATAATAATTTGTTATGTATTATTTATCAATACTTCTTTATAGTAAATTGTAAAATTGTTGCATAATTACCTTTAAGCGCAGTTTGTCCCTTTACTATTAGTACTTTAATAATATATTGATCTATTAATTTTTTTATAAATATTAACCGGTACTTAACAGCAAATTATTTTCTTCAAGCTGTCTTAATAAATAAAACACCTTCCCATGGGAGCAATTCGTTTTTCCATTCAGAACTGCCTGATGCATTTAATACTTGATAATAATCTGAAGAAAAAAGATGCAAAAACTTTTTGGGGATTTTTATGTTATGTGAAGAAAAATTTAAAGCAATGGTATATATTTCCTTTTCTAGTATGCGTTGATAGATCATGATGTTGGTATCTGCATAGACAGGAATAAAATCGCCGTAAATAAGACCTTTGCTGTTTTTCCGCAAGAGAATTAGTTTTTTGTAAAAAGCTAAAATTGAATCGGGATCATTTTTTTGTGAAGCGTAATTTATTAACTTATAATTGCGGTTAACGCCTAACCACGGTTTCCCCTTGCTGAAACCGGCATTTTCTGAATCGTTCCATTGCATAGGAGTGCGGGCATTGTCTCTTGAACTTGCTTTTATCCATTTCCAGCGTAAGAATTTCGGAATGCACATTTTTTTCATTAACTTGTTTAAGCCATGACTTACAACATCGTTTAGCTCATCAATGTTTTTAAAATCAAAATTTGTCATGCCTATTTCCTGCCCTTGATAAATAAAAGGAGTCCCACGTAAGGTTAATTCAAAGAGGGCAAGCATTTTTGCGCTGCGTTTCCAAAATTCGCTATCCTTGTCCGCCGCTCCAAAGTGAGAAACAATTCGCGGCTGATCATGGTTTTCCAGATAAATTGCATTCCAATCAAGACCTTTTTGCCATTTTGTAATTACATTAAGCAATTTATAAGCATGAAACTTTTTAGGAATAAATTGAGCAATGCGCCTGTCTACTTCCAAATGATCAAAAAAGAAAAGCATATTTAATTCTTTGCGGTTTTCATCGCATAACAATTTTGCATCAGGCAAATCAACAAAAACAGTTTCACCTACAGTAAAACAATCGTATTTATCAAGAACATCGCGGCGCAATTCGCGTAACACTTCATGATTGCCTTCCTGCGATTTAAAATGTTCAAGCCCTTGAACAGCCAGGCTTTTTTTACCGTCAGCAAGACTTGTTTTAAAAATAATATTGATAACATCGCAGCGAAAACCTGCAGCGCCTTTATCCAGCCAGAAACGCAGAATATTTTTTACTTCTTCTATTACCTTTGGGTTTTTATAATTTAAATCGGGTTGTTTCTTATCAAAAAGATGCAAATAATATTCGCCGCTTTGCTCATCGTACTCCCAAGTTTCGCCCATAAAAAAACCTGTCCAGTTGTTCGGAGGCTTCTTGCTGTCTTTGCCGGGTTTCCAAATATAATAATCTCTGTAAGGGCTTTTTGGATCGCGGCTTTTTTGAAACCACTCATGTTCATCGGAAGTATGATTAATTACAAGATCCATAATGATTTTTATTCCTCTCTTTGCAGCTTCTGCAAAAAGATTTTCCATGTCATTCATTGTCCCGAATTTAGGGTTAATTGCATAATAATCACTTATGTCATAACCGTTATCAGCATCAGGGGATTTATAAACAGGCGAGAGCCAAATAACATTTGCACCTAGTTCTTTTATTTCGTCTAAACGCGAAATAATTCCGGGAATATCGCCGAATCCGTCATCAGATGAATCTTGAAAACTTCTGGGATATATTTGATAAATAATACTATCTTTCCACCACATACTTCTTTATTATACAATATAATCAAGAAAATGGAAAAAAACTTTATAAAGGATTTCTTTTTAAATTTAAAAATTCCTGTCCATGAATGGGCGGTTCTGCCGTCAAGTAAAATCCCTTTTTCTCCTTCGCTTTTAGATTATTGTAAAACAAACGCCTGCGGAAATTACAATAAATCATGGGTATGCCCTCCTGCATGCGAAAGTTTTGAAAAACAGCGGGAAAAAATTCTTTCTTACAGAGAAGTTCTAGTTTTTTCAACTTTGCATAAAATTGAAGATTCCTTTGATTATGAAGGAATGACAAAAGGCAGAAAAAAACACACTTTTTTAACATCAGAAATAAAGGAAAAACTGACGGATACGCCCGTTTTCGGCGCAGCCTCCTGCCCTATTTGTTCCGTTTGCAATTACCCCTCCCCATGCCTTTATCCTGAAAAAAGAATAGAATCTGTAGAAGCGGCAGGCGTTGATGTTACAAAATTATGTAAAATCTCAGGGTTAAAATATAACAACGGACAAGGCACGGTTACTTTTTTTTCATTAGTATTACTTAATAATTAACTTTATTATCATTTTTAGAATTCCGTATTTATACTTTTAAATTTCATCATAGAGTGTTATACTTTTTATAAGGAGCTTAATATGTCAGATAATTTTACTGAAATTTTTAATGAAATATCAGGATTATTACAAAAAGGAAAAGCCAAAGATATTGTTCCTTTGGTAGAAAAAGCATTAGAAGCGGGGGCGGCTCCTGCAGATATTTTAGAAAAAGCGCTTATGGACGGAATGAATATTATCGGCGGAAAATTTAAAAGAAATGAAGTTTTCGTGCCGGAGGTTCTAATTGCAGCCCGTGCAATGAACAAGGCGACAGAAACTCTTAAACCGCATCTTGCAAAAGCCGGCATTAATCCTGTCGGCAAGGCGATTATCTGCACTGTAAAAGGCGATTTGCATGACATCGGAAAAAATTTAGTTAAGATGATGATAGAAGGAAAAGGCATCGAGGTAGAAGATTTAGGTGTAGACTGTGAGACACAAACTGTTGTCGATAAAATAAAAGAAAGCGATGCAAAAGTATTGTGTCTCTCTGCTCTACTTACAACAACAATGGCTGTTCAAAAAGATGTAATCAACGCTCTAAAAGAAGCAGGCGTGCGTGATAAAGTAAAAGTGATGGTCGGCGGCGCTCCTGTTACGCAAAATTTCGCTGATGAAATCGGTGCTGACGCTTATACTCCTGATGCAGCTACCGCCGCAGAGGTTTGCCGCGCATTTTATGATTAATAACGAATCTGAAAAAACAAACAACGATCCTTATTTTCGCAATGATCCGGGAGAAGGTCTTCAAAGAATAACCTCTTACACATTTGATATAGAAAACGATTTTCAAAATTGGAAACCTTGGCGGACAAATGACGGAAGGGTTCTTCCCGACACTAACAGCACTTTTATATCAATTGATAATCCTTTCGGAAATGGAAAATTGATTCTTCTTAACATATATTTTGATCCCGGTTTTTCAAAAAGATATTTCGGCGGTTTCGGATTTAGAGCGCCGATTAATTCTTCAATTCCGGTTGATTCACATACTTATATTGAATTTGATTTTTATTATTCAAAAAAAGCCATAAACAAATATATGAGGTTTGAAATCTGGTCGACAAGCACAGGCGGCGAAGGAACGCAGGCAAATTCGGGTTCTCACGGAACAAACAGATCGCAAATTTATATCCGTAACGCAAACCTTTTGGGTATTCAAAATTATAATATTGATTACAGATGCGGTTTTTATAACGAAGAAACTTGGTTTAAAAATACACTTAGCACGGCAATTCCTGTTACATCAGGAAATTGGGAATATTTAAATATTGATTTGCATACAGAAACTGACACAATAGTTTATGACGGCATCCTTATGTTAGGTGACATCAGGATTACTAAAGCTGATCCTAACGGAATTGCAATCCCTGACGCAGTAAATACAAAAAAATATTTTGAAGTAGCTCCTATTAAAAGCAAATATAATAAGGAAACAGGTTTCTTGATAGGTTCAGACGGAGAAGAATCAGTTTCCCCTGATTCTATCGGCGGCTATCATTATGATATTTTTGTCTCTAGGGTAAACCTTAAACCGGAAATACATCAAACACCTCCGCAATGGCTGATAAAAGAGTTTTCCGATTTTACTTTTGATAAAGAACTTTCAGAATGGAAAATACCCACCGATTATTATTTAAAAATAAGAGACTCATCACATCATAATAAATTACACGGTCATTGTCTTGCATGGATAAACCAATCACCTCTATGGATGAATCAAATAATTCCTGAAAATGTAAATTCAATCCAATGGAATCAAGACGGCTTGTTTTACTCAGGCGGCTATAAAATAACAAAACCTTTAATAAAAGTAAAAAAAGAGATTGCACGCAGAATTTATTTTGATCATATCATGTATGTAATGCGGCATTTTATGTCAACAGATGCAAGATACAATTCCAGTGAACAGCGCGGTATTATACCTTTCCATTCATTTGATGTAGTAAACTCCGAAGTTCATGAAAGCCGTCATAATTTTTTAATTCAAAAAAATGAATATGAATGGATAACATCTTTAAAGAATGTTTCATGGCTTATGGCGATGTCAGATAACGATATTAATAACACATACCAGCATTATATGTATCTGCTTTTTAAATACGCTCATATCGCAGTTCCAAACGCTCAAATGGCGGAAAATTATAAAAAAAATTATAATGATCCGGAAATAATTCCCGAATACATGAAACTTGACAATCATGATAAAAACGGTAGCATAGATTCATATATTAACAGTAAACCCCCTCTCTTGGTTTACAATGATTACGAATTAGTTACTTCTTCTAAATCACAAACAATTTGCAATATGATCAAAGAATTAAACATCGCATGGAGAATTGATCCCTTATACGACGGAAGAAACTTAATCGAATGTTTAGGTATTCAAGGGCATGGTACAATAAATCCGTTTCTTGCAACTAACAACATGAAAGCAATTTCTAAATTAGCAAAATTAATTGATGACGGTTTTCTTGATTCAATATGTTATTCCGAACTTGATCTTAAATTCCCTGATTACGTTCCCGGCGGGAGAGCGTTCGCCCCTGATGTTATGAATCAAAAACAAGCGGATGTATTAGGTTATCAATATGCACTTCTTTTTAAATTGTTTGATAAATACAAAAAATATATCGACCATGTAATAATCTGGAATCAATACGGCGCAGGTTGGCAAAACAGTTATGTTCTGTTTGACCATGAACAAATGGCAAGCCAGGCTTATTATGCGATAATGGATCCGGATAAATTTATTCAAGGTCACTCCTATTTAGATGATTATTTTACCGGCGAATACGAAATAATTAATTCAATTAAATAAATAATTTTAAACCACTATATCGGTATATGACATAGCAGCCGTATTATATTTATAATAAGTATTTCTAAATAAAGAGGGTGTTTTATGAAAGCGTATTTTGAATATGAAGACGGGACATTTTGGGCGATCCGCACATCCGGAAACGATTGTTTTACTGCGGGCGGAAGCAAATATAAAACTTTTATTCCGGAATTTATGTTCTTTACAGATACAGAAAAAGCAAAGCGGTATTCAATGCCGCAGAATGCAAAAAAGATTGCGTTTAACAATGAAGAAGAAGCCGAAAGAGAAGCGGAAAAACTAATTGAAGAAAAAAGAAAAGGCTCTTTAAAACAAGATACCGATTTTTGGCACATTGCAATAGAAATAAATGCTCTTTTGCTTTTTTTTACCCCTGATCAATATAAAACAAAAGAGCTGATAGAGCTGGCTTGCGGAAGGTGCGGCACGGCATTGCAATATATTGATCCTCAAATACAGGATGCAGCTCTTTGCAGACGCGCATTATTAAATGATTCAAGAGCATTGGAATATATCCGCGAAGATTTAATTACAACGGAATTTTGTGAATTAGCGGTAAAATCATACGGAGACGAATTAAAATATGTTCCAAAAAAGTTTATTACACCGCAACTATGTTCTGCAGCCGTAAATTATTACGGATACGCGCTGGAATTTGTCCCTGAAGAAATGAAAACACAAGAACTGTGTATTGAAGCTGTAAAAAGTAAATCAAGAGCGTTAAAATTTGTTCCTGAAAAATTTAAAACACAGGAACTATGTATTGAAGCTGTAACATCATCAGAGCTTGATTTTTCATATCATGATGAAAATAAATGTTCCCTCGCTTATGTACCAGAAACTTTTAAAACTTATGAGCTTTGCATGGAAGCTGCGGTAAATGAATCAGAATCATTAAAATTTATTCCGGAAAACATATTAGATTATAAAATATGCCTTGAAGCTGTAACAAAATACGGATGGGCATTGGAACATATCCCTGAAAAATTTAAAACCTATGATCTTTGCCTTGCCGCGGTTAAAAATCACGGTAATGCATTAAAATTTGTACAGGAAGATTATAAAACCTCTGAAATGCTGGATGCCGCTCTTGAAAACGACGGAAGCGCTCTTGAATTTGTTCCCGATGAATACAAAACATACGAAGTATGCCTTAAAGCGGTAAAGAAAAATTGGCAGGGGACAGCTATTAAATTTATCCCTAAAATATTTAAAACCAAAAAATTTTACAAAGCCGCTTTCAAAGAAAACGCTGCTGTTTTTGAGCATATTCCAAAAGAAATAATAACTTATAAAATGTGCGAAAGAGCTGTAATTAAAAACCGCTGCGCATTTGAATTTGTTCCGGAAGAATTCCGTACAGAAGATTTAATAAAAAAAGCGATTAAACACAACGGTTTTGCTTTAGATGAAATACCGGAAAAAGATAAAACTGAAGAATTATGCTTACTTGCGGTAAAAGAACACGGTGCCGCATTAGAGTATGTTCCCTATCATCTGCGGACAGAGGAAGTCTGCTTTGCCGCTGTAAGCCATTTCGGCGATGCTTTGGAGGACGTACCTGAAAAGTTTAAAACGCCTCTAATTAGTTTAGCCGCTTTAAAAAAAGGCGGCGGTTACGTTATACGTCATGTTCCGGAAAAATTAAGAACAAATGAATTATTATCAGAATATATTACAAAAAAAGAAATGATTTATAATATAGAAAACCTAGAACTGCCTGCAACTTTAACTATGGAAACTTATATAGCTTCTGTCAGAAAAAATTCATGTATTCTTTTTTCGATCCCTGAATCTTTAATTACTTATGAATTATGTATAGAAGCTGTATTAAACGGATCGTTTGATTGCGCGCTTAAATTTATACCGAATAAATTTAAAACAGAAGAATTTTGCAATAACTGTTTAAGAATAGATGCACAAAATCTGGAAGGAGTTCCCGATCATTTAAAAACTTATGAAGTTTGCATGAATGCAGTTAAAAAGATTGGTTTTGCGTTAAAATATGTCCCTTTTAATTTGATAGATAAAGAAATGGCATTAATTGCAGTAAGACAATTCGGCGATACAATAGAAAATGTCCCTATTCATTTACGTACAGATGAAATATACAAAGAAGCTTTTATACACGATTCTTATATGACATTAAGAGAAATACCTGAAAAATATAAAACAAAAGAAAATATATTATCTGCCATAGGTAATAAAAAACACATTGGCGTTTTAATAATTGAAAATATCAGCAAGGAAATTAAAACTCCTGAATTTTTAATTGAAGCTGTAAAATTAAGCGGTATTATGCTTGAGCATGTACCGGAAGAATTAAAAACTTATGAACTTTGCCTTGAAGCTGTAAAATCAGACGGAAGCGCTTTTGAATATGTTCCTGTTTCATTAAGGACAGAAGAAATTTGCCGAATCGCTCTTGCTTCATGTCCTTTAATAATTAAATTTATTCCTGCAAAATTTAAAACTCCGCAAGTATATAAAGACGCTTTGGAAAAAGGAGGAAGGGTTCTTCAATATCTACCTGCAAAATTAATAACTTACGAAATATGCCTGCAAGCTGTTAAACAACACGCAGACTCAATTCAATATGTACCGGAAAAATTCAAAACTCCGGAATTATGGCAGGCAGTAATAGAAAAAAACGGCTATTGGCTTAAAGATTTACCCAAAGAACTCTTTACAGATGAAATTTGCAAATCAGCCCTTACAAATTACGGAAAAGCGCTTCAATATATACCGCAAGAATTTAAATCTAAGGAAATGTTTTTACTGGCAGTACAGCAGGACGGCAAGGCATTAAAATTTGTTGATTATTCACTTTTACAGGAAGAAGACTACAAAGAAATTTGCAAAACCGCCTTTTATGCGCCGGTGTCATGTTTTTAAAACATCATGTTATGTGCAAAGGCAGCTGCAAAATATTTATCATGGGTTAAATCTACGGTTGCCGAATGAGCGATAACTTCACAGCAGCGAATCAGGAAGGAAGGGTCTGTCAGGCTTTTAACAGTCCCTTTTAAACTTGTGTTTCCGCAGATTTCCGCATCAGTTAATTCACTAGGAAGCAAACCAACAATAGCGGCATTTTCTATGTTAAGATAATACCCTAATTCACCTGCAATATAAGTTTTAAGATTGGAAATATTTATATGCGCTGTTTTACAAATAAATTTTATTCCTGAAAAAATTGCCGACTTTGCAAGCTGAAACTGTCGCACATCTTTTTGTGTGATAAACTTTCCGTCTGCAACAGGATATCCGTTATGTGCAAATTCTCTATCAAATGCGCCTGTCTCATCAAAAACTTTTTTCTTTTTCATTTCTGCAATTGTGTTTATAAAGTCAGTCGCTTTTAAACCGCAGGAAATTTCAGCTTCTTCAAAACAAGGACCTGCCGCGGTTGAACAGCAATAAAACTTTTTCTCGCTCTCCTTCCAAACGGCAATTTCACCGTTTGTCCCGATATCAATAAAAAGAGCGCAAACAGGGTTTGTATCCTTCACGTTTCCTTTGTTCATTATGTCAAGGAAAGCCAAACCCGCTGCGATGTCGGCTCCAACAAAAGCGGAAATACCCGGCAGCAAGGTTATATTTTCCGCAGGCAATGAAAGTTCTTCCCCTTTAAAATTTCGCTCATTTAAAAAAAGAGGGATAAATGGAGATGACCCCATCGAAGAGGGATCTGCGCGGCAGAAAAGATGCAGCATAACAGTGTTTCCGCTAACATGACATTTTTCTATACTATCAATATTATTTGCACTAATAAAATTTTTTAAAATATTTTCAATCTGGCTGTTTATTGCAGTATACAACTCGTCAAGTTTCCCGCTCTGCGCCGCGCTTATCCTGCTCATCACATCTGCGCCGAAGACGCGCTGATTGTTAAGAGCGGAAAAAGTTTCAAGAACCTCGCTTGAATCAAGATCGATTAATTGCGCTTGCACTGTGGTTGTGCCGATGTCAATTGCAGCTCCTACACGCTTCATTTTATTACTTAATTACCAATTATTAACAGCGTGTTCTGTGAATGCCATAAGGTCTTTTATTTCAAGATTAGTGCCGTCATTTAAGCGGACCTTCCCGGAAAAATATCCGAAAATTTGATGACACCTGGTATCAACAAATAAAAGTTTATTTTCGGTATAACGATCATATACAGGAGTAAAATCCATCTCGAAACTTCCATCATCTGAAGAAAAATGTTTTGGCGACATATAACCGCCTGAGGAAAGATTAAAATTTACATCGTTAATTTTATTTGCTATTCCGTCATAAAACAGCATATTCTCTGTTGCCGCCGATGTATCTCCAAAACCAAAACCGATATTAAACCCAAAAAGTTTTCCGTTAACAAATCCGCTTGCGCTGCCCCAATACCATTCGGTACGAAAGGGCCACACGCCTCTTCCCCAATCAAGCAGCCCTAATGCAGAAGAAGGTTCAAAATTGAATCGCTGTCCCCCTATATCAACAAAACCGGAAGCAGGCATACAGCTTATTTTTTCATTATAATAAAACGCCTGAGGATATTCTGTAAAAGGCGTCATCATCACAATGGATGTGTCACTCTTTCGTTCAAGAACGATCCGCGCTTCCATTGCAGGTGTTTTTTTATCAGCGGCTGTTTTACAGTATAAAATACGTTTGTTTTGATCAACTTCAAAAGATATTTCAATTCCTTTGCGTGATGCGCTAATCCCCTGCGCCGAAGTTTCCGGCATACCAAGCGAGCCGAAAGGTAAAATGAGCGTTGCACTTTTATCATAACGCAAACCGTCTTTAAATCTGAAAAAAGTTACTGTAAGAGCACCCGCATAAGATGTATGACCGATAGTAAATTGTATGCAGTAATCGTTATTGGAAATCTGATAAAAATCCCATTCTTTAATACGCCATGGAGGGGCTTTTATATCTTTTCTTTTATAATTTAAAAGAGGTTTTACAGCATATCCTTTTTGTGTTAATACACCCTTTTTATCAAGTAATGGACCTGCATTAATAATTTCAATTTGTTTTCGCATATAAACCTCCTTTATTTTATTATCTTATACTATTTCATCAATGTCCAATCTTCTATTTTTAAATTTTTTATTCTGTTAAACTCATCTGTATTATTTGTTACTAATATCATTTTTAATGACTTTGCATGCGCGCCAATCAGCATATCAAAAGGTCCTATTAAATACTTTCTGTCTTTTAAATCTTTTTTTATTTTTCCATATTCTTTAGCCGCATTTTCATCAAAATTTTTAATTTCAAAAATTGATAAAAACTCCATCAATGCCACACGATTTTTAATGTTATAATGAGGATCGGCGTTTTCAATTCCAAATTCCAATTCAGCTAAAGTTATACCGGAAATATATAATCCTTTGTTTCTATTCTTTTTTAAATTATCCAATACTTTTGCATTTTTCTTTTTTATAATAAAAATACAAATATTAGTATCAAGTAAATACATTATATTTTTTCTCTCTTCTGATCTTTTTCTTGAGCTCTTCCTTCCGACATAAAATCATCAGAAAAATTATTTAGTCCATGCATAAATACTTCCCATTCTTTATCAACCGGAAATAAAATTACAGCCTCACCCACTTTTTGTATATAAACACTTTCTCCGTTAAACTGATATTCTTTCGGAAGTCTAACAGCTTGGCTTCTGCCGTTTAAAAATAATTTTGCAGTTTGCATAGATATCTCCTATATTTTGAGTATATATCATGGTATATATCTTGTCAAGGATTATTTTGGTATTAGTTATTTATATTAGATGTTATCATCTTTCTATTTATGTTTTTTTTTCTTAGTAACCCATAATTTAATAACTTTTTTTAAATTATTTTCAATGTCAACAAGAATTTTTTGTGAAATTACTTCAAGATCATTATGGACTGATTTAAATAATTCTTCTTCTGGTAATGTATCAGGCATTAAAAGACGATAAGTATCTGTTTTTAATGCCAAAGCAAGGCTAATTAAGGTTTTATCGCTTACCCATGTCCGGCACCCTTCAATATCTTTAACCATCATAGTAGAAATTTCTGCATTTTCTGCCAATTTTTCTTGTGATAAGCCTAATTTTTCTCTATGTTTTTTAATATTTATAGATAATATCTTCCTTAAGTCTTTAATCGCTTCATCCATATTCTAATTATGAATAATAAAGCTTTTGCATAAAAATTGATTGTATCAATCTTTATATATTGACATTATCAACCGTTATGTTATATTCTTTAAGAAAATATATAAGGAGTGAATATATGAAAAAAATTGTTGGAATTGGTTTGCTGGTGATGTTAACAGCATTTATCTTTTTAGGCTGCGAAACAGATCAAAATGATAATTTTATACCTGTGGCTGATATTATAGATGTACAAAATCAGATACCAATTGGAAGTACTTTTTTAATGAGCGGAACTGTAGAGCCATATAATGCTACAAATAAAAATATTGTGTGGAGTGTTAAAAATGCTAATAATACAGGAGCAACTATAAACGGAGGAGATAATTTAAATGTAACGGATTTTGGAACTAATTGGGGTGATTTTTTATTAACCGCAACAATTCATAATGGTTTAGGTAATAATAAAGATTATACCAAAGATTTTCCTTGTAATGTTATAAAATATAATAAAATAACAAACACTATTTATTTTATTTCAAATAAAGGTGATTTTGGATCAAGTAATAATGCAGATGTAAGGTTTATTGATTTTTATCAAGGTAATATTAAAAAGAATACAAATTATAAAGTAACTGTAAATGGTACCTTAGATAAAGATGTTGGTTTTTTAGGTGTTTATTTTGTACTTGATAATCCATTTATATATTTAACTAATACACCTGCATTACAAGTTCAGTCTGGGCAAATTCATCAGCTTGAATATATATTAACAACTAATAATATTTTTGAAGTTTTTACAGATACAGATACCATTAAAGTAGAATTCTATTTTGGGTTTTCTTCGGATCCTTCAAATGTTTCTGATGCTAATGCAGGAAAAATATCAGCATCAATAACAAATTTTTCAATGACAATTATTGAATTCAATGAAGAATTAGAAGGAGAACCGATAGAACCACCAGAACTGGTAGAACCAGATGAAGAAGAATTAGAACCAGAAGATTAATATTCTAAAACCAACACCCTCATCTGTGAGGGTGCGTTCTATAATCAATAAAAATAATCAGCGGATTATATTAATCCGGCGTTCCGCCCGATAGCTTCAGTCTTAGTAACTGTGCTTCTTCCGCTGTTATACCAACTTTTTGCAGTAAATAAATTTCTGCAATCTGCTGAAGATTCTTTTCGTTAATTAATTGTGTATCGCTCATTGCCGAGATTACCTGCATTGCTGTTTGAACATCAGTATTTTCTGTGTTGCCGAAAATGTCAGATTCAAAACCGCTGTTAAATGATTTTAAATAATCATTGATTACATTATCTAAAGGTGCACCCATAAAAGATTCAAGAACTATAGAAACAAAACCGGTTCTGTCTACACCGGCATGACAATGAATAAGCCATGGACCTTCGGTTCGCAGAATAAATTTTATTACTTCTTTTAATTTGCGTTTAAAACCATCGCTTGAAAAACTAAAGTCCATGCCCAGAGCAACTACCCTATCTTTTTTTAAAAGATCATTATACCAAGGAGCAAATATCGCTTTTGATGTTATGCCTGAAGAAGTGTCGCTTAGATTAATAACAGAGGAAATTTTTGTGAAACCTGCAAGCTGGGAAATTATTTTTTCTTGTTTATTCTCTTTAATGGGATGGCTGCTTCTAAACAAGGTTTTCGGAGCAATTTCACCCATGCAAATTTCACGGAAATTTACCGATTGAGCATCATTTGAGAATAGACCCGGCGCTAAAATATTGCTTTGTATCATACAACCCTTCCCAAAAGGAATTATACAGATTTTTTAAATTTATTGCTATATTGAGTCAAGTGAGTTAATCAATTTTTTGAAAAAATCTGAAAATCGGGTTAAAATACCGATTTCTCTACAATTTTTAGGGTTTTTTCCTAAAATATCATATCCTCACTCGCTTCCAAAACCGATCTTTTTAGACATAGTAAACCCGTATAAACTTTCATCCTTGCAGTACTGTGTGAGCATTTGCATACATAAATCATCACCGCTGATTATCGCATCTACCTCGACCTTGCGTGCGATGTTTTCTATTTGCCCTCCCGATAATTCAAATCTTTCTGCTAAGTTTGAGGCTTTTTCTTCCGGTAATTCAGGCAGCATGGTGTTCCAGATATTTTTGCGGCTTTCAAGGCTTGGTTTTTCAAAATTGATTTTATATAAAAAGCGGCGCTCAAAAGCATGATCCATGTTTTGAGTTAAATTTGTGGTGGCAATTAAAATCCCGCAAAGATTTTCCATTTCCTGTAAGATTATATTTTGAATTGTGTTTTCAGTTTGATCGATAGTGCCGTTAACAGTACCGATTTCTTTGCGTCTGCCGATAACAGCATCGGCTTCATTAAAAAGCAGAATAGGGGCGATTTCTGATTTTTCTACAGCTTCGCGGTAGGTGTCAAATATTTCTTTGATCTTTTTCTCGCTTTCTCCGTACCATTTGCTTTTTGTTTCGGCAATGTCAACCATCATAATATGACGCTTAGTAAGACGCGCTATTTGATACGCTGTTTCTGTTTTTCCGGTACCCGGAGGTCCTGAAAAAATACAGGCGAAACCTTGCCTCATTCCTTTATTATTAAGCCTGTCAATTATTTTACCGTAGTTTTCTTCTTGCAGCAAAGATACCAGTTTTTCAATCGCTTCACTTTCTCTTTCGTTGTAAAAAAGTTTTTTAGAAATAATTTTTTCGAAAGGCATTAAACCTTTCTGGAAATTTTTTGCTACAGTAATTTCAGATAACAAATCTTTTTTAGCTTTGTCTGAAAGTTTCCATGATTCTGAATTCACAAAACCGTCGTTATCGTTATAATCAATAAACTTTGTNGAAATTAANACATGAGAGCCGTCAGATAATTCTTTTTTTACCATTCTGTACATCGTATTGTTTTCAAATAAAAACTTAAAATCACGCCCGCAGATGTTATCATCATTATTATTTCCGAATAAATGGCAGAAACAAATAAGAAAGAGAAGTTCTTGGTTAGCAAAACGATAACTCATGATTTTTTTGCAAAATAAAAGATGCATATTCTGATTGATAAGATCAAGTAATTCCGCACCCATGTTATCATAAGTTAATTCATCATTTTCTCTCTCACAAAATATCCGTTCAAGATGTGTAAAAAATTGATCGATAGAAAGATTATCTTTTTTCTCCGGACGGAATTCATTAAACTTACGCAATGAATCGCAAACATCGCGCGGGACACGGAAGGAAATATTATCATTTTCTCTTTTACAGCGAATTAATCTTTTCTTTTCAAGTTCATCACAATCATTTATGTATTTAATTATTTTTAATTTACTGCATTTTATAGAAGAAGCAATTTCGCTTACATAAATATTGTTATCATCGCTTCTTTCCATAAAGTGCGAAAATAAAAGCGCTTGAATAGGGCTTATCCCCAATTTATCCGTTACATAATCAAGATGTTTTTTAGCTTTAACAAGGCATTTTTCAATCCCGTATTTTTGAGAAATTTCTATAATTTTTTCCAGATGATCCAAAATCCCCATTGTTTTCGGCTCTTGTACATCATCTTTTTTAGGAAACATTTTTTCCTTAATTTTAAAAAAGTTCATATTTATTATCATATCATAATTATTGATTTTTCAGTATGTCATAGACTGATAGGGTAAGATTTTTACTTTCATTGACAGACGCAACCCCCTAACCCCTCAATGTGTCTAAACAGGTATCTTGACAAAAGCAAGAAATTTGTAAATATTGGAGATATAGCAAACATAAAGATTTGTTATAAAAGAATATGGCTATAGAAATAATAGGAACAGGCAAAGCCGTACCGCCTAATAAGGTAACAAACAATGATTTAACGGCTAAAATTGATACAAGTGACGAGTGGATTCGCTCTCATTCAGGGATAGGAAGCCGCTATATCGCCGATGAAAACACCGCTTCGAGTGATTTGGCGGCAGAAGCGGCGAAAAACGCTCTTGCTATGGCAGCCGGTTACTCAGGCGATGACCTTGCACAGAGGGATAAAGCCGCCGCAGAAATTGCGCAGACCATCGATATAATCGTTCTTGCCACAGTAACGCCGGACTTTTACGGAACGCCTTCCACAGCATGTATCTTGCAGGACAAAATCGGAGCTATAAATGCAGGCGCTTTTGATATTACTGCAACCTGCTCCGGTTTTATTTACAGTCTTGAGACTGCGGCAGGGTTTTTAAGTATAAACGCGCAGCGTAAACGCGCGCTTGTTGTCTGTGCAGAAGTTCTGAGTAAATTGATAAATTGGAGCGACAGATCAACCTGCGTTCTTTTCGGCGACGGCGCGGGAGCTGTTGTGTTGGAAAAAACAGGCGCATCAAGCGGCGGTCTAATGCATACGCTTTTGGGTGCCGACGGTTCAAGGCACGAAAGTTTAATGATGAAACGCGGCGGAACGCGTTTCCCTTATAAAGACGGTGAAGTAATTAATAAAACAGACAGCGCTCATTGTACCTGTGTCGAAATGAACGGACAGGAAGTTTACAATTTTGCCGTAAAGTCTGTTACAGATACAATCACATCGCTTTTAAAAACAGGAAATATAACAATTGATGATGTTGCGTATATCGTTCCTCATCAGGCTAATTCAAGAATTGTACAGGCTGCTTCCAACAGACTGCATATACCGATTGAAAAATTCTTTTTAAACATTGAAGAATACGCAAATACTTCATCAGCATCAATTCCGATTGCGTTAGACGAAATGAACCGCAGCGGAAAATTAAAAAAAGGTGACTTAATTCTTACTATAGGATTCGGCGGAGGTCTTACCTACGGCGGAAATATTATTAAATGGTAGAGGAAAAACTTTGAAAAAAATTGCATATTTGTTTCCCGGACAAGGAGCGCAATATTCAGGCATGGCGATGGATTTAATTTCTTCATCTAACGCCGTCAGTTTACTTTTTCAAACCGCATCTGATATTTTAGGAAAAGATATAAAAGAAATTTTAAATTCCGATGCAGATACTTTAAAACGCACCGATGTTTCTCAGCCTGCAATAACCGCCGCAAATCTTGCATCAGTTGTTTTCCTTAATGAAAAAGGTTTTACTCCCTGCGCTTGTGCAGGCTTCAGCCTCGGCGAATATGCCGCTCTTGTATGCGCCGGTGTAATCAGTACAGAAGACTGTTTCCGCCTTATTAAAGCAAGAGGAGAAGCGATGCAAAAAGCCGCAGATAATCTGCGAAGCAAATCAGAAAACAATGCAAACTCTGTTTGTGCGCCGGGCATGGCTGCCGTTGTCGGGCTTTCGCCTGAACAAGCTGAAAAATTAATTGCACAGTGGAAAGATGAAGGGGTAAAAGATTTATTTGCGGCTAACATCAATTCACCTAAACAGCTTGTAATAAGCGGAACAGATGCTGCATTAATAGAAGCGGAAAAACGATTTAAAGAAGCCGGAGCAAAACGTGTTATACGTTTACAGGTGGCAGGTCCTTTTCATTCGCCGTTAATTGCAGAAGCGGCAGAAGATTTTAAAACTGTTTTAAACACAATAAACTTTAATAATCCTAAAATTACAATCTTTTCTAATGTTACAGGCAAAGAAATATCATCAGGTTTACAAGCAAAAGAACTTGCTGTTAAACAAATTACAAACCCTGTCCGTTGGACGGAAGAGGAAGAAGCAATCACAGCCTTCGGAATTGATGTTTGTTTTGAAACAGGACCCGGAAAAGTTTTGCAAGGTTTATGGAAAGAGACAGGAAGCGAAATACCAATTTACGCCGCAGGAACTGCGGAAGATATCAATAAAATTATTCAAGGAGATTTTTTATGAGGTTAAACGGAAAGAAAGCGCTTGTAACAGGAGCGCTAAGGGGAATCGGAAAAACAATCGCCGATTTATTCATTGCAGAAGGCGCGCAAGTATGGGGGCTTGATTACAAAACCCCCGATGATCTTGACGCAAGAAAAGAAGCGGCGGGAGGAAAACTTCATTGGATACAGTTAGACCTTTCTGTACTTTCATCAATTGATGAAGCAATTGAAAAATCAATAAAAGAAGCTGATTGTTTTGATATTGTTGTAAACAATGCCGGCATCACAAAAGATAATTTATCTTTCAGAATGTCATTGGAAGAATGGCAGAAAGTAATCGATATCAATCTTTCTGCTGCATTTTTTGTCGCACGCTCTGCTGCAAAAGACATGATTAGAAAACGATCCGGATCGATTATTAATATGGCAAGCGTTGTCGGTATACACGGCAACGGAGGGCAGGCGAATTACTCCGCAAGCAAAGCAGGTTTAATCGCCGTAACAAAAAGCCTTGCAAGCGAAGTTGCAAGCCGCGGAGTAAGAGTGAATGCGATTGCGCCGGGTTACATAGAATCGGATATGACAGCGGCGGTTCCTGAAGAAGCGAGAAAAAAAATGACAGAATCGATCCCGATGAAAAGAACTGGGAAACAGGAAGATGTCGCAAGAGCGGTGTTATTCTTTGCATCGGATGATTCAACTTATGTAACAGGACAGGTCTTGCCTGTAGACGGCGGAATGTTTTTCTAATTAAGGAGAAAAAATGAAAAAGAAAGTTGTAGTTACAGGAATGGGAATTGTTTCACCTATCGGCAGCAATATCGAAGATTTTTGCGCGGCATTAAAAGCGGGAAAAAGCGGTATTTCAACGATCTCTTCTTTTGACACAACCGGTTTTGACGTAACAATAGCCGGAGAAATAAAAGATTTTGATCCAAGCATATGGATAGAAAAAAAAGAAGCGCGCAAGATGGCACGCTTTACCCAATTGGCGGTTGCCGCAGCTACTCAAGCTTTAGCCGATGCCGGACTGTTAGGTGAAACTAATGCAGAAGGGAAAAAATCTGTTAATTGCGATGCTGAAAAAACCGGCATCGTTATGGGAAACGGTATCGGCGGATTTGATGTTGTTCACGAATCGTATAAAAAACTTTTAGGTGAAGGTCCAAAAAGAATGTTGCCCTTAACCGTTCCTATGATGATCCCGAATGAAGCGGCAGGAAATATATCGATGATATTCGGCACAAAAGGACCCGCTTACACTCAGGTTACAGCTTGCGCGGCAGGCTCTGACGCGTTAGGTCAGGCGCTTGATTTAATACGCTCAGGCAGATGCGATGTCGTCATCTCAGGAGGAGCGGAAGCTGCAATCACCCCCTTCTCTATCGGCGGTTTCCAAATGCTAAAAGCGCTTTCTGTAAAACGCTGCAACGATCCGACAAAAGCGTCCCGCCCCTTTGATGCAGACAGAGACGGCTTTGTAATTGCGGAAGGCTCCGGTGTTTTGATTCTTGAAAGCGAAGAACATGCAAAGGCGCGCGGTGCAAAAATATGGGCAGAATTTGCAGGTTACGGCAGTTCTGCCGACGCATTTCACATAACATCCCCAGATCCAACAGGAAACGGCGGCGCTCTTGCGGTTAAAAAAGCGATTGCAGACGCAGAATTAAAACCTGAAGATATTCAATATTACAATGCGCACGGTACTTCCACTGAAATAAACGATCCGACAGAAACAAAAATGATAAAAATCGCTTTCGGCGATCATGCTTATAAAATGAAAGTCTCAAGTACAAAAAGTATGCACGGTCATTGTGTTGCAGGCGGCGGCGGAATCGAGGCGATTGTTTGCATTCTTGCAATCCGCGATGGTTTTTTTCCGCCAACCATCAATCTAGATAATCCCGATCCTGAATGTGATCTTGATTATGTTCCGAATAAAGTTCAATACGGCGAAATAAAGGCAGCCGCTTCCGGTTCTCTAGGTTTCGGCGGGCACAACGGTGTTGTTGTGTTTAAAAAATATAATTAAGGAGATAAAAATGAGCAGAGAAGAAATAGAAAAACTTTTACCTCACCGCGATCCGTTTTTATTTGTTGATGAAATTATCGAAGCAACCAAAGAAAAGATAGTTGCCAAGCATTTATTTTCAGAAAATGAATATTTTTTTAAAGGGCATTTTCCCGAATATCCTGTTGTACCGGGCGTTATTATAGTTGAAACAATGGCTCAGTCAGGAGGAGCGGGGCTGCGCAAACTCGGTGTGTTAGGTGACGACGCATTGTTTTTTTTCGCATCTGTTGATAAAGTAAAGTTCCGCCGTCAGGTACGTCCCGGCGATGAACTTCGCTGCGAAATAGAAAATTTGCGCGTATCGCCTAAAATGATCAAGCAGCGCGGAAACGCTTATGTCGGCGATGAACTTGCCGCAGAAGCTGAATGGATGTGCTTGGTAGGAGAAAAATAATGCCGATTAAACCAATGATACGCAACAACATCTGCTTAAACGCCCACCCTGAAGGATGTGCGGCTAACGTACGCAAACAAATTGATTACGCAAAAAAGAATTTATCAAAAACTTCATCTTCGCCTAAACTGGCGCTTATTGTCGGATGCTCTAACGGATACGGGCTTGCAAGCCGTATTTGCGCGGGCTTCGGTTATGAAGCTGTCACAGTCGGTCTTTCTTTTGAAAACGAACCTTCGGAAAAAAGGTCCGGAACGCCCGGTTATTATAATAACAAAGCGTTTGACATCGAGGCTGAAAAAGCCGGCTTTGTTTCCATAACATTAAATGGTGACGCTTACTCTGATGAAACAAAAGCTGCAACTATAGAAGCTGTAAAAAAAGCTGCTGCAAAAAAAGGCATCCCTGCAAAGATCGATTTATTTATTTATTCGCTCGCCTCTCCTGTAAGAAACGATCCTAAAACCGGTGTTATGTACAGATCGGTAATAAAACCTATCGGGGGAGCTTTTTCCGGTAAGACGCTTAATATGATGGACGGAACATTCAATGTCGCTCAGGCAGAGCCTGCAACAGAAGAAGAAATTTCTAACACAGTAAAAGTAATGGGCGGCGAAGATTGGGAGTTGTGGATGGATGCTCTTGACAGCGCTGGATTGTTTTCTCAGGAGACGAGAGCTGCAGCTTACACATACATCGGTCCTGAATTATCTTGGGCAATTTATAAAAACGGAACAATCGGAAAAGCAAAAGAAGACCTTGAACGTGCCTGCCGCGATATAAATAAAAAACTTACTGAAACAAAAAAAATAAAAGGCGCATGGGTATCTGTTAATAAAGCACTCGTTACGCGATCAAGCGCTGTTATTCCCATCATTCCATTTTATATCGCATCACTTTTTAAAGTGATGAAAGAAATGGGATTGCATGAAGGCTGCATTGAACAAATCGCGCGCCTTTACCGCGAACGTCTTTATACTTTAGACGGCAAAGTTCCTGTAGACAGCGAAAACCGCATCCGCATCGATGATTGGGAAATGAGAGACGATGTACAAAATGCTGTAACGCAAAGAATGGAAATTGTAACACCTGAAAATGTATTTGCAGAAACTGATATTATCGGTTTTAAACAGGATTTTATGGAAGCACATGGATTCGATGTTGCAGGCGTTAATTATGACGCAGATTAATAAATTTAAAATAAAATATTTTAAGAGAGGTTTTTAGTATGGATGATAAGTTTTTTTTAGCGATTGTTGATAAGTTCAATTCCTCCGAAATTACGGAGCTTGATTTTAATGACGGAAATATTCATTTGGTGCTGCGCAAAGGAAATGCTTCACAGCACACTACAGCGGGAGTTGCTCCTGTACATGCAGCAGCACAAACCGTATCGGCAGAACAAGCGGCAGTTCATCTTGGAATTTCTGCAACAGCACAAGCTACAAAAGAAGGCGAGAAAATAGTAAGCCCTATTGTTGCAACTTTTTATTCTTCTCCAAGCCCTGATTCACCTGCATTTGTAAAACCGGGAACAAAAGTAAAAGCAGGGCAAACACTCTGTATACTTGAAGCAATGAAGATGATGAATCACCTTGAAGCGGAATTTGATTGTGAAATTACAGAAGTTCTTGCAAGTAACGGAGATTTAGTTGAATACGGACAAAATCTTTTTATTGTTAAACGAAATTAAGGAGTAAGTTTTGGCAACAAATTTACCCGCTCAGACAAAAGTAAAAAGAATACTTATCGCCAATCGCGGAGAAATTGCAGTCAGAGTAATACGTACTTGCCGTGAAATGGGAATTGAAACAGTTGCTGTTTATTCTACGGCAGATAAAGATAATCTTCATGTAAAGATGGCGGACAAAGCAATCTGCATAGGTCCTGCCCCTTCGGCACAAAGTTATTTAAAGATGGAAAGCATTCTAATGGCTGCCATGCACACTCAAAGCGATGCAATTCATCCCGGTGTAGGATTTCTTTCAGAAAACGCCGCCTTTGCCCGTCTTGTCCGCGATAACGGTCTTATTTTTATCGGTCCCGATCCTGAAGTAATCGAGTTGTTAGGTGACAAGGTACAAGCGAGGGAAACCGCTCTTAAATACGGTCTTCCTGTAACTCCCGGAACGGGAGCTGTAATTGCAAATGAAGGGGCGATTGAAGAAGCAAAAAAACTCGGCTTTCCTGTAATAATAAAGGCAGCGGCAGGCGGCGGCGGAAAAGGTATGCGTATAGTCCGCAAAGCAGAAGATTTAGAAGAGAACATCACTCTTGCAAGCCGCGAGGCGCAAGCTAATTTTGCAGACGGAACTGTATTTATCGAAAAATATTTAGAAAATCCACGTCATGTAGAATTGCAAGTTCTTGCAGACGGAAACGGAAATGTAGCGATTTTAGGCGAGCGTGATTGTACAGTACAGAAAAATCATCAAAAATTAATCGAAGAAAGCCCGTCACCCGGAGTGACAGATAAAATGAGAGAAGCGATGGCGGCAGGAGCAATTCCCATGTTCGCTTCATTAAAATACAAGGGAGCGGGCACTATCGAATTTCTTGCAGAAGAAGAAAAATTTTATTTTATGGAAGTAAACGCCCGTGTTCAAGTTGAACACCCTGTCAGCGAATTTGTAAGCGGTATTGATATTATCCGTCAGCAGATTCTTGCATGCACAACAGGCAGTATGGAAATCGATCCGGTGCAAATAAATTTAAAAGGCTCATCTATCGAATGCAGAATCAATGCGTTTACTCCCGGAACTATTACACGATTAGAAATACCCGGCGGTATCGGAGTTCGTTTTGATTCATTTTTATATAACGGCTGTACGATTCCTCCGCATTATGATTCGATGGTTGCAAAACTTATTGTTTATGACACTGACAGAAAAAAAGCTCTTGCCAAGATGGATAGAGCGTTACGCGAATTAGTTATTGAAGGAATCAAAACAAATATTGAACGTCAAAAATTTATTATAAATCATCCTGTATTCCATAACGGTGTTTTCGGAACATCATGGTATGCGGATATAGAAAAGGAAATTGAAAATGGCAGATAACGAAATTAAAACATGCTCAAAGTGCGGAATACCGTACAATGAAAAAGAAGTAAATGATGCGCTTAATACCTGTCCGGGATGCGGCTATCATTACCGCATGGAACCGATGGACAGAATTGCCTATCTTGCAGATAAAGGGAGTTTTACGGAGTTTTCCGGCAATCTTCATTCGCTTAATCCGATTGAACTTGCAGGTTACGAAGAAAAATTATCGGTAGCGGAAGCAAAAGCGCAGATGAAAGATGCGGTAATCACAGGAACATGCACAATAGAAGGTAAACCATTAATACTTGGTGTTATGTCTTTTAATTTTATGGGCGGTTCTATGGGTTCTGTCGTAGGAGAAAAAGTAACACGCGCTCTTTTAAAAGGAGCGGAAGAAAGAAAACCTGTACTGCTCTACACTACTTCAGGCGGGGCAAGAATGCAGGAAGGAATTTTTTCTCTTTTACAGATGGCAAAAACTTCCAGCGCTGCTGCAGAACTTGCAAAAGCAGGAGTTCCTTATTTTGTCATGTTATGCGATCCTACAACAGGAGGGGTAACAGCGTCCTTTGCAATGTTAGCCGACATTATTATGGCAGAGCCCGGCGCATTAATTGGTTTTGCAGGACCGCGCGTAATAGAAGGTACTATCAGGCAAATACTCCCTGAAGGATTCCAGCGTGCTGAGTTTCAGCAAGATAAAGGTTTTGTCGATGCTATTGTACCAAGAAATGAACAGAGAAAAATAATTTCTACGCTTATTGATCTTCATAAAGGAATTAATATATGAACAAACAAGGATTAAACAATCTGGAAAATAAATTTCAAGAATTAAAAAATCTTTTAAAAGAATCGGACATCGAAGCTGATTATGAACTTACCATACTGGAAGAAAAAATACGCTCTCAATCAAAAGCAGAAGCTGTATGGAAACAGGTGGAACTTGCACGTCACCCTGAAAGACCGTATTCTTTGGATTATATCAAACGAATATTTGATAACTTTATCGAACTGCACGGGGACAGAGCTTTCGGAGATGATCCTGCCATTATCGGCGGAATTGCTTTTCTTAATTCAAGACCTGTTACAATCATTGCAAATCAGAAAGGAAGAACGTTAAAAGAAAATGTCCGCCGCAATCACGGCATGGCAAACCCAGAAGGATACCGCAAAGCGCTTCGCCTTGCAAAAGAAGCTGAAAAATTTCAAAGACCTGTAATAACATTTATTGATACATCAGGAGCATATCCCGGTATAGAGTCAGAAGAAAGAGGCATAGGAGAAGCCATTGCACGTAACTTACGCGATTTCTCTCAGCTATTGACACCTGTTATCTGCATTATAATTGGAGAAGGCGGTTCAGGCGGAGCGCTTGGTCTTGGCGTTGGTGATAAAGTATACATGCTGGAAAATGCAATATACTCCGTAATTAGCCCGGAAGGCTGCGCATCAATTCTTCTGCGCGATGCATCAAAAGCAAAAGATGCCGCCAGTATGCTTCGCATAACAAGCAAAGACTTATTAGATTTTAAAGTAATTAACGGAATAATTCCTGAACCCGAAGGAGGCGCTCACACAAATCCTGATGAGGCTGCAAAACTAATAAAAGAAGTTTTAATAAAAGATTTAGATGATATCTGCGCAAGAAAACCGGAAGTATTGGTCCGTTACAGAAACCAAAAGATTAGAAAAATTGGGCATTGGCACGAGACATAAAAAAACTAAACTTGAAACTTTCTTATGCGGTTAAATTCTTGTTTTAAATATTTACTCTTTCAAAAGGTTTTAGAAAAAATACTTCCCTTCCTTTCCAGAACCTTAGTAAATTAATTATACTGCGGATAAATTCATCAGCAAGAAATGTTATAAATACTCCCCATAAACCAAGACCTGCAGAAAAAATAAGAATATATGAAAGCGTTATTACAAGAATAGTTCCCAGTATTTGAGTGTAAAACATCCATCTTGTATCGCCTGTGCCGCGAATACCGTATCCTATAACAATATTAACAGCCTGCGGAAACATTACCAGAGTTACAAAAATTAAAAACGGAGAAGCAAAATTTACAAGTAAAATATCAGAAGTAAAAAGACCCAGTATATCTTTCGGGAAAATACAAAATATTACCGCAACAACTGTGCAAACAATTAATGCAAGACTTAAACATTTAAAAACAATATTGATAGCCTGCTTGTGTTCTTTTTCTCCGGTCTTTTGTCCTGCAAGCGTTAAACCTGCATGCGCGAATCCCGCATATAAAATAACCGACAAACCTTTTATGGAAAATAAAAGAGTATAAATACCTGCCGCCATAATATCAATTCTGTTTAGAAACGAAACAACAAAAAGGTTTCCCAGACTCCATAAAGCGTATTCGCCCCCTGAAGGA
The DNA here is from genome assembly GCA_009787695.1 of Treponema sp. Classification (GTDB taxonomy): domain Bacteria; phylum Spirochaetota; class Spirochaetia; order Treponematales; family Breznakiellaceae; genus WQXQ01. The sequence goes on from WQSW01000025.1 coordinate 27,201, forward strand.
ATCCCCATTTTAAAAACATTTTTATATAATTTAAAATCAAATTTAAAAATGTTGCGTATCTTTATTTTAAAAGGAATTTTCTTTCTTTTTAAAACATAAATAAGAAAAAACGGCACGGCGGTAAAATTTGAAATAAGAGTTGCAAAAGCTGCTCCTTCTATATTCATTGCAGGAAAACCGAATTTTCCGTAAATCAGAATCCAGTCAAATAAAATATTTAAAACATTTGTTATTATACCTGTAACCATTATAATGCGCGTTAAGCCTATTCCCTGCAGTATTGATGTGCAGGTTGCGATAATTCCGACTATAAATAAATTAAAAGAAGTTATTTTAATATAACTGACAGCATATTCCAGAACGGGAGATTGTACTCCCATTATTTTAAACAGAAAGGGTGAACCAAAAAAGAAAAATAAAAAAGCAATTACGGGAAATATCGAATTTCCGATAAAAGAACATTCTGCATACCTGCAACTTAAAGAATAATTTTTTGCTCCGACACTTTGAGCGATTAAAATCGTCGCCCCGGAACAGATTGCAAGAATTACCGAATTTACCGCAGAGTAAGGAACCAATGAATTACCCACAGCAGAGAAAAATTCAGGGTTAATATGCCCAAGCATTGCTCTGTCAACCAAAATTTGCATATGGTGGCTTAATTGCTGAACAATTATTGGGATAGCTATTGTAAATATTTTTCCGGAGCCTTTTAACATTGTTCTATTTTACATAATTTTGACAAAAAAGTAATTAACAAATTTGTTCATTCTTTAAAAAAACAAATTTAAAAATAAATTTTTTGTATCAGTTTTAAAAAAAAGACCGGATAATCTCCGGTCTTTCTCTCTGTTAATTTTTATTTATCAATTATAACCCATATCATTGATTCGTTCCATCGGCGAAACAATTTCTGTTACGCGAACACCGAAGTTTTCGTCGATGACTACTACTTCGCCTTTGGCTATCAATTTATGGTTAACAAGAATGTCGACAGGTTCACCTGCAAGCTTATCCAGCTCGATGATTGTACCTTCGCCCATTCCTAAAATTTCTTTTATAAGTTTGCGGGTGCGTCCGAGTTCTACAGTCATTTCCATAGAAACGTCCATAATAAGACCGATGTTTCCCGCTTCGTGCGGACCTAAACGCGGCTGCATTAAGTTGGGGAATTGAACTTGCTGAACATTAGTCGGACCCATATTGCTCATTCCCATACCGCCCATAGGCATTCCCATACCCATTCCGCCCATCGGCATCCCCATGCCCATTCCCATATTACCCATACCCATACCGCCCATCGGCATTCCCATGCCCATTCCCATATTTTGACCCATACCCTGTCCCATATTCTGAGCACCCATGCCTGCACCAGCCGGAACAGCTTGGGATTTACCGCTTAAACCGTTTGAAATGTCAGTGGCAGGAGACGAACCTAAAATTTCCCACATTTGATGAGATTGACCGTCGCCGAGATCAAGATTGTAGCTCATAACGGCAAAGTCGCCTGCCGGTAAAGGAGCGGTCGCTTTGCGGACATTTACCGCATTAGGGGAAGCTGCCGCTATCGATTTATTTCCTGTTTCTGAAGTAAGAGCTGTAATTTGAGTGCCGACCATCTGAGAAACAACTTCGCCGATTACGGACATTGCCATTTCATCAAGCTGGATATTATCCTCTTTGGTCATCAAACTGGCAATTGCTTTTGCCGAAACTTCAGGAAGAATAAAAATATGTTCGCCGGGAAAACCGGAATTGTAGTTTGCCGTAATGGTTGTTACCATATCAGGCAGCTGCGAAAGGAAACTGTCACGGGAAAAAGCTGCAACTTTCGGACCTACAAGTGTAACAGAAGAACCTGTTAATGCTGCAAGATTATTTGATAATGCATTTGTAGTTGATGCAAAGAATTTTTCCAGCACCATGCGGTCAAAACTGGGAGGGGCAGACGGAGCAGTCATAGTTGCTGCCGGAGAACCGCCGCCTAAACCGGACATTGAGGATGAATCTACACCGGATAACAGTGCATCTATTTCATCTTGTGAAAGGGCGCCATCGCTCATCATAATTCGTCTCCTTCTGATACAAGCTCTTCAAATTCTTCTTGACCCAGCTCGTCGATTTTTTGAGTTATTTGCACCGCGATTTTCTTCCCGATAATACCGGGACGGCACAAAAACTTTTTTCTGGAGCCGATGTTTAAAGAGTAGGGATCGCCAATACGGGTGTTATATAGCCGGATTACATCCCCTACCTGTAAGGAAAGAACATCCCGGACAGGGACATTTATCTTTCCGATTTCGGCTGTTACATTAACATCGACAGAAGCGAGCTTATCCTTTAGAACATTGAGATTTTCTGTTGTAGCATTACGGCGTACAGAAGAATACCAAAACTGAGCGGACAATTTACCGATGATTGGTTCTATAGTGAGGTAAGGTATACAGAAGTTCATCATGCCTTCTACATCCCCTACCTTAGTTTCCAGTGTTACAAGAACGACCATTTCTGTTGGGGGAACAATTTGCGCAAACTGCGGGTTAGTATCAATCTGCCCGAGACGGGGGCGCAGGTCGATAACCGTAGTCCATGCTTCGCGCATATTCCCTAAAATACGGACGATGATACCTTCCATTACGGATTGTTCGATATCGGTCAGTTCATGCTGAGATTTAGTACCTTCGCCCGAACCCCCGAAAAGGCGGTCGATTATGGAGAAGGTGATTGCGGGGTCTATTTCTAAAATGGCGTTCCCTTTTAAAGGATCCATGTTGATGATTGCAAGGGTTGTGGGGGTAGGAATGGAGCGGATAAATTCTTCGTAAGTTAACTGATCTACAGAGGCGACATGCACATGCACCATACTTCGCAGCTGTGCGGAAAGGCTTGTCGTGGTAAGACGGGCAAAAGTTTCATGCATGATTGATACAGTACGGATTTGCTCTTTGGAGAATTTATCAGGGCGTTTGAAGTCATAAATCTTTATTTTACGGCTGTCTGCAGCAGGTCTGAAATCCTCAGGTTCGGTATCCCCTGCATTTATCGCGGTTAATAATTGGTCTATCTCATCTTGGGACAGAACTTCTGTCATAACTTCCCCTAATTACAACGCAGTTTCCCGCGTTTTTTACAACGCAGTTCCCCGCGTACTTACAACGCAAGTTTCCCGCGTATATTGTTTTATGTTAAACCTTTTATTTATTTTAATCAATATTGATAAATTATTATCAATATTAAAATACACTGGTTACATCCAGTTTGTTAAAGAGAATATTCCGAACCCTTGCCGTATCTAAAAATCTTGTATTTAACTCTTCGCGGATATGCCTTTTTAACTCTTCTTCCCTTTCCGGACCCAGTTCTGCAACCGTTTTTTGTCTGAAATATGCACGCACAAAGTCCCGCAGATCAAACCTGCGGCTGGACAATTCCTGCGCTGCGGCTTGATCGCCTAAATCATAGCAGAGAATCATATCTACTGTAACAGTTGACTTGACGGGGAAATCCCTTGTTTCGACAGTGATACTGCCGATATTGTCATAATAATTATATAAGGGACGTGTCCCCACATAAGGAGAATTCGGGTCTGAAATAACAGTTGTAGACTTTCCGCCCTTATTCATAATATTGTAGGTAATAACACAAACAGTTACGATAAATACTAACGCGCCTAAACCTATAGCAACAAATTTAAGAATATTAGGGAGTATGTTACCAAGCCCTCCGCTCTTTTTTCTCGAACCGCCGCCGGCATCCGGAGCATCACCGCCCTCTATATCATCAAAATTAGCTTCATCAGACATTCCAAAAACCTCCAATAATCAATTCTAACCGAAATTAATGATAATTTACAGTTCTACCTTTAGAATATCGGCTTATTTTTTAAAAAAATTAGAAGTTTGGCAGGTTAATTTGGAATTGAAAATTACGCGGCTTTTTCAAAGACAGGGTAATCATTGATAAAAAGCACATTACCTCTAAGCTCAAAAGCTCCATTAATATGGTTGATGTACAATTTGCCTTTATTGACATTATATGTCAGCGGGTATTTATTAGGTCTTGAGGTATAAACGCAATTTGATTTATCCAAAAATTCCATAAATATGCGATCGGCAAATGTATCGGTAAAGCCTTTCCATTTAGTTCCTATAAGCTGTTCAGGATCAATAGCGGTCGGTTTTACAAACATATTGATGTTCATATATCCCTCCATTATATAAATTAATTTGTTATACCTTAAAGATAAAAATATTTTTTATATGGGGCAAGGAATAAACACAGTTTTAGTTTAATTTCCCCAGGAAGGATTTGCCTTCCAGTCGTAAACATCCTGTTTACTCCTTTCAGTCCGCTTCCGTGCTTTTCGGCGCATCCATGCGCCTCAACCCCTCAAAGGCTATCGCCTTCTCGGGGCACAGCACTCCAGTTCAAATCCTTCAAATATAACTTGATTATTAATTTCTTTCCATCTTCATTACATTTAAAAAAAAATTCATCTTAATTTCCCCAGGAAGGATTTGAACCCTCACAAGCAGATCCAGAGTCTGCCGTGCTACCATTACACAACCGGGGATTGTGTTTCAATCTTATATAACAACTAAAAAAAAGTCAACGCTGTAAAAATTTGTTTCTATTTGGGTAAAACAATATTCATCTTGCCTGACAGTTCTTTTAATGCATCTAAAGCCTGATCAATCTGATTCTTATTGTGACAGCTTGTCAGACAGAAACGCAGACGCGCTTTGTTTGCAGGTACTGCAGGGTATACAGCAGGCGGAACAAAAATGCCTTTTTCAAAAAGAGCTTGCGATAAAGCAAATGCATCGGCATCTTTGCCTACCAGAATCGGAACAATCGGGCTTTCTTTTGCCATGCACAAATTGAAACCGTTTTCCTTGCTTTTATTTACAAAGTGTTTTATGTTTTCCTGCAATTTTGCAACAAGCGAATTATCTTTTCTGATTATCCTTACCGCTTCCAGAGTTGCAGCTGTCAGAGCAGGGCTTAAGCCGACCGAAAATACAAAACCGGGCAATGAATAACGCAAGAACTCTATCATTGATTTTTTTCCTGCAAGATAACCGCCGCATGTTCCAAGCCCTTTTGACAGCGTTCCCATTTTAATATCAATGTCATCCGGATTTAAATTGAAATAATCGTCAACACCGCCGCCGTTCTTTCCGATTGTGCATGATGAGTGTGCTTCGTCTACCATTAAAAATAAGCCGAATTCTTTTTTTAGTTTTACAAACTCAGGGACAGGCGCAATATCACCGTCCATGCTGTATACGCCTTCTATTATAAGCAGAACTTTTTCAAATTTGCCGCGTATGGACGTAAGTATCGCCCGTGCTGAATTAAAATCATTATGAGGGAATAATCTGCTTGTTGCATTGCTTAATTGTATACCCTGAGCGACAGAGTTATGTGACATTGCATCGTATAAAATTAAATCTTTTGAATTGCAGAAATTTCCCACAAATGTAACATTTGTTGAGTGCCCGCCGACAAGTACAATTGCGTCTTCTGTGTGTTTCCATGAAGCAATTTCTTTTTCAAGTTCTTCGTGCAGGGTTTTTTCTCCTGCAAGCAAACGGCTTCCGCTTGCCGATGTTCCCAATTTTTTAATTGCTTCGATTGCAGCATCATTCACCTGCGGATGACCGCTTAAACCTAAATAATTGTAAGAGCCGAAATTAAGAACTTCTTTTCCGTTTACAACAGAAATGTCGCGTAACGTACTGTCATGCGCAATAAAATACGGATTTTTTATCCCTTTTAATGATTCTAATCTTGCAGTAAACGCTTTAAATTCGGGAGTATCTTCAAAAATTTTAATCGGCGCAACATTTTCTGCATGCACCGCAGCCTTTCCTGTATAGCTGCCTGTTATTTTTTCGTATAACAGACGGGCGACATCATTTGCGGTTTTACATCTGTAATAATCATTCTCTTCTACCATTACTCCGAAACGTGTTTCCGCCATTACAAGGAGTCCAAGACTGTCTAAACTATCTCCTCCAAGATCTTCGATAAAACGCATGTCATAACCAATTCTGTCGGGCGTCATATCAAGAACTTCTGCAAAACATTTTACTACTTTTTCCCGTATCTCAAGGAATTTTTCATCTTTAATATCTGTTTTTTGATTTTCTTCCCTTTTAATAATTTGAGTATTTGCTTCATGCGTTTTTATTTGCAGTTCTGTTACAGTAAAATCGTTTTTTTCCAGCAATTCTTTTAATTTTTGACGGCGCACTTTAAATCCGTTTGCAAGAGGCATAGATTCATATGTTATATACAAACGGTTTATTTGTTTCATAACAGGTGACATCGCATTAACATTAAAAACTTTATTTGAAATTTCATTTAATATTTTTTCATCTTTTGCATCTTCCTGCATTTCTACAACTAATACGATCTCTTCTTTTCCTTTGTTATTGATTCCAAGTATGCAGATTTTTTTTACCAAAGGCATATTATCAAATTTATCTTCTAATTCATCAGGATAAATATTTTCTCCTGATTCATTTAAAATAACTTCTTTTAAACGCCCTTCTATAACAAGAGAACCTCTTTCAAAATGGGCAATATCGCCTGTATGCAGATAACCTTCTGCATCAATATCTGCGCTAATCATTTTTCCTTTTTGCATACGTCCGATGTGCATGGATTTACTTTTTAAAATGAGTTCCCCTGTATGAGTTTCCTTGCCGTTTGTATCGATTATTTTACTTTCAAAACCGTACATTAAAGGACCCGTTGATCCGTCAGTGCGCCGTTTAAATTCCAATCCCGGTTCAAATGCGATAATTCCGCACTCTGTCATTCCGTAACCTATGGTTGCAACATGCCCCAAACCATTTATAAATTTTAAAGAGTCAACCGGAACATGCGTCCCGCCCACGCAAATCCACGCGAAGGTTGTACCGAAAAGTTTTTTAATTATCGGTTTTGTGATACATTTTCTGACAAATGCATCTCCTTTTCGCGGTGCAATTTTCTGAATAAAAAGAGCGATGCCGGAAAGAAGATTTAACAATTTTTCTTTTTGCGGCTCTTCGTTGCGGATTTTTCTAAGCACACCGTTTTTTAAATTATTAATAAGCAACGGAACAGAAACCATGTGCGTTACGCCGATTTTCTGGCAAGCTGCCTGTATCGATGCAGGCGATCTGTCTTTTAAGAAAACAACTGTTGTGTTTAAAAAAGGATAAGCGATACACAATGTAATAAAACCAAGAACATGATGCATCGGTAAAAATGCAAGTGATTTTACAGGGGTAGGAGCTCTGGCGATTCTTTGATCTTTTAAATAGACTCTGTAAAAACCTTCTATCTGATAAACGATTGCGCTTCCGTCAAAAACCAATACTTTTGCAGTTGCGGTTGTTCCCGATGTACAAAGGGCAAGATTGTCAGCCCATTGCGGAACGAAGCTGTCCGCTTTTTTTGTCAGAGCAGATTTTAATTCATCAATTGAAATAAGCATTACTTTGTTTTTTAAATCGATTTTTTCCCTTCCTAAAATCGCCTGTGCCCCGGAACTTTCTATTATATAATCAACCATTTCTTCTTTATGGTTTATATCAATCAATACCGGTTTGTAACCTGACATTAGCAAAGCCCAAAAACACACCTGCCATAAATGCGAATTGTCCATTGAAAGACCGACAAATTTACCCTTCTGGTTTGCACCTAACTTATCTGATAAATATTTCGCCATGCTTTTTACATTGTCATTCAATTCACGGAAAGTTACTGTAACGATTTTATCTGATTCATTTAACCATTGGCTGGCAGGTGAATCAAGATAATCGCCTGTCATAATATTGTAAATACTGCTCATATTTCTGGGTATATCACCTGAATTTTTAAATAAACGATTAAAACGCGATTTAATTATTTTATCCTGCATAAAATCCCCTTAAAAAGATATTAAATATAATACTATCGTATCAGAGAATAACACTATATACTAGCTTTATATGAATAAAAAACAAATTGTTATCATTACAGGAGCATCAAGAGGAATTGGGTTTGCAGCAGCAAAATTGTTTCTTGAAAAAGGAAACATTGTATACAACATATCACGTAATAATTGCGAATTAACGGGAATCAACTCTGTTATTTGCAATATAACTGATGGAATCAAATTAAAAGAAACAATAGAAAATATTTACAATAAAGAAAAACGCATTGACATATTGATAAATAATGCGGGCGGCGGCATCTCCGGTTCAGCAGAAAAAACAGATCTATGTGATGCGAAAAGATTGTTCGATTTGAATTTCTTTGCAGCATTTGAAGCTATTAAATACACAGTACCTTATATGCGTCTTCAAAAAAGCGGTAAAATTATAAACATAGGCTCTGTAGCAGGCGCAATGCATGTTCCTTTTCAAGCATTTTATTCGGCAAGCAAAGCTGCGATCGAAGCTCTTACAAATTGTCTTCGCACAGAACTCTCCCCTTTTGGAATTAAAGTATCAACAATAATGCCGGGCGACACTAAAACAGGTTTTACAGACGCAAGAGAAAAATCATTTGAAAAGGATGATGCAGATTACGGCAGCCGCATTTACCGTTCAATAAGCATGATGGAAAAAGATGAAAAAAACGGAATGTCTCCCGAAAAAGTTGCAAAAGTAATTTACAAAGCTGCTGTTTGCAAGAATCCAAAACCTGCTTATGTTGCCGGGTTTTCTTATAATTTTTTTATCTTTTTAAACAAAGTATTGCCAAAACAGTTTGTACAGTTTGTTCTTGGGAAGATATATGGGTAAGCGGAAAGGCGCTCTATTAACTACAAACAATTAAAGTAGTATAATAATATATTATGCTGCCGCAAACCTTTCACCCTATAATCCACAAATGGTTTACAGATACTTATGGAAACCCCACTTCTGTGCAGGATGAGGCATGGGCATTGATTGAACAAGGAGAAAATGTTCTTGCACTCGCACCGACAGGAAGCGGAAAAACACTGACTGCGTTTTTATCGGTAATCTCGCGCTTTTGTTCCGATGGCAAGCAAAAATACAACGCGGAAAAACTTTCTGTTATTTATATCTCGCCTTTAAAAGCGCTTAACGAAGATATTAAACGCAATTTGTTGGAACCTTTAGCGGAAATAAAATCTCGTTTTGAAAAAGAGAATCTTCCTTTTCCGCCGGTGCGTGTTGAAACCCGTTCAGGCGATACTCCGCAATCACAAAGGCGGCGTTTTTATATACACCCGCCTTCGATCCTTGCGCTAACTCCTGAGAGCCTTGCAATTATTTTATTGAATCCAAAAGGACGGCATGTTTTATCAAATGTAAAATATTTAATAATTGATGAGGTTCATGCGCTATTGGGAAACAAAAGAGGCGCTTATCTTTCTTGTCAAATAGAAAGGCTCGCCCTCATCGCGGGGGAATTTCAGCGGATAAGTCTTTCCGCTACAGTCCGTAACCCGCAATTAACAGCGGAGTTTGTCGGCGGTATTGGCAGAAAAGTAAATATTGTTTCTCCGCCTGCAGAAAAGAAAATTGATTTTAGCATTGAGTTTCCGGACGCTGATATTGAGATTACACCTAACAAAAAAAGCGGACTTTCCGGTGTTGATAGATACGGTTCACGTTATACGCCATTGATCGAATATATTTTAAGACGGATTTGGGAAGGATCAACCTTGCTTGTTTTTGCAGAATCAAGGCGCAGGGCGGAACGTCTTTGTTATTTTATAAATCAAGAGGCAGCGTCTTTTTTTGCACGTAACGGTTATCCAGAAGGAATCAAAGCCCGTTTGTGCGAATTAAAAGGAACGGTTGCATTTCCTCATCACGGCTCTCTTTCTAAAGAGATACGGCGCACTGTTGAAAAAGGTCTTGCAGAGGGAAGGCTTCCTTGCGTTGTTGCAACCGCTTCTTTGGAACTTGGAATAGACATCGGCAGCATTGATGAGGTTATACTTGCAGGAAGCACGGCAAATGTTTCGCAGGCTTTGCAGAGGATAGGGCGTTCAGGTCATAAGGTGGGACAGACAAGCAAAGGAAAACTTTTTGCTTTTCATGGAATGGATCTGCTAGCCGCAGCCGCATTAAAAAGCGCTGTAGATGAACGCGACATCGAAGAAATAAAACCGATAGAAAATCCGCAGGATATACTGGCGCAATTAATACTTTCTTTATGCTGTGAAAAAGACAGAAAGATAGATGAACTTTATGAACTTATAACCAAGTTTTATATTTTTAAAAATTTAAAATTTGATACTTACAATCGTGTTGTTCAAATGCTTGCAGGACTTGCTTCAGGAAGCAAGCGTGGGGACAGCACTCGGTTACGCGACATTAAACCGCGCATTTGGCTTGATAAGATCGAAGGGACAATAGGAAAACTTGACGGGACTGTCACACTTCTTTATTCATCAGGAGGAGTGATTGCAAACAGAGGTCTTTATTCAATGCGCCTTTCAGACGGTACAAAAATAGGAGAGCTTGACGAAGAATTTGTCTGGGAAAGATCAATCGGCGATTGCTTTGATTTCGGCGCGCGGGGATGGCGCGTAACAAGCATAGGGCATGAGGCTGTAGAAGTTACACCTCTTGAAAAAAGAGCGGATTTTATCCCTTTCTGGAAAAGCGACACTCAATTCCGCAGTTCCAATTTAACACAAAGAATCCTTGCAATTCTTGATTATTATAATAATATATCAGAGATAAAAACCACTTTATCAAGTGAAGCAAACGATTCTCTTAAAGCGTTTTTAAATTTACAACACAGCATGCAAAAAGGAGCGCCATTACCTGACAATAAAAATATCATCATAGAAATAATTAAAGGAACAGAATTAAACAGAGATTTTTGTTCTGTTGTTCTTCATAGTTTTAGAGGAGGAAGAATCAATTATCCTCTTTCTCTTGCATTAAGCAATGAACTTGAACAAAAAATAAATTTGCGCACAGCAAGTTTTTCAAATGATGACAGCATACTCTTTTTAATACCGCGTCTTGGACTTGAAGAAATAAACACAGAAGAACTTTTGCGTAACGCTTTGTTTTCACTTGATAATATTGATGAAAACGGTCTTACCTACGGAGAACGCCTTTTTAGAAACCGTCTTGAAAGTTCAGGCGTTTTCGGCGCAAACTTCCGCGAAGCTGCAGAACGCAGTTTGCTGCTGCCTAAAGCACCTTTCGGAAAACGCACGCCTCTTTGGATAATGCGCCAAAGATCAAAACGCCTCTTTGATGCAGTCGCAGATGAAGACGGCTTTCCGGTAACTGCAGAAAGCTGGAGAAGCTGCCTTGTCGACATTTTTGATATGGAAGGTTTCCGCGATTTAATTTCTTCAATTAAAAACGGAAGTATATCACTCTCATTTTTTCAAACAAACATTCCAAGTCCCTTTTCCAGAGACACGGTCAGACAAGAAACAAACACTTTCATGTATGAATACGATGAAAGAGCGGACCTCGCAGGAGCAAAGTCCGCAACACTTTCTGATAAAGTAATCGAAGAAGCAATCGGTAATGCCGATCTTCGCCCTGTTTTAAAACAATCGGTTATAGAAAGTTTTACATCACGGTTGCGAAGAGAACTAACAGATTACGCACCGGATGATGCTTTATCATTAAACGAATGGGTAAAAGAACGCATTGCAATTCCAAAAGATGAGTGGGATACACTCTGCTCTGTTATGCCAAAAGCGTTAGTTGAAAATATTGACGCATCACAGCAAGCGGCGGCACGTATAAAAACCGTTACGCGAAAAGGAGCGGTTATCTCTTCTGTCGTCCACCGCGAATGGGAAGAAACATGGATTAGCGAACCTTTAAGCCTGCTTGGGCAATGGCTTCGTTACGAAGGAACTGTCTCTATAGAAAGGATATGCAGTATCTTCGGGGTGAGTGCAAATGAAGCGGAAGATGCTGTAAACGCGCTTTCAGAAGTAGACGAAGTGATCCGCGAAGTTGCGGTATTAGACGAAAAAGAAGAAAAGCAATATCTAATCTGCGACCGCGAAAATTTGGAAATGCTTTTACGTCTTTCCCGCAAAAAAGAGCGCCCTGTAATAAAAGAGCGACCTTCTTCTCTGCTCGTTCCTTTTCTTGCTCTGCGTCAGGGATTAGCGTGTAACGATAATACTGTTAATACTCAATTCAGAAAAAACTTATATGCTTGGACAGCAAGCGCAAAATTATGGGAAACAGAAATGTTATGCGCAAGAAATTCTTTTTATGATGCAGAAAAATTAAATAAAGAGTTACGCGAAGGACTGCTTGTTTGGTACGGAGCGGGCAAAGAAAAAATAGGTTTCTGCCGTCCTGAAGATTTAGATTTAATTTATTTAAAAACAGACGAAAAAAAACGTGATGCGAAACTTTCACCGCTCTCACATTTAGCTGAAACTCCATTTTTCAGCCGTCCGCGTGATTTTTGGGAAATAAAAAACGAACTGAAAACAGACAGCCGCACCTGCGCACAGGCTCTTTGGAATAAAATATGGCAGGGATCGCTTACTTCAGATTCTTTTGACCCTGTCAGAAACGGATTACAATACGGATTTATTCCAAAAGAAATTGAAATTCCACGCGATGCAGAGACAGTGATTCCTTTCGGCAGACAGCCACGCATCCCTGCCGCTTTAAAAAACCGATGGAAAGGCGGCGCGCCAGTATCAGGCAATTGGTTTTCGCTCATCATAGAAGAACAGGAAAGCATAGACGCAATCGAAGAAGACGCTCTTAACCGCGACCGCGTCCGCTTATTGCTGGATCGATGGGGAATACTCTGCCGCCCCTTACTGGAACATGAGGACGCAATCTTCTCATGGTCAAAATTGTTACCCGCCATGCGGCGCATGGAACTTGCAGGCGAACTTGTGACAGGCAGATTTTTTTCAGGGGTCAACTCATTACAATTTGCATCTCCTTCGATCGCCGCAGAACTTGAACAAGCGGAAAGTTTTAACAAACTTTATTGGATGAACGCAGCAGACCCGGCAAGCATTGCAGGAACAAATATTGAAAATCTTGATTACAAGTTATGCGCAAGAAGTGCAGGTAACAGAATTTATTACAGAGGAGCGTCAGTAATCGCAATTTCTGTAAAAAGCGGCAAAGAGATACAGATATTAATAGAAGCAGATGATCGGGACATAATGGAATTAATCGCGATGATAAAAATCCCGCGCACAAGAAATGTGATGCCGGAAAAGAAAATACAAATAGAAAAAATCAACGGACAGACAGCAGCGCAAAGCGAATATGTAAAAAGTTTTAAAGACAGCGGTTTTGTAAGCGACAGAGGAAAACTCATTTTTTGGTAATAAAAAAATTATCCCGCTTTAATTAATAAACAAACCCATTAGAGCATTTATTGCGATCCCTATCGGAAGAATCGTAATTTTAAGATAATTCTGAGCAATCAATATTAAAAATAAAACAGGTAAACCTATCTTTCTTATTTTTTCTTCCAGTTCAAAACTAATATTTAAACCAGAAAAAACAATATGGCTTCCGTCAAGCGGCGGTATCGGTATCAAATTAAAAATGAACAAACCAAAATTAATCGAGGCTGCGTAACTTACAATTATATATAAATGATAAGCGATACTGTTTGGATTATAAGTTCCGTTTTCTAATTGGTTAGTAAAATACGCAAGAAACGCTCTTATCACAAAACATAAAAGAACACCCATCACAAAATTAGAAAGAGGACCGGCTGCGGCAATCAGCGCCTTATCGCGGCGGTAATTTTTTAAATTTTCAGGATTAAACTGCACAGGTTTCGCCCACCCGAAGCCGGCAAAAATAATAAACAAGAAACCAATAAGATCGATATGCTTGATCGGATTTAAAGTAAGCCTGCCCTGATCGCGGGAAGTTGTATCACCTAATTTATACGCGCAAAAAGCATGGCAAAACTCATGAATAGTTAAGCCTAAAATAATGCCGGGAAGAAAGTATAGTATCCTCTGCCAATCCATGATTTATTATAGCATCTTTATAAAATGTATGATAGTTGTTTGTAAAATATTTTAACAGCGAAGATGGTAAGTTTAATGTAATTTTAATTTCATTTTTAAGATTTTATGTATTTCGTATATGGGGAGTTATGTGCAATTTGCAAATGCTGTGGAAAATTATCCGTAGCGCTGCCCTAATTGGTCGAAGTGATCCTTTAATAAGTGCGTCCATACTAAAGGGGTTGCGTCAAGTTCCATAAAATAAAACAGGGGGATACCCCCCTGTATTCATAATTTTTAAAAAGCCCTGACGGTACGGACGCGATAAGTTCTGGTTTTATAGTCTACTGAATCAAATGTCGTACTAGAACTGAAAGGTTGATTAAATGCATAACTAGGGTCATCATCAACTTGTGTTGAAGACCAGTAACTTCCGGTTGTTATTCCAAGAATAATTCTTGCTTTATGCATTTCCTTTAGTTCATTTTCGCTTGGGAGGAACCAAGAATCGGAAGGATTACCATATCCATTGGCTGCAAGCGCAGCAGGCGCATCGGAGTCTGCTGCTAATATAACCTGCGTATTTCTAAGACCTTCACCTATTTCACCTTTGGTTCCGCTTATATCTGCTGTAACTTTTGATGATGATGCCCATGTAAATGTTCCTACCGCGTCACCAGGAGCGGCTTCAAGGTAATATGCTTTATCTGTACCGCCTCCACTTGAATTTGTTACGTCAAATCCTTCACGATTAACATAAGCGATCTTTCCGCCTTTAGGTCCTGTGTCGCCCACAATCGCGAAACCTCCCGCGCAGTTGGCTCGTTCGCAAGCAGATATTTTTCCGTTGGTTGCATTATAAGATGTCCAATTAATATTTTGATGTCCAAGCGCGGCAATAACAGTACCTGCTATTACTGTTCCGCCGCAACCTTGATTGCCTGTCCGGGTACACGTTCCATATTTCGCAGAATTACCCGGTTCCGAACATGTTGCCGCTTTTGGTTCACTTAAACCTTGGTGTCCGAATGGCTCTCTTGTGACTTGAAATATTTCGCCGCAGGCCCAGCATTGTCTCTCATACCAGCCTTCTTCCGTGCAGGTTGGCACTACTCCTGATCCTAAAATGGAATCAGAATTAGTGTGGGGACACGGCGGATCTTCGCAAGCGGTGAAAGAAAACCCGATTACCGTAACAAAAGTAATAATCCCTAACAATTTGATTGTGTTTTTCATAAAAAAACCTCCTTTTTTACGCGTTTTATGCCCGCCCGGCAATATATACAACCCTTACGGGCAGTATCCCTTATGAAATGTGAGAAAAAATGTTTTCATTGTGAGACCTACCCCATGAAAAAGGGTAAATTGACAAGTTTCTTCTATAAAGGAGAGAGAGAGAGAGAGAGAGAGAGAGAGAGAGAGAGAGAGAGAGGTTAGTTGAAAATATTGACGCATCACAGCAAGCAGCGGCACGAATAAAAACTGTTTTGCGAAAAGGAGCTGTTATCTCTACTGTCGTCCACCGCGAATGGGAAGAAACATGGATTAGCGAGCCTTTAAGCCTGCTTGGGCAATGGCTTCGTTACGAAGGAACTGTCTCAATAGAAAGGATATGCAGTATCTTCGGGGTGAGTGCAAATGAAGCGGAAGATGCCGTAAACGCGCTTTCAGAAGTAGACGAAGTGATCCGCGAAG
>WQSW01000026.1 GCA_009787695.1 Treponema sp.
AAAAGATATATAATTACTGAGTTGTAAAACAATTGATATGCAAAATATTTTGTATGATGAATAATTGTCATTAAAAAGTATAAATTCGACAACCTCAACGAGCAATACTACATTCAAACTTGATCCATCGAATACATTTCCAAACAATTTAAAAAAGAAAGAAAATGAAAACTCTTTATTTCCAGATTATATCATTCCAGGTACACAAATATACTTTGTAATTCCGATAAAAGAAGTAAAAAACAGTTCGCCTGTCAATCTAGTTCAATTAGGTAATAATGATACATTTAAAGAGGATTATACTGCTTTTGCTTATTATCTAGATTATAAAATATCAGAGTACATTTGGATTAACAATATTAACATTATAAATAACACTTTAACACTAGCAAAAAACATGAGTATTACAGACGCAAAGTTAAAATATAATATGCAGCAAAATTGGAAAATATTTTGGTTTGAATTATTAAAAATATTAATAGATACCAGTAAGAATAATAATATACATTTATGTGACATATTGAAGACAAGTGATTTCTATAAGTATCTTGAGGAGAAAGACAATTGTGAAATATTCATAAAAGGTTTTTTTGCCGCAGCTTCGCTATTTACTTGCGAGGATTATTTGGAAGATACAGATTTTTATATATGTATATATTTTATGAATCTTCCATCACATTTTATCTATATATTTCAGGAAGTTGGCAGTTCTCTTTCATTAATGAATTTTTCGCGAAATTTACAAGTTTTTCTGTCTTGTGAAGAAGAGCCGGATACACAATATAATTTAAAATACCCAAAACAATTGGTTGTGTTGGGAACTAAAGTTGGTTATGTTATACAGAATGCATACATAATGTCATTAGAACATGGGGAAAGTAACATAAATACTGCTTATTACATTCGTGCTTCTGAATTATTGGAAATATTTAATAAAATACAACAACGAAAAAATGAAAGACCGCAATTTGTATGCCCGTTTAATGTAATTAAAAAAGAAGATAATGAAAATAATGAAAATAATGATTTGCCTCAATATTTCAAGAAAATTAGAGAAATAGTGGAAAAACCATTAGTTAATGAGGATCCTTTGTCTAGAGGATATCGTCTTCCGGATATCCATATGCGTTTAGGGAATAAGATTCATGCAAGCTCATTTTATGAAATGTCCTTTTTGTTTTACAGAACATCAATTGCAAATAGGGTAGCATTTTACATTTTACAGGATATTCTTAAAAATTTAGAGAAAATACCCAATGATATTATTTTTTATGGATATGCTTCCTATTCTCAGGCGCTGATTTTTTCCTTACATGAGATATTAAAAAAATATTTTGAGGTAAAAGGTATAAAAAAAGAAGTTCATTATGCTATTTATCAATATAATCTACAGCTGGAATCTTTTCTTTTACAATCTGTTTTTCCTTTAGGTAACAGCACTTCAAAAAATACTGCCATTGATAGAGTGCAAATATACAGTACTTTAGAATTAAATGATAACGAAAAACCTCGTAAAACATCTGTTATTCAAATTGTTCCAATTGGTTCAACATTAACAACATTTGATAAAATGAGAGCTAAATATAAAAGAGACAGAGATGATAAAAATATTGAAATTTCCAGCATAATGTTTAATTACAATGTCTTTCTTGTACGTGATGAAAACATTAAATTTGATAAAGGTCTATCTTTTATTGAAAAAGAATTATGGGAATCCATTGATATTTGTAAAATGGAAATTGAAGTCAAAATAGATAAATTAAAAGAATTAAAAGATAATAATATCATTTCATACATTATTGAAAGAGAATCAAATTGGTATCAGCCTTTAAAATGCAAACATTGTTTTCCTGATATTATTAATGAAGAGGCACCATTAGTTGAAACAGATCCGACATCAACAGTTCCAACTCTTCAAATATATCAAATCGATAGTTTGTCTACAGATGATATAAGTAATGATACTTTGCTTAACTCATCAGAAAACAATGAACGCTTATTCCAATTACAAGATTGTGTTTATTATGGGCACTTTCTACGCGGGAAAAATCATTATCAATATTATTTTGATACTCAAAAATATATTTCCAAAAAAATAGTAAAAGAACAATTAAAAGAATGGTTAGCAATGGAGAAAGAAAATGATATTACTAGAATTAGAAATGAAACTATTAATAGTAATAATAAAATTTCAACACCTGTTTTAAATATAATATTTTCCCCTGAGCACAATTCAAATGTGGGTTTTTCACAATATGTAAATGCATATTATTTTAATGGAACTGCTGAAATTGTATCTGTAAATGTAGATAAACAATTTCGCTCCAATTTTGTGTGCGAACATGATGCTTTACGTAAAATAATTAATCATTTATTTAATGAACATGAAGGGTTGCCTATTAACTTCTTTTATGTAGATGATTGTATTATTACCGGTGGTAGTTTTCACCGGGCAAAAATGTTGATACAGTCTCTGATTCCAGAAAAATATAGACCGAGTAAATACGAATCCGTGTTTTCAAAATGTTTTATTTTGATCGATAGACTTTCTATGGATACAAAGGAATCATATGTAAATTATCCAAAAGGTAATTTTTTATCGTTTTGCAAAGTAGACATTTCAAATATGCGGAAACAAGGTGACTCTTGCGTCGGTTGTAAACTTGAATATGAGGCAAAATATTTGTTTAAACGCAGTACCACCCGCAGTTTCGCGAATTATTGGGCAAAAAAAGCTCTGGAATACACTCCTATAATGTATGATGATACTGAAAGAAGAAAAGATTATGGTAATACAAAAGCATTTGTACGTATGTTATTAACACATTTCATAGAGTGTTATTTTGAAAAAGTAATGATAAATTATGAAAGCATTTCTGAGCTTTTTAATATTATATTTAATGAATTAAAAGAGAAAGATTCAAATAATAATTTTACTCTGGAGAACAAAAAACTAGCTATTGTCGTAAAAACCTTTCAAGTATTAAAAGAAACCGGCAGATACTCATATAAGCAAATACTTGTGTGTATAATTGAACATTTACTAAAAATATTATCACGTCCATTTAAATCATATAATTTTAATGTAAAAAAGGTTATTTTAAAATTTATTATTAACATTTGCGAATCATTATTTACAGGATGTGCTAAAGATGAAATAACGGGGAAAATATGCAATATTATAATATCTGCAGATAATAATGAATTTAAAACACTTGATTTTATTAAAAATTCATTATTCGAAGCATTAGCTGATATGAGAAGCACATATTTTCTAAGAAAAGAAACAATAAAAAAGATATACAAATTTTTAAAAAGGTTTATAAATCTTGAATCTAAAAACGGATGCGCCTATTACAATGAAAAATATTGTAATAGGTTTGTTTCACATTTAAATGATAAAATTAAATATTCCTGTGATAATAATTTAATACGCTGTTTTTGGAAATATTATTCTTTTCATATTCATAAAGTTATTGACGGTAGTGGCGATGAAACACGCTCTTTGTGGATGGAATTCTTACTTTTAACAAGTATTGAATATCAGAATAATACTAATGAAAATGATATTCCGATTATGAAAGGAATATTATCTCCTTTATATAATTCTATTGTAATAGAAAATGATTCGTATAATGACTATAATAAACTTTTTAAGGAATTCTGTATTGAAATATTTTTTCAAAATTCGCGATTGTTGTTTGACGGAATAGAAAAAATTAATAGAGAAATACCTGAGACCGATCCTACTGATAATAGCTATTTTTTACAAAACATGACAAATATGCGAGAATGGGATCTTAAATGGGCTTCTGTTGAGGCAGAAGTAAAAGAGGAAGAAGCGAAAGAGAAAAGAATAAATGTTGAGAAAGAATTATTTGATTATTTTATGAAAGATGGTAATGATGAAAAAAAAATAAAAGATAAATATCAAAAATTTATACAGAAAATACAAAATATGATCGTATCAAAATATTTGCTTGATAATGAAAAATTGCGAATTGTTTTAGTAACTCAAAATGGTGATGATAATTTAATTCAAATGAATAATCTTGATTTTATTGCAGAGAATACACCAGAGAATTATTCTAAACTTGAAATAGCAAAGGCAAAATATGTTATAAAAAAACGAATAATGTGGGCACTTGGTGCCAACTTAAAACACTCAATATTGGAAACGTATTCAAATACCCGTTTAATTGATGATGGTTATTGTTTGATTCCTTCGCCAAATAATAAAGTAAAATTATTAAATGATAACTGTTTTGATAATCCAGAAAATGAGGATAGATTTAATATTAATAATGATTCAACTTCATTTAGAAAACCATTTTTTATTCTTCGTTTTGATAATATACCTATATGCGATGAAGTAAAGTTAGACCGCGAAGCAAGACCAATTGAAAAAGTATACTTGTATATAAGCTTTCATTTTAACCCCTCTGAAAAAGAGAAAGAAAAGATTGTTCCTATCCTGATAATGCGTGATATTTTATCGTATAGAAATCGTATTATGCGTATGCTGGAGAAAGATTTTAACAGTCAATTGATGCAGGCAATGGCGCGGGAAGCAGGTGAAAACGCTATTTTAAAACATGAAAAAGCAGTTGATCATTCAACAAATTTAGATGATTTGTTATCTCATAAGATTTGGGGAACTGAGAAACAATTGAAAGAAGATGAGCTTGAATGGTTGCTATTTAAAAATAATACAAATATCCAAATTGCAAAACTCTTTAACAGATTATTGCTTGATGATAATGATTCTAAAAAGCAAATTCCAAAACTATATTTAAATGAAGAAGATATTAATACAGAAAATACTTATTCAACACCAGCAAGAGATTTTCTATTTGACTTATGGAATAAATCTTCCGATAAACGAGTAAAATTATGTGAAGATATGATAGAATTTACAATGATTAATTTGGATAATTCTTTAATTACAATTAAAGGTTATGGAGAAAATAGAGAATATTATAATTTAGAATATTTAAAATGTATTTTATATGATATAATTTTTTCATGTGCAAAATTTTGGAATGAAGATGTTGATTTTTTATCACGTGTAAAAAAGTTAATTCGATATAAAAAAAAGTTTTATGAATATAAAAATAATGATGATTCTGATTATGAGGAGACAAGAATTGCTTATGATGATTTAAGATGCAAGGTTATTTTACTTCGTGAGGATAATTATCTTGTTATTATTAACCCTGTAAGAAGGGAAGAAAATAGGATATTTGACGGATGGATTGATAAAACGAACCAAATTAAGTTTCAGTTAGAAAATCCTTACGATTCTTTCAATGGTAATATGAGTTTATTTACAATTAGTAATTATATAAAAGGTATTTCTGAAAAAGAATCCTCTTTTGAATATTTTTCATTTGATAAATTGAAGCCAGATTGGCAAAAGATTATAAAATCAGAGTGGAAATTCTGTCAAATTGAGAATAAGGCATTGTGGTTCGTATCTAAATTGCCTATTTTTAAGGAGTTGTAAAAAATGAAAAAAGTATATTGGATTGATGATAACCCTTCTGCTATGATGCAAACAATTAAAAATTTATTTCCATTATTATGGGAAAACAATTTTAACAGCCAAATATTCTTTGTTGGAGATAACTATCGTGAACATTGCGAAAATATATCAAGGGATAAAATTACACTTGATAGCTTTGATAATACGATTTCTAAAATATTTGAAGAATTTTGTGAAGAACATGTTGATGAAAGCAATTCAGCGTTAAACACACCTAAAAAAGTTCGTGAGAATTATTTCAAAATGGGTATGAAGCTGTATAGCTCAGAAGAAATTGAAGATAAAAATACTACTAATATTGCAAACAAAATAGCGGAAAGAATAGATAACGACTCATTTGTTGGTGTTGATATTCGTCTATTTACTCCAGATAAAGATCAACTGGAAGATAAAGAAGGAAATTATGAAACATTAGCAATGAAATTATACTATTTGTTGTCAATTGACAAAATAAAAAATAGTACTGTATTTTTATATACTTCTTTTCCTACACCTAACATTCAAGAAAAATGGGAGAAAAAATTTATGAATTACCATCCAGACTATCAAAATAAAATAAGAATATTTACTAGACAAAAACTTGTTAAGAATGATAAAGAAACAAATGAACTTCTTGAATTACTAAAAAAGAAGGTGTAAATTGATATCAAAAATATCTGAAGAGCAAAAGCTTAAACAATTAGAATTGTTTCTTGTTAATAACTGGGAAAATCTATGGCAGACAGGTAAATCGCCAAAAAAGAATAAAAGAATACCTCTCTATCATTACACTTCTATAGATGCGTTGTTTTCAATTTTAGAAAATGATACACTTAGATTTTCAAATCTACGTTTATCTAATGATTTTTCTGAAGAGAGACTTCTTGGCAATAAATGGTTGTCAGAAAATAATTATGATAGCGTTAATTTTATTTTCTGTGTAGGAGAAGCAGGAAATTTATTAAGCCAATGGAGAAGTTATTGCTCTAATGGAGGCGCGGCAATTGAGTTGGATGTAGCTAAACCATATAAATATTATGCTTTGCATTCAGACTATAATGAAACAGGTAAATATGAAAATATTTACAGTATGGCAATTCCTGTTTTATATACCCAAATTGATTATGAAGATGTACGAGATGCAGCACATCAAATTACAGAATTAATTAAATCAATATTAGAAGAAACAATAATAAAAGGAAATAAAAATTATTCACTTTTAAAATTAAATGATTTTGTACCATACATTAAACATTTTGCTTTTCATGAAGAAGAAGAGCGACGATTATTAATTAATAATTTTAATAATAAATATTCAAAATGCATTGGTTTTAGAAAATTGCCAAATGGAACCAAATCTCCATATATAGATGTAATATGCGGAATTGTAAATAAAACCAGAAAAATAACAATATCGAAAAATAAAATTAAAAAAATCATTGATAACAGTGAATTTGAAAAAACTATAATAGTTCCCATTTGTTCAAACCAGGAAGAGTTATATATGGCTGTTCGCGAATACATAAAAAAAGATGAAACATTAGAAAAGGATGGAGAAATTAAATTATTTTGTGATGGACATATTCCTATTAGAAGTATCAAAATCGGACCAATGCCGGATCAGGAACGAATTAAAGAGCAAGTTCAAATATATTGTAACAGTAAGTACTGGTTACAATATGTCGACGTATCTATATCTGCAATTCCTTATATTACTAGTATAAACAGTAAAAGCACCTCAATTTTTTCAATGTAATACCGTTGCATAGCCAATACTTCAAGCTAAAAGGAGCGTACTAGTATCTACCCAAATTCGATAGTATTCGATGCTCTTACGATCAGACCATATGTAGTACCTTTCTTTTTATAACCTTTACTTATTCTATCAATACCAGACATCACTCCGCAACCCCCCGCATTGCCTCATGAAAAATGTTACCGAAAAAGGGTCATGACTCAAATAGAAAATGTTACCCAAATTAAACACAGACTTTAGTCTGAAGGGTGCCGGAAGGAGAGCATCCGAATGGGGTTAAACATGAAAAAAAAACAGGTTGTAACGAGAGAATATAAACCGCGTTATAAAAAAGCGACGAAGAAAGAGAAAAAAGCGTTGTTGGACGAATTAGTTAAACTGACAAGCTACCACCGAAAATCAGCCGTCAGGGCGTTACGCGCAAATACAACAATGCAGGTAATGATCTACATGGACGGCAAAGCGGTAAAAAATCAAACCGGAAAAAAAACATTCTGCGAACCGAAAGGGGAAACGCGTCTATACAGACGAAGTGATCTGCTGCCTGCGTCTTATCTGGACATTCTTCTGGTATAAATGCGGGAAAATACTCGCGCCTCTTATGAGGCAGCAGATGCATTATATAGCCCAGCGGGAGGCTTTTCACGTCACGGATGAAATCGCGGAAAAGCTTAAAAAGATAAGCCCCGCGACCATCGACCGGTATCTTAAAAAAAGACAAGGACGCTCTGAGTCCTAAAGGGAAAAGCCTTACAAAACCGCTTGCTTCTCTGAAAAGCCGCATCCCTATCCGCACCTTCTACACCCCGCACGAGCGTAAAACGCCCGGTTTCTGGTAGATTGACACCGTACATCACTGCGGGCAGAGCGCTTCGGGGCAATATCTGTATACTTTGACCGCAACAGACATCGCAACGGGGCGGATCGAGCTGCGTTCCCTGCTCAATAACGCCCAAAGATGGACTTTTGAAGCTTTAGCCGACATCAAAGTGGCCGTTATCTTCCCTGTTCTGGAATTTCACAGCGACAACGGATCTGAATTTATCAACTACGCAACTGAAGCTTGGTGTAAAAAAGAAAGCGTGGTTTATTTCAGGCAGAGATGTTCTCTTTTAAAAATTCTCACTGTCTGCCGATGCACGCCAAATTCTTTACCTATTTGTACATTGTTCATTCCTTTTTTTACCATCTTTAGAATTTCTTTTTCGTGTCCTGTTAATTTTATCTTCACAGCTTTTCCGGGTTTGCGACCTAAAATAATTCCTTCGGACTTGCATCGTGCAAGAGCTTCTTTGGTTCGTTGTGATATTAAATTACGTTCGATTTCTGCCGAAAGACCAAAGGCGAAAGCTAGTACTTTACTTTGTATATCATCGCCTAATCTGTATCCATCTTTGATAGTCCAAATTTTAGCACCAACACTTAGACAATGAGATAGAATTGACATTATCATAAACAAATTTCTTCCAAGACGTGATAATTCTGAACAGATAATAATATCATCCTGTTTAATATCTTTTAGTAACATATCCAATTTTCGCTTGTCTGGGGATTTTGTTCCGCTTATTGTCTCTTCAATCCATTGTCCTACTATAAGCTTCTTGCTCTTGCAAAATTTTTCAATTTCGTACTTCTGATTTTTAATTGTCTGCTTGTCAGTACTTACCCTGATGTAACCGTATACCATACATAAACCTCCTGTTTTTTACAGGATAAAACAGTTTATAACACGGAAAAACAAGGTTAAAAATAAGTTTTTGCTAAATTAAATAGTTCAATTTTAGTTATTAATATGTGTTCATTTATTGTTATAAAGTATACATTTCGGGCGGGCTAGTGAAAAATTAGGAGTCGGTGTGATTGCCGCAAATAGCTCACAGGCTAAAAGGTGTGTGGAAAGGAATCACAGCGTTGATCAAGACAGGCTTGTAAAGGAACTCAAGCTTTCATGGATATCGACAATAGCAGAAGCGAATCTTTATCTCGCGAAAAAATACCTCCCGAAAATGAATAAAAAATTTTCACGCCCTCCTGCGGATGAGTCTGACGCGCATGTCCCTTTGGGAAACATAAACCTGAAAGAAATTTTTTGTTTCGAATATGAACGTACAGTCAGTAATGATTATATTATACGTTTTGAAAAACATCTGTTTCAAATTCTTAAGACTGAGAAAGCGCTTCCCAGACAGAAAGATAAAGTGCTTGTAAGAATTTTTCTTGACGGGGCTTTATCAATTATATGGAAAGGTAAAAAACTCCTTGTTAAGGAGCTTGTAAAAAAAACAAAAAATCCTGGATGTTGCATGACCTAGAGGTCATTTCTACTGAACGGAAATAGGGGACATTTTAACTGACCGTTAACAAGTTTTTTTCTTGACAAATTTCAAATTACATAATAGACTATATTAGATATATAGTGACTACAGTTATATAAACGGTAGTACTGTTTGTATGCCTTTTTGGGTATAAGAAATTTCACGAGGAGGATTTTATGAATATTAATGTGACGGATTGGACATGGGCGCAGTTGTGCGCCATCAATGATGTAGCCTTTCATAATGCGCTTATGCGGTCGGAGTTTTCAAGGGAGGTTGGCCAGAATAGACAGCGTCAAATAAATGTGTACTGGCTGTACCCTTGGGCTTATAGTGACGAGTGTGGAAATCGTCGTTTTTCCGTCGTAGCAGCAGCGATTCGCGCTGCATGGCCTGATCATGAATTTTTTAATTTACAGATTTTCTTGCAAGTAGCACGAGAGCGAAGATACTTAGGTCTATAAGCAATATGATCCATTTTGTTCGGGAAATGAAAAATCTCGAACAAAATGACATCTATTTTTTAAAAAGTATTTAGGAGAATTTTTTGTGATTTCTATAGAGCTTTTACCTTCAGTGAAGGATGCAGTAAGTAAACTCCCCTATGGTCGTTTTTCTATACTACATCTTCATTTAGCTGAATATTTTGAAATGTCAGGACCACAGGCCAGAGGTTTCGGTAAACAGTTTTTTAATACTGTTACGAAAGGTTTTTTTGATACACCTACTTATACTGTAAAACCGGTTGATAGGACAAAAAATCCACAGTTATACGATAAAATTCAGAATCCTCTGTCTCGTCCGACTTCCTTATACCCCCCAGAAATGTTGTTGAAGGATGCGACTGTTGAGCAGGCCATGGAACGAGTTTTTGAGGTTTATTTTGAACGTATTTATAAATAATATGCAAAATAAAATGCTATCAAATTATTATGTAATTAAAAAAAATAATATAGAAGAAAATATGGATTAAAAAAATGAAAAATGTGATATTATATATTTCAAAAACTAATTGGGAGTAGTGGAAATGCGGGATGAAATAAAACAAATCATGGACGAGTTTTTATCAAGCGGAGCCTCATTGGATAATATTGATAGTCTTTCAAGTTTTCTATCAAATAAAGGCTTATTAAACTATGAAAATGTAATTGAAATTCTTATTTCTTCAAGTGGAAGAAGTGTATATCTAACACCTGATATTATAGCATTATTTCTTGTAAAATTCTCGCAAAAAGTAAAAGCCAAGTCTATTTTAGACCCATTTGCCAAATTCGGACAGGTTGCAATGTTGGCTGCTAAGGAGCCTGAAAGCCAAATTCATGCAGTTTGTTTAGACCTTAATGCTTATGCAATTATGCAGTTATTAGAACCAAAAAATGCAGCAGTTTATTCAGGAAATATACTGTATCTGGACATGAGACAAAAATATGATATTATAGTCTCAGACTTGCCATTTGGTATGACTACGAATTTTACAATTTGTAATGAAAGAATCACAGATATGGGATTGGCAGTTGTAGCAAAATGCATTAATTTGCTAAAAGATGATGGATATATCGTAGCAACATTTCCATGCAACATTATGTTTAATAAATCACTACATATTCTGAGAAAATTCGAACAAGAGTCATTGTACATCAATGCAATTATTGATCTTCCTGTAGGTACGTACGCTCCATATACAAATATTTCCGGAAAAATTTTGGTATTTAAGAAACAAGCTGTGACAAATAGATTCGTTGCTCGGTTGTCGTCCGTAACAGAAATTGATACAATAATCAATAACTTACTTGGTGGTAATGAAAATGATCATCCCAATCTTGGTGTATTTGTAAACCCAAACGAGTGTGCCGATTACTCTATTTATCATAGAAAAGCTAATAATGAAAAATTAGCGAAATTATTTGATGGCAGACTGCTTCCTTTAAGGGAAATATCATCCGCACAACTACCAAATAGTAATAACGAGTTTAAAGATGAGCCAAATAGTATTTATATTCCCAAAACAGGCGTATCAAAAGTAGTTACGTCAATGAGCGATTTTGAAATTAAACCGCAAAACTATATCCAATTATTATTAAACCCCGAGTTAGTTCTTGACCGCTATGCAGCATTCTTTTTCAACACACCAAAAGGTGTTGATGTTCGGCGCAATTATCAAATTGGACAATTACCAAGTTTTAATCTTAACACTGTACTGGATATGGAAATTGCTTTGCCAACTATTGATATTCAAGGCGATATCATAAAGGCCAATTCGTCTGTTATAGAGCTTGAAACCCAACTTGTTGCAATCAAGCAAAAATTAAACAAAGATCCTGCAGCGTATAAAGATATAAAATTAGAGCTTAAAAAAATCAAAAATCAGGATACACTTGAAAAATGGAATGAAACGTTACCATTTCCTATTGCATCAATTTTACGCAGATATATTGTGGCAGTAAGTGATAGGGATAAACAGGATGCTCTTTTAAATTTTTTTGAAGCTTTGTCTATTTATATATCAGCGCTATTTTTGAGTTTAATAAAACACTCGAAAGATTTTTTGGAAGGATTAGAAATACTAAAAGGTAATAAAATTGAATGCTTAAAAAATGCCACTTTTGGATATTGGGTAAGATTAAATGAAGAATATTCAAAAAAATTTAAAGAATTACTTAATAAATCAATAGAAGACAGGCAATTAGTATGTCGTGTTTTTGCAGCTGATAATTCAGAAACTATTGAAATTCTATGTAATGAAAAATTACATAAATTACTTAAAAAAGCTAGTGAAAAAAGAAATAATAAAGCACATGGTGGTGTTTTTAGCGAAAGTGTTTGTCGTAACAATGTTGGAGAATTATATGAGTTATTGTTAGAAATAAAAGCTATTTTAAATGATGCATTTGATGAATTCCAACTAATAAGAGCAATTGGTACAGAAGTGTTATTAAAAGATTTTATAAATAATACAGTAGAACTAATAACGAGCTCAAACAGTACATTCCATACAAAAACAATCAAGTTGCCAATAGGTCTTGTTAAAGGATGTTTGTATATATATATAAATGAAACAAACACGCCAATTGATATGATTCCTCTTTTAATTATGGGTTCAACATTAGAAAAAGAAAAAAATGCTTGTTATTTTTACAATCAAACGACAACTGAAGATACAAAATATGTTTCGTATCATTATGAAGATAAACCTGAAGAGACAAAAAATGGAAATAATGTTTTTTTAGAAATCAAAGATATTATGAAAGTTTAAATTATTTAATGAATAATTATTACTGTCGGTGGTGTTGGAGGTGGTGGAATATTAACTGAGCTTGTTTTAAAAATTGTGTAAATGACCATTAAAATGGTAGAAATACCAGAGGAGAAAACAAGGTCATGGCACGAAAAAAAAAGAAAAAGAAAAGGACATTCCGGATCAGATTCTTGGTCAAATTAACTTCAAAGGACTAACCCAATATGACGTTGTAGGACAAGACGGATTAATAAAAATATTAACCGGAAAGATTCTTCAAAGAGCTCTTGAAGTGGAAATGATAGAACATTAAGGATACGAAAAAAATCTAATGTCGGTGATAACAGCGGAAACTCAAGGAACGGACATACCGAAAAAACGGTTCTTCTGGAAAATCAGGAAACGACAATTGAAGTCCCAAGTGATCGGAACAGCACATTCGAACTGATAATAATTCCCAAACATGAAAAAATATCTCCGCTGTTTAACGATGATCAAATAATTTCAATGTATTTATTCGGAATGAGCGACCGCGACATCAAAGCTCATTTAGAGAAAATTTATAATGTTGACGTATCCCATGATCTGATAAGCCGGGTAACAAATGAAGTTTTGGAAGAAGTGAGAGAATGGCAAAACCGACCTCTTGAAAAATCATACGCATTTTTGTATTTGGACGCTATACGTTTTAAAGGACACAAAGGCGGTAAAATTGGTCATGAAAAGCTTTTACGTGGCTTTAGGTGTCAATTTTGATGGGAAGAAGGAGATTGCAAATTATAAAGTTCGAGGGCTATAGATAGCGCAGAATGAAGGCGCAAAATTTTGGATGGGCGTACTGGCGGAATTTAAAAACCGCAGAAGAGATTATCAAAATTTTAAATAAAGAAAAAAATCCCAAACATCGGTTATTATTAATGCTTACTTATTCATCCGGTTTGCGTGTAAGTGAAGTTGTTTCTTTAAAAAAAGAACATATCGATTTATCACGACAGGTTATTTTTATTAAACAAGGTAAAGGCAGGAAAGATCGTTATACGATACTTTCTGAAAAAGTATTTCTTTTTATACAAGAGTATTACGAACATTTCAAAATAGAAAAATGGATTTTTCCGGGTCAATCAGGAAAAAATCATTTGTCAATCCGCTCTGCTCAGCTTATTTTTGATAAAGTAGCCAGATGTGCTGGAATAACAAAAAAATATCTATCCATGGTTTGCGTCACACTTTTGCAACTCATCTTTTATAAAACGGAACTGATATCAGATTCTTTCAGGATCTTCTTGGTCATACCAGTATACGCACTACAGAACGTTACACCCATGTTGCAAAACGAAGCATTCTTAAAATAAAAAGCCCGCTTGATACTATTTAATCAACACAAACGGAGTTTGCGTTATCTCTATTGCTGCGTTAACTCTTTTTCTTGACATTCTTATTCTATTATTATACAATAAAGCAAGGAGTTTTTATGAATACAGTTACATTATCTAATAATAATCAGTTAAATTTTCCCAATAATATACGCGAAATTTATGGTTTAGAAGCTGGAGATACTTTTGAATTCATTTCTTATAATAATAGAATTGAACTAATCCCGTTAAAACCAATAAAAAAAATGAAAGGTTTATTTCAAGGAATAGATACAAATATTATACGGGAAGATGACAGAATATGAATATTATTGATTCATCATTTTGGCTGGAATATTTTGCTGGCACTAAAGCAGGAGATATTGTTTCTAACATAGTTGAAAACATTGACGAATTAATAGTTCCTACAATTACACTTTATGAAGTATTTAAAAAGTTATTAATCGAGAGAAATGAAGATGATGCTCTTATGGCAGTTGGGCATATGAAACAGGGAAAAGTTATAGATATAACAGAAGAATTGTCATTATCTGCTGCTAAAATAAGTATAAAGTATAAACTACCAATGGCTGACAGTATTATTTATGCAACAAATATGAAATATAACTGTATTTTATGGACACAAGATCAACATTTTTCCGATTTATATTCCGTTAATTATTTTGAAAAGTTAACTTGATTATTAGATAAGTTTAACGCATTAATACTAATATTTAAAATAAAAACCCCTTCATAAAATTCTCTTCCAAAATATTTTCCGCCTCCAAAGCTGTTAAGCCGCCTCTCAGCTTTGCAATAGTATCCAAAATAAAAAGTAAATCCCTCCATGAAGAGCAAAACTCGCCTTGCCGTCTCTGATAAGGAGCATCGGTTTCAGTAAGTAATCTTTCCTGCGGAAGATGAGCGCAGCTATTAATTGCTTGTTTGTGATTTAATAAAATTGTGTTTCCGAAAGAAAAATACGTATTCACTTTTCTGCGCAAAAGAGATAAACCTTCATCTAACGTACCTGACCATGAATGAAAAATAACCGCTTTGCACTTTGAAAGTGTTTTAGTAAACGCAAAAATCTTATGGATGGCGCGTCTTATATGAAGCACTAATGGTAAATCATAGCGAAGTGCAATTTCAATTTGAGCTGAAAAATAACGCTCTTGAATAGTTTCTGTCTCTTTAAAAGAAGCGTTAAAAAGGTCAAAGCCGCACTCTCCGATTGCAATAATACGTTTTTCAGACGCTAATTTATCAAGTGTTTCCAGTTGTTCATCAAAATTTATTTCTTGATAATCGCTGAAAGCCCGCAGTTTATCATTTAGCATTTTAAATATTTGCGGATGAATACCAAAACTTGACAGCAAAGTTAATTTTTCTTTTAAAATATCGTTACGTGACAATTTTTCGTTAAATGAAAGGTCGGTCATATCACAGGCATTTCCAATCGCTAAAATATTTTTGTCAGGAAGTGTATTTTCAAGTAAATGAATGTTTTTATTCTCTGTTTTTTGCAGAGTATTGAAAAGATCAAAAGGATGGCAATGAGCGTCTGTTAACATTATAAATGAAAGAAAAGTTTTGCAAACGAGAAATAAATAATCAGCGAGACAGCGTCTACTATGGTTGTAAGAAGCGGGGCTGACATAATTGCAGGGTCAATTTTTAATCGCTTTGCAAGAATCGGAAGAATGCCGCCGACTGTTTTTGCCATTAGTATCGTGCAGAAAAGAGACAGAGTAACAGTCAGGCAAAGCATCCAATCATGTTTATTAATTATAAAAACACGGAGGAAGTTTACTATTCCCAATCCAAAACCGCATAATATTCCGACACGTAATTCTTTCCAAAGTATAATTAAAATGTCACCTAACCCGATTTCACCTACTGCCATACCGCGTACTATAAGTGTCGAAGATTGCGAGCCTGCAATACCGCCTGTGTTCATAAGTATCGGTATAAACGACATTAAAATCGGAAGAACCATCAATCCGTTTTCAAAACTGGAAATGATAGAACCTGTTATGGTTGCAGAAAGCATTAGGATCAACATCCACAGAAAACGGTTTTTTGCATGATGAAAAACCGATGTTTTAAGATATGTCTCGTCAGACGGAACAAGAGCTGCCATCTTCTCAATATCTTCGGTGTTTTCTTCAACGATAACATCAACGATATCGTCAACTGTTATTATTCCGACTAACCTTTGTTCTTTATCAACAACAGGCATTGCAAGAAGATTATATTTTTTAAATTGATCTGCAATTACTTCTCTGTCATCGTGTGTGTATGCAAAAACTAAATTTGAATCCATGATGTCTTCAATTAGTTCATGAGGTTTTGCAAGTAAAAGCGTTTTTGCAGAAATCACTCCTACAAGCAATCTGTCTCTGCGTATCACATAACAGTTATAAATTGTTTCTTTGTTAAGCCCTGTGGCGCGTATTGTGTCAAACGCTTCGCGTACTTTGGCATCTTCGCGTAAATCAACATATTCTGTTGTCATAATGCTGCCCGCAGAATCTTCCGGGTATTGTAAAATCTGGTTGATTAGTTTGCGTTTTTCAGGCATCACGTTATTTAAAACGCGCTTAACAACATTGGCAGGCATTTCTTCGATAAAGTCTACAGCATCGTCAACAAAGAGCTTGTTCATGATTTCGCCGATTTCAGTGTCGGTATGAACTTCAATTATCAGCTGCTGATAATCACTGTCCATGTAGGCGAAAACATCGGATGCAATCGCTGTCGGAAGAATTCTGAAAATCTGGATTATTTTTTCTTTTTCAAGTTCAGCCAATATTTCCGCTATGTCTACGGTGTTCATGTCGGAAAGTAAAATTTTTAATTTTGATATATCAATGGAACCATCGTTGATTAATGCTATCATTTCTTCTTTGTCCATAAAGGTCCCTCGTTTAAATCTGATATTTTTATTGTAATTATTATTAGTTTTTTGTCAACTTTACAAAGGGATTTTTCCCGATTTTTATCTCTTTATAATAAGACTTTAAAAATCTGCCGATTTAGGGTATAATAAATTATGTTTACTGAGGATATTTTGAAGCAGCAATCCA
The DNA here is from genome assembly GCA_009787695.1 of Treponema sp. GTDB lineage: Bacteria > Spirochaetota > Spirochaetia > Treponematales > Breznakiellaceae > WQXQ01. The sequence goes on from WQSW01000026.1 coordinate 17,272, forward strand.
AAGTTTATCTCATCGGGATAAAGGGGACGGGTGTCTGCGCCCTTGCCGAGCTTCTGCATTTTGCAAATTGCGATGTTTCAGGAAGCGATATCCCGGAGGAATTTTATACCGATGCAATTCTCAAAAAACTCAATATTCCTTTTTATACTGATATTGACCCTTCGCGTATCAATAAAGATATAAGCCTTGTAATTCATTCTGCAGCTTATACCGCAGAAACAAATCAGGAACTTGCAAGAGCGCAGGAACTTGAAATACCGATTATAAAATATACCGATGCTCTCGGCGAATTATCAAAGAGGTTTGACTCTATCGGGGTTTGCGGCGTTCATGGAAAGACTACTACCACAGCAATGTGCGGTGTGATGATGCGCGCTGCAAATCTTCCCGCGCAGGTTCTTGTCGGAAGCGCGGTTATTGATTTTGACGGAATGTCTACTATCAGTCTTGGCAATAAATATTTTATCGCGGAAACCTGCGAGTACCGCGAACATTTTCTTTCTTTCCATCCAAAACGGATTATACTGACATCTGTGGAAAGCGATCATCAGGATTATTTCCCGACTTATGAATCAATTCGCGATGCATTTGTAAGATACTGCCGCAACCTTCCGGAAGGCGGACAGCTTTTTTATTGCGCTGATGACAGCGGCGCATCTGAAGTTGCAAATATAATAAAAAATGATAATCGCAATATAGAATTAATCCCATACGGTTTTACCGCAAAAGGCGATTGGCAAATAACTTCTTATCATGTTGATACAGGAAAAGCGTTCTTTTCTGTTGCAGGTTTTTCAAATGACTTTGAATTATCAATTCCCGGCAAACATGAAGCGTTAAACGCAGCGGTAAGTTTAGCGCTGACAAAAGAATTATTAAAAAATGAAAATAAAAAAGCCGATGATATTATAATTGATAATATAAAAAGTGCTTTCAAAAATTTTAAAAGTACAAAACGCAGAAGCGAGACAATTGGTATAGAAAATGATATTATCTTTATGGATGATTACGGACATCATCCGACAGCGATAAAAACAACTTTAGAAGGGATTAAAAGTTTTTATCCTAAACGCAGATTGATTGTCAGTTTTATGTCGCATACATTTACACGCACTTCTTACCTTCTTGATGATTTTGCAAACGCATTTAATGATGCGGATATAGTTTTCTTTCATAAGATTTATGCGTCTGCAAGAGAAGATTATAAGGGAGGTGTAAACGGAGTTTCTCTTTACGAGAAAACGCAAGTTGTCCGTAATTCTGCTCAAAAGGGAGAAACTTTTTATTATGAAGAATTCATGGATGCTTTTGATCCGTTATGCGAAATATTAAAACCCGGTGACATCTTTTTAACATTAGGTGCGGGAAATAATTGGCCGCTTGGAGTAAAACTTTTAAAACATTTTGAGGTGAAACATGATTAGCATGACAGGGTATGCTTACCGCGAGAAATCGGGACAGGATTTATCGTTATCTATAGAAATTAAAAGCGTTAATAACCGTTATCTTGAAATACAGGTAAATCTTCCGCCTTGGTTATCTCCTGTTGAATCGAAAATACGCGAACAAATATCTTCATGCTGCGGCAGAGGAAAGGTTGATGTTTTTATCCGTGTAAGAGAGCATAACGTTCCAGTAAAAATAAGTATAAATTTGAACGCGGCAAAATCTTTTTATGATGCAATGAAAGATTTATCGAAACAGCTGGGTCTCAAAGAAAAACCGTCTCTTTCTTTACTGTTGGAAATGGAAAGCGTTTTAGAGATAGAAAAAAACCGTGATGAAGAACGTTATTGGAAAGAAATTGAGCCTCTGCTGCGCGAAGCGATAGAAGTTTTTTGCTCTGAACGCGAAAGGGAAGGAAAGCATACAGAAAAAGATATACTTGCAAATCTGGAAAAAATAGAATCGTCATTAAAAAATATAACGTCTTACGTTCCTGTAATAGAAAAAACACTTAAAGAAAATATAAAGACACGCTTTGAAGAATTGTTAGGGAATAAAATTGAAGAAAACAGAATTCTTGCAGAAACCGCATCTTTATTATTAAAATATACAATATCTGAAGAAATTTCCCGCCTTAATTCACACTTGACTGAATTTAAAAAAGAGATAAATAATAATTCAAGACCTGGAAAAAAACTTGATTTTTTATGTCAAGAAATAAACCGCGAAATAAATACTATTGGATCAAAGAGCGCAGTAATAGAAGTGAGCAGCGAAGTTGTTACAATGAAAGAAGCGCTTGAAAATATAAGAGAACAATTAAGAAATATTGAGTAATAAGGAATTAAGTTTCCTGCGGAGGGCGTATGAAAAAAAATATAAAAATCGCAATTTCCGGAAAGAGCGGCTGCGGTAATACTACAGTCAGTAAAATGGTTTCGGAAAATTTAAATTTAACATTTATTAATTTTACTTTTCGTACTCTTGCACAAGAAAGAAAACTTGATCTTAAAAAAATATTAGAGCTTGCATCGCATGATGATTCATGGGATAAAGAAGTTGATACCCGTCAGGTGCAGCTTGCCCGTGAAAGTTCCAGCTGTGTTTTAGGTTCGCGTCTTGCAATTTGGATGCTGGAAGAAGCTGATTTAAAAATTTATCTTTATGCAAACGAAGAGACAAGGGCACAGCGTATTGCAGACAGAGAACACGATAATTTAAAGGAAGTTGCCGCATTTACCAAAGAAAGGGACAAACAAGATCATGAAAGATATTTGCGTATTTATAATATAGATACATATAATTATAATTTTGTCGATTTAGTTATTGAAACCGATTATTTAACTCCGCAGCAAATAACAGATTTAATTATTCAAAAAGCAAATACGATCAAAGATTAGGATGATAAATGATTGAGAAAACTTCTTTGCATGCGAGTTCAAGCCGTTCTCATAATGTTTCTGATTCAAAAACAACATCGCTAAAAGCTCCTGTATCCTCGCAGCAAACAGCGGAAGTTTTTAATAAACAGACAACACGTTCAATTTTTTCTGTTATTTCATCCTTAGGGCTTCCTTCTGATAAACTTTCCGCCTCTATTATTTCATTTGCCCGCTTTTTTTCTTTACCGTTAAAACCGAATGTGTTAGCCGCAATTCGCCAGCAGGCGTTTTCACAAACGCAGCAAACAGCGGGAAATGCAGCGCTTACAGGAGCTGCAAATCAAACTGTCGCGAGTTCTTCCGCTGACACGTCTTTCGCAATGAAAATGCGGGAAGCGTTTTCATTTGCAGCAGCCGCTGCAGAAAGCAAGGGGGTTGAGCTAAACCAAAAAGGTATTGAGCAATATGCACAAGCAATCGATCCTGATTTGCACAATCGGCAAGAAAAGGAACGGCAGCAGGAGAAGCGGCGCAATAAAGATCAAATTGAAGAAGAAAAAACAACGATAACAGCCGCTTCTCTTGAAAAGAACGTTAATGAAAATACCACGCCGCTGATTGAAATGCTCAACAGAATGCCGGGAAAAAACGGTCAGCGTTGGATAGTGCTGCCATTTAATTTTTCTAAAGACGGAAAAGAGTTTAATATTTCCATGCGCGTGTTATTGGAAAATGAAAACCGCGCTGTTAAAATGGCTTTGCAGATAACGGAAAATAGTGAACAAAGAGATTTGCTTTTTATTTTTGAAAATAATTTCATGCAGCAAGGAGAAAGTTTATCATTAAGTCAATTTTCAAGGTTAACATTATATCATCAAGATGAATTATCATCTAAAGAAAAAGAATATTATAAAAAAGAATTATCTAGTATTTTAGAAATTCCCATTGATCAAATTAATGTCAAAAAAAGAACAGAGAATTTCCCTTTTGAAGGTTCTTGCGAAGAGCAATTGTTAATGATAGATGAGATGGTGTAGGATGAAAAAAGGAAATATTGCACATAACAAAATTGCGTCAGCATTGAAATATACAAAAGGAGATCCTGCGCCGGAATTATTGGCTAGCGGAAAGGGAAGGGAAGCAGAGAGGATTATCGCTATTGCACATGAAGAAGGGATAGCAGTGGTAGAGGATGCCGCATTAGCTGCGTTACTCGATACTAGCGCAAAGCCGGGAGACTTTATCCCGTTTTGGTGCTGGGAAGCGGCGGCGAAGGTGCTGGCGTTTGTGATGAAAACAGAAAAAATTAAAAGATAAGGAAGGTTTATGAAAAAAGATTTGCCGCGAATGCGCGGGCTAAACATGGGCGGATGGTTAAGTCAGATTGACGCCATTCAGGAAAAAGACCCGGAAAAGTTTGCAGGTATTGATAAACACATGGAAACTTTTATAACAAACGAAGATTTTGTAAATGTAAAATCGTGGGGTTTCGATCATGTGCGTATCCCCGTTGATTCGTATCTTTTCTTTACAGATGATGATGATTTAATTGAAAGCCGTATCATCCATCTTGATAAAGCTGTCAATCTTGCAAAACAAAACGGTTTAATGATGATATTGGATCTCCATGAATGTCCGGGTCATGATTTTTCGCAGGTAACAAAAAGCCCTGTTCAGCAATTATTTGCAGAGGATGACACTTACATCAAAAAGACAGAAAAAATTTGGACAATACTTGCAGAGCGTTACGGGCAATTCGATCATGTGCTTTTTGAAACGCTTAACGAACCTGTCGCTCCCACACATGAGATTTGGAATAATGTAAAAGACAGACTCTGCCGCCGGATACGCCGTTATGCGCCGAACTCTGTTATAATCACAGGCTCTAATATGTGGAATTGGGCAAGTACATATTCTTCTCTTACTCCTTTTGAAGATGACAATATAATTTACAGCGTGCATTTTTATGAGCCGCTTCTTTTTACTCATCAGAAAGCGCCGTGGATAACGAATCCTGAAATACAAGAAGAGAGGACATACCCTTGCGATTACAATCAGGGTTTTATCCGTAAATACGGGCTTGTAATGTCACAAGGAAAGTGGGACAGGGATCGCATCGAAAAAGAATTTGCCCCTGTTTATGCTTTCAGCGAAAAATACAAAGCGCCTGTTATCTGCAATGAATTCGGCGTTTATACCCCTGTCGATCTAAGCGCGCAGTTAAGATGGTATGACGATTTACTTTTTGTTTTAAAAGAAAAAGGTATAGGCTTTTCATACTGGAATTATAAAAACCTCGATTTTGGTATTATTTCCATCGGTGAAAAACTGCATGAAAATCTGCCTCAGTACGGTAACAGCCGGAGGATAAATCATCCTGTACTTGATGTTTTACGGAAGTACTAATATATAAACTTTTTGGGCTCACCCGGATTCGAACCAGGGACATCTTGCGTGTAAAGCAAGCGCTCTAACCAGCTGAGCTATGAGCCCAAATAATAAAAACCTTAAAGATTTTTATCTTTAAAGCAGCTGATGGGAGTCGAACCCACGTCTCCAGCTTGGAAGGCTGGGGTAATAGCCGTTATACGACAGCTGCGTAAAAGGGGTTTGCCAAAACTATTTAACCCTTTTTATATGTTCTTAAAAAATACAGACTTTGTCAAGAACCTTAAGATAGATTTTTCAAACGGTTAGTTGACGGCAGACTTAATTATCAGTAATCTATATTTATGTATAATAAATTTATAGCATATCTTCTCTGGGCTGTCGGCGGTTTCGGCGCATTGGGGCTTCATCGCTTTTACCTGCGGAAAATACCGACAGGGATACTGTGGATGCTCACAGGCGGCTTAGGGATGATAGGTTCTATATATGATTTTTTTACTATGCAAAGTCAGGTGGATTTTGCAAATTACCAGAAAGCAATAGGAAATATGCCCAAACCCAGTGATATAGGCTCTCCCATGCGCCATGTCACCGATGGTCAATCACATATTGTTCATGAAAAAGATACTATTGAACGTATAATTTTAAGAATTGCAAAGGAAAATAAAGGCACGCTCACTGTTAGCGATTTGGCGCTTGCCGCAAACACTCCTATAGAAGAAGCAAGAAAAGCCCTTGACGATATGGTTACAAAAGGGCATGCAGAACTGCGGGTGCGCCAATCCGGTTCTTTAGTTTATGCGATACCTGATATCCTTGATAACGATGAGCCGTTAGTAAATTAGTTTTCTGCGCCTTCTAGCATCTTCTGAATAAACCCGCTGTATTCATCTTTCATGGGTAAATCAAAATCTGTTTTTAGAACATTTCTTTGCACTTTTACTTCAACACCGTCTTTTGGGTTAAACCCCGCTTTTTCTTCTTTAATCCAATACAAACCGATTCCTCTTTTCTGCCAGTTCGGCAAATCATTAAAATTGATTCCGTTAGAAAACAGTAATTCATTTTTATCTGCAACGCTTTTATTTTCAATTAATTTTGAAGCCTCATTTTTGTCTATTCCGTTTTTTCTCAGCATCCAATAACAATGTGCATTTAAGGCATTTCTGTAGGCATCTTCGTTCCGCCATCTGAAATAATCAATCACAGTTTTTTTATTCGGAAGCTGGCATATTCTGCAATCAAATACACCGATGTTTCCGAAAAGTAAACTGAATTTTGCAGAGGCTTCTCCTGCTAATACCGAATTAAATTTTCTGATTTTTCTGCCGAATAAATCAATATTAAAATCAAATAACAATGATATTTCATCACTTTCAGTGTAACCGAAAATTACTTTAAAACCGCAATCCATTAAATGCTTGGTTGCTTCAACCATTAAGTCTCTGAATTTTTCATCAAACGGCGCTTCAAACTTTCCGATTTCTTTTGTTAACGAAGTAAAATTTCTTCCGTCAAGCCGCGCAATAATAAATAAATCAGGCAACACACAAAAATCATGAGATGTTTCAAAAACGCGCATCTGTTTATCAAGATCATCAAATTTCATACATTATTTCCTTTTTATTTTAATACCACTTCAGTTCTTCCAAAGCCGCCTAATTCCGGTCTTGAAAAATAATAATCGGCAACCGCACTATCGCTTTTTAAAAAATCATGAATCCCTTTTTGTAAAATTCCGCTGCCTTTTCCGTGAATAACAGAAAAGTTTTTAAGTCCTGATAAAGTAGCCGCTTCTATTTGACGGCGGAGAGCTTCTGTCGCTTCATCAAGGCGCATTCCTAAAAGTTTTAATTCAAATACAGCTCCTTTAGAGTTTTCCAGAGAGCCGTATTCTGCCGTCCATGACACCTTAGATGTTTGTTCAGATTTTGATTGTGCTGCGCTGTTAGTCAGAAGTACAGGGATCAATTCATTTTGAGGAAAACTTATTTTTAGTGAACCGATTTTAACAAACCATGAAATACCGGAGGCGTTTTTTTTGTCAACTCTTATAATTGTACCGCGCTGTTTTGATGATCCCGCCAAAACTTCCATGCCCGCAGTTAATTCGTAAAAAAGAGTATTTCCTTCTTTTTTTTGTAAATGCTCTCTTAACGCTTGCTCTTCTTCGGCAAGTAGCGTACTTTCTTCTTCTGCGTTACGTGCAAGTTCATTTAAAAACTCTTTTACTTTCAGCGTTTTTTCGCGATCTACTTCGCCTTCCTTTAATTCGCGGACAAGATTTTCTAATGTTTTTCTGCTTTCTCTTAAAAATTGCTGGAGCTTGCCTACAGAGTCGCGTTTTAATTCCGCTTCTTTTTGGCGTAATTGCAATTCTTTTAAATCGGATTTTCGTTTTTCTTCCAACAATTTACTTTGTTCAATTGCACTTTTTTTCTCCAAACCTGCAAGTTCTCTTTGTTTTTGCTCAAGTCCTTTGATCATTTCAGAAACGTCTGTCTTTTCATCGTCAATATATTTTCTTGCATTTGCAACAATTAATTTATCAAGCCCGTTTGCTTCGGCAATATCAAGCGCTCTGCTTTCTCCCGGTATTCCATTAATTATTTTATATGTGGGCGAAAGTGTCTGCGCGTTAAATTCAACAGATGCGTTTTCCACACCCGCTCTTGTATATCCGTAATTTTTTAAAATCCCGTGATGGGTAGTAACTATCATTCTTGATTTTTTTTCAATTAGAAAATCAAGAACTGCCATCGCTATTGCGCCTCCTTCTTGCGGGTCTGTTCCAGAACCTAGTTCGTCAAGAAGGACAAGAGAATTTTCTGTTGCATACTCTGTGATTGCAGAAATATTTGTGATATGAGCGGAAAATGTTGACAAAGACTGATTGATCGACTGCTCATCGCCTATGTCTGCATAAATTCCATCAAAGACCGGTAAGATGCTGCCTTCATTAACAGGGAGTGCAAGCCCTGATTGGTTCATCATGGCAAGGAGGCCAAGCGTTTTCAATGCTACGGTTTTTCCTCCTGTGTTCGGACCTGTAATTATTAAAGTGCGGACATTACTGTTCATTGTAAGATTAATGGGTACAGCTTTTTTCAGCATAGGATGGCGTGCTTGTATTAAAATTAATTTTTCATTTTCACCTGAGCTTAATGCAAAATACCCTTTTGTTATAAAAGAATACTTTGCTTTGGCTCTTAAACATTCCAGTTGTATTATAGTTTGATGCAGTTTGTTTATTTTTTCTGCATGTATAGATATTTTTTCTGTCAGTTCCCGCAGCAATTTTTGTACTTCTGCATCAAGGTTGCGTTTTTCAATAAGGATTTCATTGTTTTTTTCTACAACATCCAAAGGTTCTACATAAATAGTCTGCCCGCTGCTTGATAATTCGTGAACAATTCCTTTGATGCGGTTTCTGAAATTTGCTTTGACCGCAATTACAACCCTTCCGTCTCTTTGAGACGGAAGCTGAGATTGCAGCATACGTTTGTATTCATCATCCGAAGTGTATTTTGTAACTGTACTTTTTAAATCTTTTTCCAGACTGCTTATGCGTTTTTTAATTGCACGTAACACCGGTAAGTCTCTAAGATTTCCTTCTTTGTCTATTATTTTAAAAATTTCTTTTGAAACAGGAGCGCAGTTAGGGCAGGTTTCATCTTCCAGCATAGCAAGCAACAATATTTTCCCTTTTGTTTCCGGTTCTTCGCGTTCATTTTTTATCCATTTTTTTATTTCCGATGCACGTTCAATAAAGAGCCCTATTGCAAGTGTTTCGTCAATATCTAAAACAGTGCCTTCAGTTTCTATCTTTGGAATTAAAAAATTAATAGACGGAAGCCAAGAACGCGGCTCATCGGCTCTTGTTTTTAAAAGTAAATAAATTGTGCTGACAATTTCTTTTGTTTCTTCGCATGATTTATTATAAACAGGCTGAGAGTTTTTTATTATTTCTGCCGCTTCTTCGCTTACAGCATATGAAGAAACATTCTCCATTATTTTTGGATATTCCAGTAATGTTTCAGTTTTTGCTGTAAGCATAAGTTGTTTTTGATTATCAATCGTCATTATATTTACCTTCCAGATCATCTGTTATGCGCAAGAAGCTGTCATAACGATCTTCATGAATAATACCTGCAGCAACAGCTTCCATTATCTTGCATCCGGGCTCGCATTTATGCGAACATGACATTCCAAAACTGCATTTACCCGCAAGAGGGGCAAATTCTTTTAAGTGCAAAATTATTTCTTCTTTTTTAATTCTATCCGGGATAAATCTGCGTACACCGGGAGTGTCAATTATTTTTGCAGAATAAGAAGGTAAATCAAACATATATGACATTGTCGTAGTGTGAACACCTCTGTCATATTTTTCGTTCAGACTCCCTTCTTTAATATTTAACTCCGGTGAAAGCGCGTTTATTATACTGGATTTTCCAACTCCTGATTGTCCTGTTAAAACACTTGTTTTGCCTTTGATAATCTCTTTGAGTGTTTCTATTCCTTCGCCTGTCTTTGCAGAAATACACAATAATTTATAACCGATACGCTTGTATTCTTCCAGCCGTTCATCAAAATCAGCATCGTTATATTTTATATCTATTTTATTGCAGATAACAATAGCGTCAATTTCTGCAATATCGGCTTGCAGTAAAACCCTGTCTATAAAACGAGGTCTGAAAGGAGGGCAGCATGGAGTAGTTACGCATAACAATAGATCGGTATTTGCAGCTAACAACTGGCTGGTATTTCCTTTTTGATTAAAACGGCTGAAATAATTTCGTCTCTCTTCGGCAGAAAGAATAAGAGCGCTGTCTGTTCCTTCCTGCAATTCTACAATAACATGATCACCCGGTGCAATTGGGTTATAAAAATTTTCGCAGCCTTTTAATACTTTCCCTTTTATTCTGCATTCAAGTTCTTTTATTCCGTCTTTTGTATCAATACGGACGGTTATAATGTTATGTGAAGCGCTGATAACAAGACCTTTTTGTGTTATCTGCATATATCATTTTCCTGCGTCGCACTTAATAAACTTAACTTGAAATTTAAATCTCTTGCGCGTTTTTGCCAAGAAACATCATCTGTTACAGAAGTTGTTAAAAGAAGGTTTGAAGGTTTACGGTCTTTTTCCGCACGAAGTGTTTTTTCGTTTTCGTCTAACAAGAACTCTATGCGTTTTGTTACTCCTGCAATTGAATCAAAAACTTCAATATGCAGTGCTTCTGTTCCCTTATCAGATGCCTCATGTTTAAATTCGTCAAGAAGATATAAAAAGTGCGTGCATCCAAGTACAAGGCTGTCTACGCCTTTGCTGCGAAACTCTGTAATATATTTTCTTACAATCTCAATTTTTTCTTGTTCGCTTGCTGTCTCTATTTTATGTTCGACAAATTCAACAAGGTCGGGCGCTGCAAGACCGAAAATACTGCACGCCGCTTCTGCTGCAATATTTGAATAAACAAGACCGCCTATTGTTTGTTTTGTAGCCAATACGCCGATTTTTTTATTTCTGCTCTTTTCTGCGGCAGGTTTTAAAGCAGGGACTGTTCCGACAAAAAGAATTTGCGTGTCTTTAAAATACTCGCGGAGGTTAGACAGTGCGGCAATAGTTGCGGTGTTACACGCTAATACAATTATTTTTGGATCAAATATTTTTATTAATTTCTCTGTAAGATCGATCATGATAGCTGATATTTCATCTTTTGTCCGCGATCCGTAAGGGAAATTCTGTGTATCTGCAAGATAGCATATTTCTTCGTCAGGATTTTTTTTTAAAAAATCGATGCAATAAGGAAGCCCGCCAATTCCTGAATCAATAAAAAGTACAGGTTTGTTGTTCATATTTATTTAAATAGATCATTGAAAGCGGCTCTGGAAGCGTCCGCTTTTTCCTTATCAATTGATTGCCCTGATGTTTGGGTTCTGTATTTTTCGTCCAGCGAAAACCAATCGCAAAAATTCGCTCTTTCCTTGTCTGATTGCGGTTCTGCGCTTGATTCACGGCAATCGCCTCTTGCGCCTGTCAGGAAAAAACGGCAATTTTTGCATGAACGCAGATCTTTGCCGCAGCTTTGACATCGTTGAGAACGCCCAATCGGCACTTGTTCAGTAATCGGTGAACCGCAATACCAGCACATATCTTTATTTTACAGGTCTATAGACTGGTTGTAAAGGTAAAAATGTGTTAAAATGAATTTATAAAGATGATATTCATGATAAAACATTTTAAGTTTTACATGAGAGGTTAAATTGATGTTTACTAATAATCCATGTGCTGCAGGATGCGGAAAACCCGCAATCACAGGCTGCAATCTTTGCTACATTCATCAGGCAAATCCTGATCTGGAGTATAAGCGCATATGCAATTACATAAAAAAAAATATGCATATTAAAGATTTAAATGTATCAGGTATGCGTTTTGAAAATATTGATTTTTCCCGGCATAATTTTTACGGATGCAACTTTAAAGAGGCTTCATTTTTAAATTGCAAGTTTTCAGAAGTAAAAATAAGAATGAGTTTTTTTGATTTTTCCCATTTTATTAAATGTGATTTTACTAAATCTGACATTCAATTTTTATCTTTTGCAGGTTCTATATTCAATACATGCGATTTTACATGGTCGGATATTGTTCATGTAAACTTTGAAGGAGCGACAATTTTAGATACATCTTTTGATGATTCTAATCTTTATAACAGCCGGTTTATCAGTGCAGATTTAACAAACATAACTTTTGTTAATTGCAATTTAAAACGTGTTTATTTTGCAAGTTCGAATCAGATTGATGTTTTATTCAAAGCTTCTAATACAGCAGAAGCTGTAACTGAAATGGAAGAACAATAAAAGGAAAATCGATGAAACTTTTTTTTCAATACTGTTCATATGGTTTTAGTAATTGTTATATTCTTGGATCAGAGAGCAAGAAAGATGCACCTAACGATGCAATTCTTGTAGATCCCGGAAGTATGGAAAAAATGACGCTTGAAACAATAGAAAATAATAATTTTCATTTAAAAGCTGTTTTAATAACTCACGATCATTTATCTCATGTGCATGGTTTGCGCACATTAAAACGAATTTACAATACAGAAATATTTGCCGTTAATCAAACAGTTATGGAACACAAAACAAACATGGTAAAAGACGGCGATTTTTTTAATGTTGCAGATTTTCTTGTGGAAGTAATATCAATTCCCGGTCATTCCTCTGACTCTGTTGTCTACCGCATAGGTACTATGCTCTTTACAGGCGATGTGCTCACAGCAGGTCTTGTCGGCAAAACTGCAAGTGCATACGGAGCAACTACACAGATGAACAAACTACGCAGCCGGCTTTTATCTCTTCCCGGCGATTATGTTGTTTTGCCGGGACACGGACCGCCTTCGACACTGGAAGCAGAACGGCGTTTTAACGCAGATGTATTCCGTTACGAGCAATCCCGATCAAAACGCCATGTGTTTAAACTTGATCTTTAAAATAATCCGGAGATTTTTCCTGTACTGTCAATGTCGATTTTTTCTGCGGAAGGTATTGGCGGTAAGCCGGGCATTGTCATTATCTCTCCTGTATAAACAACTATAAAGCCTGCACCGGCAGATAATTTTACATCCCTTACTGTAAGCTGCCATCCTTTTGGTGCTCCAAGAAGGTTAGCGTCATCTGAAAAACTGTATTGAGTTTTTGCCATGCAGACAGGTACTTTATCAAGCCCCATTTTTTCAATTTGATTTATTTGTTTTTGTGCATCACGCATAATAACAACGCCGTCTGCCCGGTAAATCTTTTTTGCAATTATTTCTATTTTTTCTGTAATTGAAAGATTTACATTATAAGAAAATTCAAAATTATTCGGCTGTTCGCAAAGACGTACAACTTCTTGAGCAAGTTTTTCGCCGCCTTCGCTGCCTTTTGCCCAAACATCAGAGATTGCCGCATTGACACCTAATGCCTTGCACTTTTTTTCTACAAGTTCAAGTTCGGTTTTTGTATCTTTAGCAAAAGCGTTAATTGCAACTACTGCCGGAAGTTTATAAACTTGCGTGATGTTTTCAACATGCTGTAAAAGATTTGGAAGCCCTTTTTCAAGAGCGTCAAGATTTTCTTTTTCAAGATCGATTTTTTTAACTCCGCCGTGCGATTTTAACGCGCGGATTGTAGCGACTATTATTACCGCAGAAGGTTTTAAATTTGCAAAACGGCATTTAATATCTAAAAATTTCTGCGCGCCTAAATCCGCGCCGAAACCTGCTTCCGTTACAACATAGTCTGCGCATTTTAAAGCAAGGCGTGTTGCCATGATTGAATTGCAGCCGTGTGCGATATTTGCAAAAGGCCCGCCGTGAATTAATGCGGGAGTTCCTTCAAGTGTTTGCACAAGATTTGGTTTTAGTGCATCTTTTAAAAGAGCTGCCATTGCGCCGTGTGCATTTAATTGGAAAGCGGTTACAGGTAGTTCTTCGGATTGCTTTCCGTATGTAAAACCTACGATAATGCTTCCTAACCTTTCTTTTAAATTATCAATACTGTTTGCAAGACAAAGTATAGCCATTATTTCTGAAGCCGCTGTGATATCAAATTTGTCTTCGCGGGGAAATCCGTTTGCCTTACCGCCAAGACCGTCAGTAATAATTCGAAGCTGGCGGTCGTTCATATCGATGCATCTGCGCCAAAGAATTTTTCTAGGATCGATATTTAACTTATTACCTTGATATATATGATTGTCAATCATGGCGGCTAACAAATTATTTGCGGCAGTGATTGCATGAAAATCTCCTGTAAAATGAAGGTTAATATCTTCCATCGGGATAACCTGCGCCCAGCCGCCTCCTGCAGCCCCGCCTTTAACGCCGAAAATCGGACCCAGTGACGGTTCTCTTAACGCTACCATTGTTTTCTTTCCAATGCGGGAAAGACTGTCTGACACGCCGACAGTAGTAGTTGTTTTACCCTCTCCTGCAGGGGTAGGATTAATCGCAGTAACAAGGATTAAATGCCCGTCTTTTTTTTGATTATCGGATAATAAACTATAATCAATTTTCGCTTTATAGTTTCCGTAATATTCGATGCAGGCATCGGGAATCCCCGCCTTTATTGCCACATCTTTAATATGAAGTGCATGTTCAGGAAAAATGGATTGGGCTATTTCAATATCAGAACCTGCAAACCGGGTTATTGCGGTTTTTTTATTATCTGCCATTTTAATATATTCTAATTATCATATTAAAAAGTCAAGTGTTGTATTTTTAATGTAAATAAGGGATAATCATAATTATGATAAAGACTATTTTTATGTTTACGTATATCTGTATTTCTGTAATTTTTTTATTACCGTTCGGTTTTATAGGCTTCATGTTTTATTTAATAGGATTGCGTAAATCAATGCGATTTGTTATTTACAAGATCGCTCAAGGCTGGGCGTTTTCTATTATGGCATTAATCGGTTCAAAGATTAGTGTATCGGGAAATGAAAACATCCCTAAAAAGGGCGGTGTTTGCTTTGTAAGCAATCATAGCGGATATTTCGATATCATATTGCTTCTTGCTTTTTCAAAAAGACCATTTGGTTTTGTCGCTAAAAAAGAATTGTTACTCCTTCCCTTTATTAATTTTTGGATTTATATGCTTGGCGGTTTATTTATAGACAGGCGCAATGTAAGAAAAGCATTAAAAACAATCGGCAAGGGTGTAAAGCAGATTCAAGCAGGAGGAGGCATGGTGATCTTTCCGGAAGGCACTCGCTCCAGAGGAAGAGGTTTGCTGCCTTTTCATCAAGGTTCACTTAAACTTGCTACAAAAGCGGAAGCCATTATTATCCCTGTCGCTATAGAAGGCAGTTATGAACTTTTTGAAAAAACTTACCGTATAGTAAGCGCTCCGATAAAAATAACTTTCCTTGAAGGTATTGATACAGCCGCCTTGTCTAACGAAGAAAGAAAGGTTGCTCTTTCTGACAGGATTCATGCGGCGATTAAAGGAGTTTTAGATAAAGACAACTCTTTAACTTAAATTCATTGACAAATACAAAAAGGCAAATATAATTAATAAAAAAG
This sequence comes from Treponema sp., assembly GCA_009787695.1. Taxonomy (GTDB): domain Bacteria; phylum Spirochaetota; class Spirochaetia; order Treponematales; family Breznakiellaceae; genus WQXQ01. The sequence goes on from WQSW01000026.1 coordinate 32,555, forward strand.
GAGAAATCTATGTCAAAATTTTTTAAAATTTTATTATCTATATTGATTTTTGGGTTGATTTTTATTTTTCCGGCAGTAAGTCAGGAAGATGAAAGTGAAGAACGCCGCGAAATGGTACAGGCGCAAGCAACGATGCAGCAAGCGGCGCGTCAGGCTTTGCGGCAAGTACTGGAATGGAGCAGAGAAGGGCTTGCGAAAATGTATGTGGATTTTCTAACCCAAGAAGGATATAGACCGGAAATAGACAGAGACGGCGATATTCAATTTAAAGTAATGGGAAGCAATTATTTTATAATAATTGACGAGACCGACCTTCAGTTCTTTCATATTTACACAGGTTTTTCGTTAGACAATTTAACTATTGATGAAGCATACAATTTAATAAATTATGCAAACAGACGTTCAAAAGTGGCGAAGCTTTCTGTTTCATCACCGTCTTCAAATAAGATTGTTGTTTCAATTACCGCAGAATTGCTGATAGAAAATCCTGCTGATTTTAGTACAGTGTTTTTCAGAGCGCTTTCTTTAATTGATAATGCAAAAAGTATTTTTCAAACTCAGGTTACGCAAGTAACTCAGCGCGCAGCGATAAACTAAAAAAAAGTTACAAAAACTTTTCAATCTCCAGAATAGAACAGCGTTTTACTTCTTCAATTATTTCTTTGATTTTTATGGCAGGATTTTGTTTTCTGATAAATGCTGCATATGGAAGTAAAGTATAAAAAATTTGTAATTGCTCGTTGTTTATTTTTTTTATATAATTTTCATTTTCTTGTGCCAAAGGCAAAGCTAAAATATTTTCTTTATATTCAATAAGAATTTCAACGCCGTTTTTTATCTGTTCTCTTTTCTTTGTTGTTTGATTTTTGTTTTCTGCTTTTTGATCTATTATCCCTTTTTCTTTTTTCTCTGAAAATGAAGTTCCCATTCCTGATGTGCCAAGAACATCCGCTTGCATTAAAGACACTTTTTCTTCTAATTTTTTTCTGTAAAAACGCAAAGAAGAAGTTTCATAATATTTATTATNTTTGTTAATTNCAGAATTTACAAACGGGCTGCGGTATAAAAANTTAGAAAACAATGTTTCTGCGGTAGAAAAACGGTTTTGTCTTTTTAAAAAATACGGATAGATATATGTCCCTCTTGCATAAGATTGACTGTTCACATAAGAAAAATCCGCAGCAAAAAGCGTTATGCGCTTTGCACCAAGTAATTCTGCAAGAGAAAGACAAGCATAAGTAACATTCGCCCCAGATGTATCAAGAAGGGGAAGTTGATTTATTTGCGCTATATGTCTTGCAAGAGGGTGATTGCTTGCAAAAAAAACCGGAGTTTCTGATAATCTTGAAAGTAAAGGAGGGCTTGCAATATCAAGGATTAGAGGGATGCTGCGCGGTTTAAAATTTAAAAAATGGTAATAACTTATATGCTGGCAGTCAATAGAGACGATAAGATCAGGTTCTATGTTGTTATGCGTAAGTGCAGGAAAGGCGGTATCCGAGCTTATAATTAAAACGCCTTTGCTTTTCATTTCTGCAATAGTTTTAATTTGTATGTCTAATGAAGGGCCTGCAGCGATAATTGCACATTCAAAGTTTGCATTTTCTATTTTACCTTGTATTATGCTGTTGTTTTTTAATGGATTTTCGTTATTTGCTAATTGACGGATAATATTTGAATACCAGCGTTTTCCGAAATGAGCCTGAACCGAATAATCGCCGGAAATGATGTCAATCGCTTCTTGAATATTTTTAATAACTGAATCAAAGGGAAGCCTGTCGTTTTCTGTTCTTGTACGCAGCGGGATAGTTTTAATTCCGTCGTAAAGAGCAGGAATAAAATTATTAATTAAATACTCTTTTATTTCTTCGCCAGAAGGATCGATTAAAAAAGAGACACGATCATTATTAATTAAATGAGAATAATCTTTAGATGAAAAAAGTTCCGCTATTCCTGCAATATCAAAATCTATTATTGTTATTATAGAATCTGTTAATTCTAATGCCGCTTCAGGAGAAAAACCTCCGCCTAAACCAAGAAAAATTAAAAAGAAGGTGTTTTGCCGCTCTGTAACAGAAGATACAAGACGCTGCGCTTCTCGTTTGGGATCAATTGCAGAGTGAAGCAATTGATCGTTTTTTACAGGAACGGTCTCTCCTGTGCGTGATTGGATAAAAGTATAATGGTTTGACGGTATATTATCTTGATAATTTTTTAGTTGTAAATAAAGTTTAGTGTTTGTTTTAGAAAGAGAGGCGAGGTTTATGTTAAAAAAATTATTATCCCCTGTCATCTGCAAACTCCGTTTATGTTTTAATATATTTTGTTTTATAATTCAAATTCTTCGCGTAATTTATTTTCTAAATCATACTTTGAAATATTTTTTTCTTTTGGAAAAAGTAAGGAAGACAGCTCTTGTAACAAATAATTTGAATATTCTGATTTTTTTAATGCATTCAATAATGCAAAAGCACCTCTTTTATTAAAAGATTCATTTTTTACATTAATAACATTAAAAAAATCAGATAAATCTTGTTTTAAATATTTTCCGTTATCTGATAATTGTTCATTGATTGGAAATATCCGTTTTTGCCATGTATTAAATTGATCTTTAAACCATGAAGCGTATATATCTAAACTTCCGCCTTTTTTCAGCAGTCTTGAACGTGTAAAACTTGTTGTATAAAAAGGATTTAACATATTTGCTTTGGAAAAAAACAAACTATCAAAAGCGTATGGTCTTACATGAGTTCTGATATCGTTTACAGAAAAATCCAAACCTGCAAGATAAATATTTCCGCTTGATAAAAGCAATGCAAGTTCTGCCGCCGCCGCACTAACTGTTCCTGTTTGCCTTATAAGTACTGACGGCAGTTTTAATTCTTGAAGAACGATGTTCTGCCAAAAACTGCCGTCGTTAATTAATAAAAACGGTAAGTCTTTTGTTTGAGAGGGAAGAGCGGCACAAAGGTTGACTGCAAGTATGGATGCAAATGATGTTTGCAAACCCTGTTTGTGCGAAAAACAATTTCTAAAAGCCGGATAAAAATGTTTGAGCGCCCATGTTCCTCCGTCTGTTGCGATTACTATATCCGCTTTAATGCCGTGTGAAGATAGAGCCATAACAGAAGAAGAGGCGGCAATTATTAAATATTTATCCTGTTTTTCTGCGATTAGCGGCAGATGCTGTTCAAGGCTTGGACCGGAACCTGTAATAATGATAGGTAAAGAAGTTTGCCTGTAAAGCATGCCCTTGTTTACAAAAGTTAAATTCTTAAAAAAATTTTTAAACCATCTTTTTCCGAAAACTGATGTTGTTCTTCGCCCTGCTTCTGTTTGTTTTAAAAACTGTGCTGTTACAGAAAGGAGTTCAACATATGCACCTTTATAATAATTTTGGGATGGACGCCATTCAATTATGCTGATTTTTTCAATTTCAATATCCGGTATTTCTTTTTCTAAAAATAATTTTATTTCCGATCTGTCTGCGCTGTATAAAGAGGCTGAACATTTGTGTTTTAATTCTTGTTCATTTTTTATTTGTTCGTCTGCATGAAGAGCGATAATTTTACTGTTATTAAATTTTTCTTTTAAGACGGGAATCATGTAGCCAAGTCCGGGCTCAATCAGTATAAAACATTCGATTGTTTCTTTCAGATTTAATGATTCGATGTAACGCACAGCTTCAGCATGCGGATTATAACGTGAATGAAGCTGTGCAAACCCAGTTTGTGTAAACTCTGTTTGTGCCGTAATTATACCAGCCCTAATTCTTTAAAGAGTTTCTTGTAGGAGTCAAAATATTCTGATTTTGCAAACTCTTCAATTTTTTCTTCCGGCAAGGATTCTAAGAGCTGATCCATGTAGCTAAGTATACTTCTAAGTTCAGTTTTTAATTCTGAAGGAATAGGAACTTCTTTTTTTCCGGGTGAATCTGTGTAAACAACCTGTGAAACAGAAGAAGGAGCCGCTGCCGGTGCTGCAGCTTGAACAAGTGCAGGAGCTGGTGCTTGAACAGGAGCTGGTGCAGGAGTTTGAACAGGAGTTTGAACCGGTGCCGCTGCTTGAACAGGTGCGGGAGCAGGAGCTTGTACCGGTGCGGGAGCTTGTTCTTGAGGAAAAGATAAAGGTTCTGAAACGATATCGTCTAATTCTTCAAGTTCTTCTTCCAGAACGCTGAAATCATCATCTGCGCTTAAGTCTTCTAACTCAATCGGCTCTTCATCAATTTCAATTTCTTCTTGAAGTTCGCCTACAGTTTCATCGTCTGCTAAATCAAGAGTATCATCGATAGAAATTTCCACTTGATCATCTAAAGAAGAGCCCTCATCAATTGTTAAATCATCAAGATCATCAAGATCAAAGTCTTCATCAATATCAGGTTCTGTTAAATCGTCAGTAATGCCTTCTGTTGATAATTCAGGCTCATCTATTACTGCATCTGAAAGATCTAAAGCATCAACAGATTCTTCTTCAAGATATGAAAGATTTTCAGGAGCTGATGTTATAGGTTCTACTCCTTCTTCGCGAAGCTGCACTAATTCGCCTAAATCTTCTTCTTCAAAACTTTTAATTTCAGGTTCATCAAGCTCATCAAAATCTGAAACATCAGAGTCTTCTAACTCCATTTGTGTAATATCTTCTTTTGAAATATCTGTTTCACTTGAAGCTTGAGATTCAAGATCATCGGAATCTAAATTGATAAAATCTGAGTCCTCGAATGACGGTGATTCTATATTGATATCAAGGTTGATATCTTCTGCATCTGCTTCTTCGTTATCTGTAATTTGTGCATTTTCAAAGTCATCTGACAGTTCAATGCTTTCATCTAAACATATGTCTGCTACATCATCTGTTTCAACGGAAACGCCGCTTTCATCTCCTGCTTCTTCTGTAAAATCAGAAGTGTTGATAATGTTGTCAAGCTCGTCTCCTGTAAGAGCGATTGCTTCATCTTCTTCTTCGTTTAATGTTTCTGCAAGCTCTGCTTCTGGCTCTGTCTCTGCAAGTTCTGCTTGTGCGGTATCATCTTCTGTTTCTTCTGTACTAAGGAAGTCGTTTAATTCATCGTTTGTTAATGAAATTGCTTCGTCTTCGATCTCATCGATAGATTCTTCTTCGATTGTTTCTGTTACTTGTTCTGTTGTGCTTAAAATATTATCCATCTCGTCGCTTGTAAGAGCGATTGCTTCATCTTCTTCGTCTAAGTTTGCAGTTTCTGTAACTTGTTCTGTTGTGCTTAAAATGTTATCCATCTCGTCGCCTGTAAGGGAGATGGTTTCGTCGTCTTCTTCTGAGAAGAAACCCGCGCCTTGTTCTGTTTGTTTTGCACTTTCAGGACTGCCGCTTGCAGCAACACCGGAACGAACAAGCGAGAATTCTTTTTTTAATTCGCTAAGCTCTCCTCTGATAGATGAAAGTTCGTTAGCAATTTTTAATAATAAATGAGATGAAAGATCGCTTTCTTTTTCTTCTTGTTTTATACCGATGTTATTTTCGATTGCTTTGACAGTAGGCACTTCAAAATCTTCGATGTCGATGTCTATAGATTCAACTTCCGCTTCATCAGAGTCTTCGATTGCAGTAAAATTATCAATTGATAAATCAACACTGTCATCGATAGAAATGTCTGCTGATAAGTCAGCACCGTCATCAATATTTAAATCATCTTCTGATAATTCAACGCTGTCGTCGAAAGAAATGTCCGCTGATAAATCTGCACTGTCATCAATAGAAATGTCTGCTGATAAATCTGCGTCGTCATCGATAGAAATGTCTGCTGATAAATCAACATCGTCATCGATAGAAATGTCCGCCGATAAATCTGCACTGTCATCGATAGAAACATCTGCTGATAAGTCAGCGCTATCATCAATAGAAATGTCTGCTGATAAATCAACATCGTCATCGATAGAAATGTCCGCCGATAAATCTGCACTGTCATCGATAGAAATGTCTGCTGATAAATCAACATCGTCATCAATAGAAATATCCGCTGATAAATCTGCACTGTCATCAATAGAAATGTCTGCTGATAAATCAACGTCGTCATCAATAGAAATATCCGCTGATAAATCTGCACTGTCATCAATAGAAATATCTGCTGATAAATCAACGTCGTCATCGATAGAAATATCTGCTGATAAATCAACACTGTCATCGATAGAAATGTCCGCCGATAAATCAACACTGTCATCAATAGAAATATCTGCTGATAAATCTGCGCCGTCATCGATATTAAAATCGTCTGATGATAAATCATCGGATGAAAGATCGTCAGTTGCTAAAGGTATATCAATATCAACGGTTTCTTCATCGGGTAAATCAAAACTATCAAGGCTATCAAGAGGATCTTCTGTAGAATCCGGAGCTTCAAATTCATCAAAGTTTGTGTCTTCTATCTCGATTGAAGAGGAGTCTTTGGTTTCGTTATCTGTAGAAGCGAAATCTTCCAGATCGGGCTGTTCACCTAACATATCATTGTTGGCGTCAATATCTATATTATCAATGTCATCCGGAAAATCTATATTTAAATCTGTGTTGTCTTCTGATTGAGGTGTATCGTTTAAATCCAGTACGGCATCATCAAATGAACCTAAATTGTCATCAGCAAAATCATCGCCGGGTAAACTGTCATCGCTTAAATCCCCTGAAAGAACCTGTGGTTCGCTTTTTACCCATACTCCGTATTCATCTAATTCTTTTGCTGAACCTATACTACTGCGATCAGAGTATATCGAAGGTTTTTTATTACTTGCCATGAACCACTCCCTAAATTAACACTTATTGTTAATTATCGGTAGAATTTCCTATTTTCAGTAGA
>WQSW01000027.1 GCA_009787695.1 Treponema sp.
AGCACTACGAAGCAGCCGCTTATTTATGGGAAAAAGCGGGCAATACCGATGCGATGGAAGAAGCACAAAAAAAGAGCATGGAATATAACCCCGCCCCGCTTCCATCAACACCATTACGTAGAACATCAACTAAACCGAAGTTGCAAACATCAATAAAAAGATTAGGAGGAATTTGAATTTATAAATTTGGGAAATTATACAGAAAGATCAGATACACCTCCATCATCTGTATCATTTAAAATGCTTGATAAGGATAAATTTTAAGGAGAATTAACAATGAGAAGTGAACAATTAGATAGCCGCAGCCATTTCTTTGCACACAAGCTCGTCAAGAATCTGAGCAGGGCTTTTATTATTTGCGGCGGCTTTTGTCAGAAGATAATTAACAGTCAAATTTGTAAAACCTAAATTACGCATTTCTCTTTGAGTGATGAAACCAGTGCCGTTTGGTCCAAGTTTAGGTACAGTGCGAGTCAATTCATTGTCAAGAGCTTCGTATTCTTCATCTGTCATAATTTAAATATAGCATGAAAAAGGAGAATTAACAATGAGGAAAAAAAGAAGAATTTTAACCGCGAACCTCACGAACGACTGCCTGCGGCAGCTTCACGAACTACCGCTAAGATATCAAAGCTAGGGTTCGTGAAGCTATCATTGGCAGCAGTTTGTGTTATTCGCGGTATAATAAAAGAATAAGGAGGTAAAAGTATGTCAAACGGCGCGCTTTCACAGGATGAGATGAATGAAATGTTATGTGCAACAGATGAGCAGTTTTCAAAGATGATACAAAAAGCGGGTGAAGGTTCAATCCCTGAAGATGACATAAACTTTCTTATGAACGCGGTTAATATCACAGATGCGGCAAAAGCCGAAGACGAAGAAGTCAATAAAAAATTTTATGAGGATAATTACCCTGATAAATGCGCCAAAGAACATTTATCTGCAATTTATAAAATACATGAAAAATTTTTATCTTTAGCGGCTAAAACATTATCGGAGAAGCTTCAAAAAGATGTCGAAGTGAAAATCTCTACGATAAACCAGATTACAATGGGAGATTTTATCCGCTGTCTTCCTAACCCAACCACGCTGGGCATTATCGATATGAAACCCTTAAACGGCAAAGCAATAATGGAACTGTATATGGGAAATATTCCGGTAACAATTATTATAATGAGCTTTTTGGAAAATCTGCGTCAAGCATGGTCAGGAGTAAAAGACTTGAAACCCAAATTAGAAAAAACAGAAACCAATCCCGAAACGCTTGATATCGTTCCGCGCTCGGAAGGCGTAGTTTTACTGACATTTGAAACAAAAATAAACAGCGTACAAGGAATGATAAATTTCGCAATACCTTATTCAGTAATAAAACCGATTTTAGAAAAGTTAAAATAACATAAGGAGGATTTTTATATGGATAATTCTATTAATTTCAAAAAATGTGATAAGGGGCATATATATGAAAGCGGTTTGGTTGAATGTCCTTATTGCAGCGGCAAAAAAATAGAAACCGACCTTAAAGACTTGCCGGAGAAGCCCGATGTCGATTCGGATATTGATGATGACATAGCGGATTGTTATTTTCAAATGGGAGGTGACATTGATGATGATAATGAAAACAATTGGTAAAGAAATTAATAGTATAACAACAAAAGGTTTTTATAGTTAAAAATCTCCCTCTTGACTATTTTTCTAATTTATTATATAAAATACTCAGAACAAGGGCGTTCATCATATAATAAAAAGGTGAGAAAAATCAGTTTTTAAACTGGTAAGAATTTCCTTTTTATGATACGGTGAACGCCTTTTTTGGAGGAATTAATGAGCATAATAGCAAAAAACATGCACTTTAAAGAATTAAACGAAAGAATTAAAGCAGGCGGAACATATGTCCATATTGATGATGTTTTCGGGCAGCGTTTTATCGGCAGCGCCCTGAACGGAAAAACCCTTTCCATAAACGGAACGCCCGGCAATGCGCTTGGCTGTTATCTTGACGGAGCTGTGATAGAAGTTCACGGCAATGCGCAGGATGCAACAGGCGATACAATGAATGACGGAAAAATTATTATCCACGGGAATGCCGGAGACGCGCTGGGTTATGCGATGCGCGGAGGAAGCATTTTTGTAAAGGGAAATGCAGGCTACAGAACAGGGATTCACATGAAAGAATATAAAGACAGAATTCCTGTAATTGTGATCGGCGGAAGAGCGGGAAGTTTTCTTGGAGAGTATCTTGCAGGAGGGCTTATCATTGTGCTTGGTATAGGAGCGGAAGGGGAGCAGCCTGTCGGAAACTTTACAGGGACGGGAATGCACGGCGGAAAAATTTTTATAAGAACGACAGTTGATCTTATAGCTCTTCCTGCACAGGTTGCAGTAGAAATTGCAACGAAAGAAGATTTGCAGGAAATAGAGCCTATAATAAAAGAGTTTGCGTCTAACTTTGGGATGGACAGCGCCAGCCTTTTAAACGATCAATTTTTTATTTTGAAACCTAATGCAAAAAATCCCTATAAACAGCTTTATACTGCAAACTAGAAAATATGTGCGGCATTATCGGTTATATCGGAAAAGAAGACGCAGTTCCCATTATTGTTGACGGTTTAAAAAAACTTGAGTACCGCGGCTATGATTCTGCGGGCATTGCAATTTACGGACAGACCGGTTTTGATGTTGTTAAGCAAAAGGGACGGCTTGCAATTTTAGAAGAGCGCCTTACAGCGCGTTTGATTGAAAATAGGCCCCTTAAAGGACGATTAGGTATCGGGCATACAAGGTGGGCAACTCACGGCGAACCTTCTGATATAAACTCTCATCCTCATGTCGGCAGTAAAAATAAAATCGCTGTTGTGCATAACGGTATAATAGAAAATTACAAGCAATTAAAAGAACGCCTTATTAATTGGGGTATATCATTCGCTTCCCAAACAGACAGCGAAGTAATAGCTCAGCTTGCAGAACATTATTATAACGGTGATTTAATCGACACTGTTATCAAAGTATCAAATGTTGTAGAAGGCTCTTACGCGCTTGGCGTTATGTGCATTGATGAGCCTGACACCCTTATTGCGATAAAAAAAGATAATCCCCTTATTATTGGTGTAAGCGAACACGGAAACTTTATTGCGTCTGACGTACCTGCTGTTTTAAAACACACAAACAAGGTTTATTATCTTAACGATAAAGAGATTGCAGTACTCAAGCAGGAAAGTGTTCAATTTTTTAATTTTGACAAGGAGTTATTGCAAAAAAATCTTGATACTGTAACATGGAGCGTAGACAGCGCGGAGAAAAGCGGTTATCCGCATTTTATGCTGAAAGAAATTATGGAACAGCCCAGAGTGTTACGCGATACAATTCAATCTGTTGTAACAGAAGCGGATAATAAAAATATTTTGGATAATATTTGCGTTGAGCGCTTTAATAAAATAATTATTACAGCCTGCGGTTCTGCTTATAATGCCGGAGTTGTTGCAAAATATGTGTTTGAAAAATTATGCAGACTGTCTGTAGAAGTTGAACTTGCAAGCGAGTTCCGCTACAAAGATGCAATTATAGACAGTAATACACTTGTTATTTTAATCAGCCAATCAGGAGAGACGGCGGATACTATCGCTGCTATGAGGGAAGCAAAAGCAAAGGGAGCATCAACATTGTCAATCGTTAATGTGGTAGGCAGTACGATAGCGAAAGAAGCAGATTATTGTTTGTTTACAGCAGCAGGTCCTGAGATTGCAGTTGCTACAACAAAAGCGTTTTCCGCACAGCTTGTTTTACTTTACATACTTGCAATCCGTTTTGCAGTTAAACTCGGAAAATTATCACAGAAAGAAGAACAGGAGCAGATTGCAGAAATTGCAGGGCTTCCCGATAAGGTTTCGCTTCTTCTTGATAAAATCGGCTCTATTCAAATGTATGCTTCAACCTGTGTCGGTTATAAAAGTATTTTTTTTATCGGAAGAAATATTGATTATGCAATCGCTCTTGAAGGATCATTAAAATTAAAAGAAATTTCTTATATCCACTCTGAAGCTTATGCAGGAGGCGAATTAAAACACGGAACTATTTCGCTTGTAGAAGAAAATACGCTTGTTGTTGTGTTATCAAATTGTTCTAATTTACACGCAAANATAATGAGCAANGCAGAGCAGGTAATGAGCAGGGGNGCGAAAGTACTGCTGATCGGAAATTGCCCGAAGCAAGCGGCAGAGGAACAGGAAGCGGAGAAATTTTACCANATCAATTTACCGCAGGTTTCGGATTTATTTTCGCCGTCTCTGTCGGTTATCGTTTTACAGCTTTTCAGTTATTATGTAGCTGCAAATAAAGGTTTGGATATTGATAAGCCGCGTAACCTGGCAAAAAGTGTTACAGTAGAGTAGGAGGATTTATGAAGGAAATTCTTGAGTTTGTAAAAGAAAACGATGTAAAATTTATTCGTCTTAATTTTTGCGATATTTTCGGTTTTCAAAAAAACATTTCTATAATGGCGGATGAACTAAAGTCTGCATTTGAAAACGGCGTTTCATTTGACGCTCATATAATACGCGGTTTCCGTGATATTACGCAATCGGATTTATTTTTATTTCCCGATCCGTCAGCGCTTGCGATTCTTCCTTGGCGTCCCGGTCCCGGAAGAGTGCTTCGTTTTTTCTGTGACATTAAAACACCGGACGGCGCCGCCTTTGAACATGACACAAGGCTTATCTTAAAAAAAGTTACAGAGCGTGCAAAAAATATGGGCTATACATGCAAGATCGGCGCCGAGTGCGAGTTCTACCTTTTTAAAACAGATGAAAACGGAGATCCGTCAAACATCACTCTTGATAAAGGCTCTTATATGGATATTTCTCCAATCGACAAGGGCGAAGATATCCGCAGAGAAATTTGTTTAACCCTAGAAGAGATGGGGATAAAACCTGAATGTTCTCATCATGTGCAAGGTCCGGGGCAAAATAAAATTGAATTTAAATTCGGCGATGCAATTTCAAGCGCGGATAACCTGCAAAGTTTTAAGACGGTTGTAAAAGCGATTGCTTCGCGTAACGGTTTGTTTGCTTCTTTTATGCCGAAGCCGCTGCTTGATGCGCCGGGAAACGGAATGCACATCAATCTTTCTCTTTATCAAGATGATAAAAATATTTTTACTCATGTAAACGCAGGACATTCTAAAATTGCAGAAAGTTTTATCGCAGGAATTCTTGATAAAACTCCTGAGATCACTTTATTTTTAAATCAGCTTTCCAATTCTTATGAACGTCTTGGAAAATTTGAAGCGCCGAAATTTGTATCGTGGTCGCATCAGAATAGATCGCAGCTTGTAAGAATTCCCGCATCCTCCGGTGATAAAGTAAGAATGGAATTGCGCTCCCCAGACCCTTCTTTAAATCCGTATCTTGCATATTCTTTGATCTTAAGCGCAGGGCTTGACGGGATAGAAAAAAAACTTGATCTTCCTCCCGCAGTTGATGAAGATTTATTTACAGCAGACATTAAATCAACAAAGGTGCTAGATCAGCTCCCTGATACTTTTGAAAAAGCAATCTTTCTTGCAGAAAACAGCAAGTTTATTAAAAATGTAATAGGAGAGATACTTCTTTTAAAATATATAGAAATAAAAAAGACTGAGGCAAAAGAATTTACATCAGCCAAAGATAAAGTACAGTTTTATAAAGAAAAGTTTTTCAATATTTTTTAACGCAGTAATAAAGAAGGCGGTTAATAAAATGGAATGCAGCGCTTTAATAATTACCGGTTCGGAAAAGAGCAATACAAACAAACCCGGTTCATGCGCTCTTTTTTCTGAAGCGTTAACTTTTGCTTCCATAAAAAATATAACTATTCTTTCCTCAGCAGGGGAGGCGCGAAGAGTGCTTCTTGAAAAAGATTTTGATATTATTATAATTGACGCTCCCCTTGCAGACGAATCGGGAGAAAGTTTGTCACGCCATATTGCAGCGAAAGGTTTGTCACAGGTGATCCTTGCTGTAAACAGCGAACACTTTGATGAAGTCTCTTCTGTTTGTCAGGAAGACGGCGTTCTTACAATTTCAAAACCAATTAACAAAGAATATTTTTGGGCGACTCTTTCGCTTGCAAAATCTGTTAACAGCAAATTAAAAAGAATGCGGGAAGAAAACGCAAAGTTAAAACAAAAAATTGATGATATAAGAATAATTGATAAAGCGAAGTGCATGCTGATTTCTTATCTTAGTTTAAGCGAGCAGGAAGCGCATCGTTTTATAGAAAAGCAGGCGATGGACTTGCGTTCAACAAAAAGAGCGATAGCAGAGGGGATATTAAAAACATATGCAAACTGAAATAAATAATTGCGGTAAGTTAAAAGAAGAATGTGCGGTTTTCGGTGTAAGTTTGCATATTGAAGAAGCGGTAGGAGTTACGTATAACGGTCTTCTTGCTTTACAGCATCGCGGGCAGGAAGGGGCAGGCATTGCAGTTGCAAATAACAGAAGCATAGTGTGTCATAAAGATGAAGGGCTTGTCAGCGAAGTGTTTTCCGGAGAAGACCTTGCCCGTCTTCCCAAAGGAAAGGTCGCAGTAGGTCATGCACGTTATTCGACAACAGGGCAATGTTCAAAAGAAAACGCAGGTCCTTTTGTTACAGAATATCTTACAGGAAGGATTGCTACAGCGCATAACGGTAATGTTACAAACGCAAAAGAAATAAAAAGCAAACTTTTACAGTTTGGAATAAATTTTAATGCGACAAGCGACAGCGAGGTTGTCTCTTCTTTAATTGCTTACTTTATAACAAAAGAACAAAGTTCTCTTTACGGTACCGCAAACGCTGTCGGTTTACTACGAGGAGCGTTTTCGCTTGTTATTGTTACAAGCAAAAATAAATTGATTGCAGTACGTGACCCGCAAGGTTTCCGTCCGTTATGTATCGGAAAAAACGGTATAGGATGCGCCGTTGCATCAGAATCTTGCGCTCTTGAAACCTGCGGTTTTGAATTTGTCCGTGATGTGTTTCCAGGCGAAGTAGTAATAATTGAAAACGGAGAAATAACAGATTCCATTTTTTTTCAGCAATCAAAAGACGGCAGGGAAGAATCAAACGAAAACATTAATAATAAATTCGCAGAACTTGGTTTATGTATATTTGAATACGTTTATTTTGCGCGTCCTGACTCTGTAATTGACGGGTTAAGCGTTTATAAGGCGCGCTACAATATGGGGCTTGCGCTGGCGCGTGAATATCCTGTAGATGCGGATGCTGTCTGCGGAGTGCCAGATTCCGGGCTGGAAGCGGCATATGGTTACAGCGATCAAAGCGGGCTTCCGCTTATAAAAGGTTTTGTAAAAAACAGATATATCGGCAGAAGTTTTATTTATCCGACACAGAGTAAGCGCGACAGCGCGGTCAGGATAAAACTCAATCCCTTATCTGTAAATATACGCGGAAAAAAAATCGTGCTTGTTGACGATTCAATTGTGCGCGGAACTACAAGCGAAAAAATAATAAAAAGTTTAAAAAACGCAGGTGCAAAGGAAGTTCATATGAGGGTTTCATCTCCTCCTTTCCGCCACACTTGCCATTACGGAACAGACATTGACAGCGAAGAAAATTTAATCGCAAACAATATGAGCCTTGAAGAAATTTGCAAAAAAATAGGAGCTGACAGTTTGGGATATATCAGCATAGATGCTTTAAAAGATGCATGCAAAGAATGCAAACTGTCATTTTGCACAGCGTGTTTTACAGGGAATACGGCAGAACGCGCAAAGAAAGATGTTTTTGAGTGATTTTAAAAATTTTTGTTCAATATAAAAATGAAAAGGATTTTTATATCTAGACAATATTCACGATTTTCTTCATACTATATATAGAGAACAAGGGCGTTCGTCAGATGGTACATGGCAGTAAAACCGTTTTTTCGGGCAGTAAAAAATCAGGAAGATTTTTTACAAACTGTTTATTCGTATTATATGATGAGCGCCTTTTTAATAGCAAAGAATTACATTTTAAGGAAAAAGCATGAGCGACATGAACGACGGCAAAGCTGAAACAGCTTACTTAATTTTGGAAAACGGCAAGGTTTTTGAAGGTAAATTTTTCGGCGCGCAGGGCAATGTTATTGGCGAAATTGTCTTTACAACCGGAATGACAGGTTATCTTGAAACACTTACCGATCCAAGTTATTACGGGCAGATCGTTTTACAAACTTTTCCTTTAATCGGAAATTACGGAATAATTCCTGAAGATTTTGAGAGCGCAAATGTCGGAGTAAAAGCCTATATTGTAAAGTATCCGTGCAAGACACCGTCTAACTTCAGGAGTTTGAATAATTTGAGCGCTTTTTTAAAAGAGCGCGGAATCATCGGTATGTACGGTATTGATACACGCGCTCTTACAAAAATAATTCGTGAAAACGGCGTTATGAACGGAAAAATAACTTCCGTTTCTCCTGGAAATCCAAACTCTGTTAGCGCTAACATCGAAGAAATAAAAAAATATTCGGTCACAAACCCTATCGCTAAAGTTTCTCAGAAAAGTGTTATTAAATCGATAGAGATTGCCGCAAGCAATAAAACAAAAAAACGCAGCATTGCTCTTATGGATTTCGGCGCAAAACGCGGGATTGCAAATGCGCTTTTAGCAAGAGATTGTGAAGTGTGGACATTTCCGTATGATACTTCTGCAGAAGATATAATTAATTTAAAACCAAACGGAATAATGCTCAGTAATGGTCCCGGCGATCCTGCAGATAATGCAAACAAGGTGATCATTGAAACGCTTGCTGCACTTATTAAAAAAGGTATACCCATTTTCGGAATTTGCATGGGGCATCAGCTTCTTGCTCTTGCAAACGGATATACAACAAGAAAATTAAAATTCGGTCACAGGGGAGCGAACCAACCTGTTAAAGATATGCAAACAGGCAAAGTTTATATTACAAGCCAAAATCACGGCTACGAAGTTGTTGCAAATAACAGTTCCTTTATAAATGTTAATGACGGAAGTTGCGAAGGTCTTGATTACGGTGTTTCGTTTTCCGTGCAGTTTCACCCGGAAGCGCGAGGCGGTCCGTTAGACACAAGTTTTTTATTTGACAAGTTTATGGAAAGATGCGATGCGTATTCCGAAGGGAGGCAATCTATATGCCTTTAAATAAAGATATTAAAAAAGTTTTAGTAATAGGTTCAGGTCCTATTGTTATAGGTCAGGCTGCTGAGTTTGATTATGCAGGCACTCAAGCCTGCCGCATTCTTCGCGAAGACGGAATTAAAATAGTGCTGGTTAATTCAAATCCTGCAACTATAATGACAGATAACAACATTGCAGATATTATCTATATTGAGCCTTTAACGCTTACTACGGTTAAACGCATTATCGAAAAAGAACGCCCCGACAGCATTTTATCAGGGCTTGGCGGGCAGACAGGATTAACTCTTTGCATGCAGCTAGCCCGTGACGGTTTTCTTGATAAATACAATGTGCGTCTTTTGGGTTCTTCGCCTGAAACTATAGACAAAGCAGAAGACAGAAAAATTTTCAAAGAGACAATGGAAAGCATAGGGCAGCCGTGCGTTCCTTCCGTAATTGCAACAGATGTAGAAACTGCGCTGAAGTTTGCAGGAGAGATAGGCTATCCTGTGATTGTGCGCCCAGCTTTTACATTGGGAGGCTCAGGCGGAGGCAGTGCAGCGGACGAAGAAAAACTGCGGGAGATTGCGTCTAACGGTATTTCTCTTTCGCCTATCAATCAAATACTTGTTGAAAAATCAATTGCAGGCTGGAAAGAAATTGAATTTGAAGTAATGCGCGACCGTGCAGGAAATGTTATCACTGTCTGTTCTATGGAAAACTTCGATCCTGTAGGTATACATACAGGTGATAGTATAGTTATCGCTCCTTGTGTTACGCTTGCCGACAAGGAATACCAAATGCTCCGCACAGCAGCCCTTGATATTATAAAAGCGTTAGGTGTCGAGGGCGGCTGTAATGTGCAGCTTGCTCTTGAACCTAACAGTTTTGAATATGCGGTAATCGAAGTAAATCCCCGTGTATCACGGTCTTCTGCGCTTGCAAGTAAGGCTACAGGTTATCCGATTGCAAAAGTAGCGGCAAAAATCGCAATCGGATACACCTTAGATGAAATTAAAAATGCAGTAACAGGTACAACTTATGCGGCATTTGAGCCTGCTCTTGATTATGTTGCGGTAAAATTCCCTAAATGGCCCTTTGATAAATTCGTCTATGCAAATAAAGAACTTGGCACACAAATGAAAGCAACAGGAGAAGTAATGGCAATTGCCGACACTTTTGAAGAAGCTCTTCTGAAAGCGGTGCGCGGTGCGGAGATTGGACTTACAAGTCTTGATTTGCCGCGCCTTAAAGCAAAGACTGTAATAGAAATCCGCGCTCTTTTAAATAATGTAACCGATGAACGTCTTTTTATTTTATATGAAGCAATTAAAAGAGGTGTTACTATAGACGATTTATATCATAGCACCAAAGTAGACAGATGGTTTTTAAATTGCCTTGCAAATATTTACGAAGAAAACAAAGAACAGGGAACTAAGATCAGAGAACAGAGAATAAAAAACAATGAAAAAAATTCAAATGATAAATCCCAGCCTCTTGTTTACAAGATGGTAGATACATGCGGCGGTGAATTTGAAGCAAAGACACCGTATTTTTATTCAATAACAAACGGTTATGAAAACGAAGCATTGCCTTTTATTCAAAAAAGCACTAAGGAAAGAATCATCGTTCTTGGAAGCGGTCCTATACGGATAGGGCAGGGTATTGAATTTGATTACGCCTGTGTTCATTGTGTGTGGACTTTAAAAAGCATGGGCTATGAAGTCATCGTTATTAATAATAATCCTGAAACAGTATCAACAGATTTTGATACGGCAGACAGATTATATTTTGAACCTCTTTTCATTGATGATGTAATGAGCATTATCGAAATAGAAAAACCGATAGGCGTTATTGTTGCTTTCGGCGGCGGTACTGCAATAAAGCTGACAAAAAAACTCCATGAGAAAGGTGTTAAAATAATAGGAACTTCTGCAGAAAGCATAGATATTTGCGAAGATAGAGAGCGTTTTGATGCCTTGCTGGAAAAATTGCAGATTAAACGACCGCAAGGTTACAGCGTAATGACAGAAGAGGAAGCGCTTAATGCTGCAAATAAACTTAATTTTCCTGTGCTGATGCGCCCTTCGTATGTACTCGGCGGGCAAAATATGATCATCGCTTTTTCTGACGAAGATATAAAAGAGTACATGGAAATAATTCTGCGTCAGAAGCAGGATAACCCTGTGTTGATAGACAAGTACTTAAGCGGCCGTGAAATTGAAGTTGATGCAATCTGCGACGGGAACGATATTTTAATTCCTGGCATAATGGAACATATTGAACGCACAGGAGTTCATTCCGGCGACAGTATTGCAGTGTATCCTGCGCTCAATATTGATGATGAATTAGCAGATAACATTTTTGAAGTTACTAAAAAACTTTGCATGGCTTTAGAAGTTAAAGGGCTTGTTAACATTCAATATGTTTTTTATAAAAATGAAATATATGTTATTGAAGTAAACCCCCGCGCATCACGCACAGTTCCTTATATCAGCAAGGTNACAGGNGTTCAAATGTGCGAACTTGCAACAAAGGTGAGCGTAGGCGCGAAATTATTAAGTCTTGGATATAAATCNGGTATTGCAAANATCCCGCCTTATGTTGCNGTAAAAGTTCCTGTTTTTTCATTTGAAAAACTTGCAGGTCTTGATACGCATCTTGGACCTGAGATGAAATCCACAGGAGAAGTTTTAGGTCTTGGAAAAAATCTTCAAGAAGCGCTTTACAAGGGACTGGTTGCAGCAGGTTACAAGATGAAAAAATCAGGAGGGGTGCTTTTAACAATACGAGACGGTGATAAAGGCGAGATTATCGGAATGGCGCAGAAATTTACAAAATTAGGTTTCTCGCTGCATGCAACGCGGGGAACTGCGCGTTTTCTTGCAAAAAAAGGTTTTACAGTTGAACCTATAGATAAAATTTTTGATAATAAAGAAGTTAATACCGAAACACTTTTAGCAAGCGGAAAAATAAGTTATATTATTTCTACATCAGAGAAAGGAAGAGACCCCGCTCTTGATGATGTTAAACTGCGCAGAAAAGCTATTTCGCTCGGTGTTCCCTGCCTTACTTCTATTGATACATCTAACGCGCTTGCAGATTCGCTACTTTCTGATTATAGCGAAATTAATACAGAGTTAGTCGACATAAATAATTTAAGAGAAGACCATATTAAAATTCCGTTTACAAAAATGCACGGTACAGGCAATGATTATATTTATATTAATTGCATGGATTTGGAAATAAACTCTCCCGAATCGCTTTCCGCTCTTTTATCTGACAGGCACAAAGGTATAGGAGGGGAAGGGGTAATTTTAATTTTACCTTCACAGAAAGCGGATGCAAAGATGAGAATATTTAATCTTGACGGAAGCGAAGGCGCAATGGCAGGAAACTCTATCCGCTGTGTTGCAAAATATCTTTATGATAAAGGGATAGTAAAAAAACGCAATATGCTTTTAGAAACAAGAAGCGGAATTAAAGAATTGCAGGTTTTTACAAGAAACGGAACAGTATCATCTGTAAAAGTAAACATGGGATGCGCCCAGCTGCATCCTGAAAAAATTCCTGTTAATCTTCCGGGAGAGAATATAATTGCAAAGCAGGTTAGTATCGGCGGCAAAGAATATGAGATTACCTGTGTTTCAATGGGAAACCCTCATGCTGTAGTTTTCTGCGAAGGCGTTGATAATTTAAATCTTCAAGTAATCGGTCCTTTATTTGAAAATAATAAACTGTTTCCGGACAGGGTAAATACTGAGTTTGTAGAAATTATGGATAAAAATCATTTAAAGATTCGTGTTTGGGAAAGAGGAAGCGGTGAAACCCAAGCCTGCGGCACAGGAGCGTGCGCTGCAGTTGTTGCAGCAGTTCTAAATAAACATTGTGACAAAGGCGAAGACATTAAAGCGCAGCTTCCGGGCGGCGAATTAATTGTCAATTATACAGAAGAAACAGTTTTTATGACAGGTGACTGCGTTACTATTTTTGACGGTGTTGTAGAGATATAAAATCAATTTTTTTCTTGCATTAAAGTATCTTTTGCANTCTGATTTTTACTGCCCTGNGATCCTGTTTTTTGTACAAGCAATTTAATATCAGATTGAATGCTGTTAAAATTNGGCGTAAATCCAATTAATTTTAAAGCAAGGCTTCCAAGATATTTTAACAAGATAATTGTTAAAATCGGAATTANAATATTAGTTACAATAAAACAAATAATATAATTTATCATTTTTTCAATCAAGGAATCAAAATAATTTTTAATCTTATTAAAGAAATTATTAATGCCGCTTCCGATTTTTCTTAGTAAATTTAAATCATTTGCTTCTTCGCCGTTTTTCTCGATATTATCTGATAATCCTTTAATATCATTTACAGTATCATTTATATAATTTGATAAAAGACTTGCCTCTACTGCATGCGACAACTCAAGTGATAACGGTACTGCAAGGCAAATTCCAAAAAAAATGATCGCAATACCTGCTAATATTTTCTTTAAATGCCCTGAATATTTTTTATTCCAGATAGCTATTACTGTAAAAATAAGACCTAAAGGAATTATTATTTTTAAGGCAAGCAAGTAAGAAACAGCTAAAATAATTTTTTCCAGTACTAAAGCGCCCATTGCCCATAAACAAATATTTGAAATTTGATCCAGAGTATTATCTACTACTTCTGCCCATCCTAAAGGTTGTGCCGATACTGCCAGCCCTCCGACAACAGGAATTGAGCCTTCTATTTGTATAGTTTGAATAAATGAAATAATTCCGCTGGCTACTTTAATTGAAAGCCAAACTCCGCCGACCTCTGCTATTTTTTTAGTTAATGTTTCCTGGAGCCTGCCGTTATCTTTCAGTTTTTCATAATTTAAAGAGGATGAAGATAAAGAAACACCTACCGCTATTATTATTAACACGATAGATAATATTATTTTTAATACTTTCTTCATCATATTTTTTTCCTCTATTTTTTATTAAAAACAAAAACACTTGCTAATCCTGGATTTTTTAAATGTTTGTGTGCGTCTTCTAAATGCTGCATGGCGCAGATGTCACGCGGATCGTCTTTTACCACTTTTTCAAAACGCTGTACCGCTGTTGCGTAATCTTTCATGTGGTATTTGCGAACCCCCGATTCAAAAACTTCTTTTGTGGCAATGCGCGACATTCTATCTTCCGGAGAAAGAGCGTCCAGCATATCAAACAAGCCGATTACTTCATTAACACCTGCTGCCTGAACCATTCCTATAAAGCGGTAAGCAAATTCATTTTCATGCCCTGCTAACTGGTTTAATGTATCCCGTGTAATAATAACTCCGGAACCTGTTTGTTTTGTAAGACTTTCAATGCGGGAAGCAAGATTAACGTTAGGTGAAATTACCGTACTGGAAAGCCGTTCGTTTTCTCCAACTATGCCCATCATTACAGAGCCGCTGTGAATCCCGACTCCTATATTTATACCGTCTACACCTATTGTTACTTTTGTGTTTGTGTCAACGACCAATGTTTGGTATAATTCAATGCCTGCCCTTACTGCGTCAATGCCGCTGACAAATAAAGCCATTGCAGCATCTCCGATATATTTATCAACAAAGCCGTTGTGTTTGCGTATAATAGGTCCTGCTATCCCTAATATTTTATTTATAAAATCAAAGTTTTCACGCGCTGTCATCATTTCTGAGTTTACAGAAAAATAGCGTATATCAAAAAATAAAACGCTTATATCACGCTGTACGTTGTCACCTAACTTCATTTTTGTGATGTCGGAAACTCCCAGATGTTCCATAAATTGCACAGGTACAAAGCGGATAGTCGATTCATTAAGACGTGTTATTCTGTCAAATTGATGATGAAGTTCTTCCGCCATGCTGTTAAGCCCGTGACTCACTCTTCCAAGTTCATCACGCGCTACATAAGAAACACGCGCCGTGCGATCCCCGCTTGCAATGTTATGCAAAACTTTTCCTACAGCAGAAAGCTGTTTTATAATAAAAGAAAGTAAAATACAAAGTGTTAAAAGAATTATCACACATACTGCAGCAACGACAAGCGCGACATTCCTTTTTAAATTTGCATTTCCAATTTCATGTCCTGTCATATCAAGACCGATTTCGAACATTCCGGCAATTTCTCCCGCACTGTTGTAAATCGGCACTTCTGCGGCAGCCCAGTCGCCGTTAGATTCTTCAAAAATAAAAGTAAGAGGTTTGCCGCTCATAAAGAGTTCGTAATCTTCGCCTTCCAGCGCTTCAACGGGACGGAAAAGATTTAACTCTTCGCAGGAAATTGCAACAACATATTCAAATTGATTTCCTTTATAAATTGCCGCACAATAGCTTCTGTTCCACCGATCGGCATTGTAGCCTATGATCTCTTTAATTAAAACTAAAATACGTTTGTATTCATCGCTGTGAAAATCCTTTATAGAAGTAATTTTATCAATATCATCGC
Source organism: Treponema sp. (assembly GCA_009787695.1). Taxonomy (GTDB): domain Bacteria; phylum Spirochaetota; class Spirochaetia; order Treponematales; family Breznakiellaceae; genus WQXQ01. The sequence goes on from WQSW01000027.1 coordinate 15,568, forward strand.
CGTCAATTAATTGAGAAGAAAGAACGGCAAAGCCTGTCATTTCATCAAATAATAATGTGTTAAGTCTTTCTGTCATTATGTTAAATGTTACTGTAAAAACAACTATAAATGCCAATATTAAAAGGGGGATTATTACGACAGTTTGTTTTACAAAAAGAGAAACATAAAAGTTGAGAATCCCTATGAAAAGGATACAAAGCCCCGCAATAAGAGAGAGGATTCCAAGCACTAAAGATATCTGAACTAATGTTATGCGCAATTTTTCTTTAATGGGAAGCTGTAGTTCATTATCAAAAGAAGTAAATACCCTGCCGTCATACATCCATACTGTTTCGCCGAATACGCCTGCAAAAGTGCTGCCGTAAAAACCGAAACCTTTAAGGGTTACAGGCTCTCCCTGCTCAAGCAACGGATTAAAAAATATTTGCGGGACAATACGCTGTAATGTATTTTCGTTATCTTCCGATAAAATACGGAATATGGAGTTTGAAGCCATATCAAAGAAAACTAATTTACCGTTATCATCATAGAAAATATACCAGGGAATAATGCCGCCTTCATCCATGCTCCAATTAAAAGAAGAACGCAGTACAGGCTCTTCTCCGTTTATTACTTCATAAATATCACCGTCACGCAAAACATATGCAAAGTTGTCCATGTCTTTTAAAACAAGCTGGGCGACATAAAAGTTTTCTATTTTTCCGGACGGGAAATCGTAACTAAAAGATGATGAGCGCATATGATCTCTGTAAGTATCATACATATACAAAGTTACTTTTTCTTTTTCTGTCTGAGAAAAGGTAAGTATTCCGTCTTCGCATCGGAATGAACCGAATTGATAAAATAGTCTTGGGTTCGTGTAAATATCATCAGCATCTATGCTTAAAATATCTTTTACATAATTGCCGTTATTATCATATTTTCTTATAATATCTCTTTTTGTGAGTAATGCGTCATATTCGGCTTCTATTGCATAAATATAAAGGTTCCCCGAATCATCAATCGCACCGTCTATGATACGGATATATTCATCGAACTTATCTATTTCTATGGTATAACGTATATCGCCGTCAGGCTGTAAGCAAACAAGGCGGAATGAACCGTTGTCAATTACATATAAATTTCCGTCTTTCTCAAATTTTGCCATAGCAGGTGCTAAAAAAGATGTGGTTTGCTGGAAAGGTTTCTTTTCAAGTACATCAAGATTGGAAAGGCATAGAAAAAGGCAGCCGAGAAAAACCGCTGTACAAACGGAAAATATCAGCCATAAAGATGATTTTTTCATATTTACATAATAGAGATAATCAATATAGGTGTCAATAAATAGAAAAATTGTAAATTTTTTTATAATAATACTTGTTTCCGGAAATTGAAATTTACAGTTATAATTAACTTTAGGGGGAAATTAATGGATATTACAGTTAGAAAACCAAATGAAACCGAAAAAGCAGAAATGAGCAAAGAATCCGTTTGGGAATGCGGGGTATCGGAATTTGACTGGCATTATGACAGCGAAGAAACATGCCTTATTATAGAAGGCGAGGTTACAGTCAATTATGTTTCGAGCGGAAAGAAAAGCGTCTCATTCAGCGCGGGAGACTATGTAATATTTCCCAAAGGTCTGTCCTGCGTATGGAAAGTCACAAAACCTGTTAAAAAATATTACATATTTAAGTAATTTTGTCAGTAATTAGTCATTTTCTTTTCTATTTTCATAATAGGGGGTTTGACAAAAAAACAAAAAAAAATAAAATATAGTTAAACTATGAATACATCACGCTTCAGGCATGTTGAGAGTTCAGCATTTTAGGTTTTAATATTTTTCATGTTACACATCGGTATTGATGTAGGGTCCACAACGGTTAAAGCTGTTGTGATAAAGCCTGATACAAAAGATGTTCTTTTCTCATGCTATGAAAGGCATAATGCTTGTCAAAGCGAGATGGTACGTGTTTTTTTAACAGAGATTTTTTCATCTTTTCCAAACGAACAATTCAGACTTGCTTTTTGCGGATCGGGCGGCAGAAATATTGCAGAACTGCTCGGTGCCCCTTATATTCAGGAAGTTGTAGCCAACTCAATCGCAGTGCGGGCTTTCTACCCTAATACGAAGGTTGCAGTGGAATTAGGCGGGCAGGATGCAAAAATAGTTTTTTTCTATCATGATAAAGCGACAAACCGCCTTGCAGCCGGAGACATGAGAATGAACGGAAGCTGCGCAGGAGGTACAGGGGCTTTTATTGATGAGGTCGCCTCTCTTTTGCATACACCTGTTGAAAAGTTCGATGCACTCGCGGCAAAGGGAAGCCAGGTTTATGATATTTCAGGCAGATGCGGTGTTTTTGCAAAGACCGATATTCAGCCGCTGTTAAATCAAGGCGGTTTACCGGAAGACATCGCTCTTTCAACTTTTCATGCCATAGCAAAACAAACCATCGGAGGTCTTGCTCAGGGGCTTGAAATTTGCCCCCCTGTTATTTTTGAAGGCGGTCCTTTAACTTTTAATCCCACATTGATAAGAGTTTTTGCAGAAAGGCTTGGGCTTTCCGCTTCCGATTTTATTCTTCCGCAGAAAGCGGAATTGTTTATCGCTTACGGCGCAGCGATTTCGTTAGTTGAAATGTTTTATGATCAGCAATGGAATGTAAAACCGCAGGATGCTTTGGCATCTCTTTGTGCATATCCTGAAATGATCGCGGAAAAAATGAACGAGCACAATCAATTTTTCTTTAACAGCGAAAACGAGAGGCAGGAGTTTTTTTCGCGTCATAAGAATCAGGCGGAAAGTAAAACAATTCAAACATTGAATTTAAAAAGTGGAAGCACACTTCGTGTTTACATAGGCATTGATGCAGGCTCGACCACTACTAAATTTGTTTTAATTGATGAAGATGAAAATGTAGTTGATCGTTTTTACAGTCCGAATTACGGAGAGCCTCTTAGGGTGATAAAAAAAGCTCTCTTGGATATGCACACAAAATATTTAAATCTTGGCGTCACCCTTGATGTGATCGCTTTAGGGACAACAGGTTACGGTGAATTGCTTTTTGATAAAGCGCTCGGAGCTGATTTTCATACGGTAGAAACTGTTGCGCATGCCGCCTCTGCTTTAAAATATGTTCCCGGTGTTACTTTTATTCTTGATATCGGCGGACAGGATATGAAAGCGATTAATATTTCAAATGATATTATCACAAACATAACTGTAAACGAAGCGTGTTCTTCAGGCTGCGGCTCTTTTCTTGAAACATTTGCAGAAACCTTGCATATTCCAATTGATAAAATCGCAGACGCAGCTTTTAATGCGTCAAATCCCGCACGGCTTGGCAGCCGCTGTACTGTATTTATGAACAGCACAATTATTACAGAACAAAAAAACGGAAAGCGCGCCGATGACATAATGGCAGGCTTATGCCGTTCCATAATTGAAAATGTTTTTACAAAAGTTGTGCGCATTTCCAATCCCGCACAGTTAGGTGAAAAGATAATGGTGCAGGGCGGAACATTTAAAAACGATGCAGTGTTACGCGCTCTTGAACAATACCTTGGCATCAATGTTATACGCGCTCCCTTTCCCGGAGAGATGGGCGCTATCGGTATCGCTCTTTTAACAAAACGTGAAATTCAAGAGCACGGCTATACATCGCCTCACGGCAAAAGCGATTGTTCCCGTTTTATAGGGTTTGATGCGCTTAAAACTTTTGATTATGCTCAGGAAGCGAATTTAATCTGCCCCTTCTGCAGCAATAACTGTAACCGTACCTTAGTGCGTTTCTCCAATAATTTAACGTGGGTAACTGGAAACCGCTGCGAGAGGGGAGAGCTTGTAGGAGACCCGTCTGATCCGCAAATACGCAAAATGGCGGGAAATATTACATCGCGCATGAGTGAAATTTCTGACATGATAAAAATCCGCGATGAACTTTTATTTTCTGATTATCCCTTCTCTTGTTTATTGCCGCAAAAAGATATTACTATCGGAATTCCGAGAGTTTTGGATTTCTGGCGCAACATGCCGTTCTGGAAAGTTTTTTGGAAAGCTTTAGGTTTTAAAGTAAAAGTTTCAAAAAGAAGTTCGCGTAACTTATACGAAAAAGGTTTACAGTATGTTGCCTCCGATACGGTCTGCTTTCCTGCAAAACTTGTTCACGGACACATTCAGGATTTAATAGAAAAAAAAGTTGATAGAATTTTCTTTCCGCAGATAAACCGTCTGCCTCCTGATAACCCCGAGAGTTCAAGCACATTTACCTGCCCTGTATTAAAAGGCTATCCGTTATCTGTCAGATGTTCCGATAACCCGGAAGGAAAACATAATATAACTTATGACACTCCGATTTTTCATTGGTTTTCAAAAAACGATCAAGATTTTCAGTTGTGCAGATGGATGCAGGAAACTTTTAATATTCCAAAATCAACCGTTCTTGCCGCAATCAAACAGGCAGAGAATGCATTATCAGATTTTAACTGCACAATGACAACTAACGGAGAAAGAATAATTTCCGATGTAGAGAAGAAAAACGGATTTGCAGTGGTAATAGCGGGAAGACACTATCAGTATGATGAGCACGTTAATCACAATTTATCGCGGCATTTTACCGGAGCCGGTATTCCTGTATTAACACTTGATTCGCTTCCTAATCTAGGAAAAATACCTCTTAACAAATCGCGGATAGAAATTACAAATAACAATCATGCGCGTTTGCTGTCAGGTGCTATTGCCGCAGCGGAACATCCTTCGCTTGAATATGTTGATATTTTCAGTTTCGGCTGCGGGCATGACGCGCTTTACACAGATGAAATCACCCGCATGATGAATGATATTTCCGGTAAAACCCCGCTCATCTTAAAAATGGACGAGAGTGAAATTGCAGGTCCCTTGCGGATAAGGGTTCGCTCTTTCCTTGAAACTGTTATTACGCGGCGAAAAAAAGCGGCGCATAAAGTAAAACCTTTGGGCAGCCCTTATCAGACTATATTTAAAAAATCAGAGCAGGGTAAAAAAACAGTGCTTATCCCAAATGTAAGCCGTGCTTTCAGTTTGCTTTTAAGCGCCGCATTAAATAATGACGGACATCTTGCAGTGCCACTGCCTATGGGCGGCACCGATGCAATAGCAATGGGAAAAAAATATGTGCATAACGATATGTGTCTTCCCGCTCAAATTATTGTTGGAGAGGCAATTCTTGCATTAAAGAGCAGCAAATATGATCCTGATAAAATGGCTGTAGGAACGGCAAAGGCAATGTGCGATTGCCGTCTTGCAAATTATATGGCATTAACAAGAAAGGCATTGGATGAAGCGGGCTTTCCGCAAGTGCCGATTGTGACAACAGATATTTCCGATTTAAAAAAAGCTCAGCCGGGATTGCGTTTTACGCCTTTAACTTATGCAAAATTTATCTGGTGTATAATTCAGGCTGATGCGCTTGAGTTTTTAAGGCGGAGGATACGCCCTTACGAAATTAATAAAGGCGAAACAGACAGGGTAGTGGATAATGCTTTTATTGAAATTGCTGCCGGCCTTGAGAAAGGCGGCATACCGGGTTCTAAAAAACCGTTTAAAAAAGCTATCAGGGACTTATGTAATATTCAATATGACAGATCAAAATTAAGGGAAGTTGTTTTTATTCAAGGCGAATATCTTTTAACTTTTCATCCGGGATCGAATCAGGAAGTTGAAAAGTATTTGGAAAAAAACGGAATGGAAGTTGTTTTCCCGCGCATGCACGGAATTTATCGTCATCTTTTTTTAAATCATACTGTATCTGAAATAAAAGAATTCAATGTAAAACATTCATTGTATGACAGTTTATATGCAAAACTTGGAAATAAATTTATGGATTTTGCTGTTAGTCAGACTGACAAAATTGCCAAAATGCATCCCTTATACGAGAGAGACCTTACACTGGAAGAAGCTGCAAAATTAAGCGATCATATTATGCATCATTCGATATTGTCAGGCGAATCGTTTTTAATCGCTGCCGATATTCTCCATTACGCTGCAAAGGGAGTGCGCTCCTTTGTTATACTCCAACCCTTCGGCTGTCTTCCCAATCATATTTGCGGCAGAGGCGTAATGAAAAAAGTTAAGGAAAAATACCCCGATATTATGATCCTGCCTCTTGATTACGATCCCGATGTAAGTTTTGCAAATATCGAAAACCGATTGCAAATGCTTATTATGAATACACGAAGTTTGAATAAAGCGCAATAATAAATTGTAAAAAATTTTAAAATGAACAAAAATGTTCAAAATCTCCATACTTATTTTTATATAATAAATAAAAATAAGTATGGAGCAATTATTATGTCATTAATCAAAGTTGAAAACCTTGTAAAAAATTATGATTATTATTCAAAAGAACAAGGATTACGTAATTCTTTTAAAAATATCTTTAAAAGAAAAAAATTAATAAAAGAAGCGGTTAAAGGAATCTCCTTTAATATTGATGCAGGCGAGATTGTTGGGTTTATCGGTCCTAACGGTGCCGGAAAAACAACAACATTAAAAATACTTTCCGGCATTATTTATCCCACGTCCGGGATTGCGCTTGTAGACGGTTTTACGCCGTGGGAAAGAAAAAAGCAATTTAAAATGAACTTTTCTATTGTTATGGGGCAAAAAACCCAGCTCAATTGGGATTTACCGGCATTGGAAACTTTTTATCTTAACAAGCACATTTACGAAATCAGCGATGCCGATTATAAAAGCACTCTCGGCGAATTAACAGAACTTTTAGAAGTAGGAGACCTTGTAAAAAAACAGGTTCGCCGATTGTCTTTAGGTGAGCGTATGAGAATGGAATTTATCGCAGCTCTTTTGCATAGACCGAAAATTCTTTTTTTAGATGAACCTACAATCGGATTGGATCTTATCTCGCAAAAGTCGATACGTGATTTTATAAAATATTATAATCAAAAGACAAATGCAACCATTCTTCTTACAAGCCATTATATGAACGATATCGAATCTCTTTGCAAGCGTTCAATAATAATAAATGAAGGCGTTATTGCATATGACGGTGATTTATCGGGGATAAGCGATGAATTGAGTATAGAAGATGCAATCACTCAGATTTATAAAAACGGAGCTGTCGCATGAGTATGAACGCCGCAATTCTGCAGCGAAGTTCTTTAAGAAAATACGGTGCTGTTTTTTCGCAAGGAATACAGAGCGCGATGGAGTACAGAGCCGATTTTCTTTTTGGATTATTTAACGGGTGTTTCAGTGTTTTTATTCAATTCTTTTTATGGACTGCAATATACAGCGGAAGTCAGGAAAATAATCTTTACGGATACAGTTATCCGCAAATGGTTGTTTATGTAATTATGGCAGGCATAATGCTTAGAATTGTATCGATAGATTTTCATTATGATATTGCCTTTGACATTAAACAAGGAACATTGAACAGATTTTTAACTCAGCCTATTTCATATTTTCCTTACAGGGTATTTGATTTTATCGGCAGAAAAATATTTCAGTTGGGATTCATTATTGTAATTTCCGCAGGTGTTTTAATTTTTACGCATTTTGTATTTAGTGCCGAATTCACGCTTTCCAATATATTATTTGCTGTTCTGGTACTTCCTTTGTCGCTTTTTTTAAACTGCATGTTATTTTATTGTATTTCAATGACTGCATTCTGGATGACAGAAGCATGGGGTGTGTTTGACGGCATGGGGGTAGTATCAACCATATTAAGCGGAGGATTATTTCCATTAAGTGTTTTCGGGGAAACAGCTCAGGAAATATTTAAATATATGCCTTTTCAGTATGTTATTTATTTCCCTCTTAGAATAATTTGCGGAAATGCACAGAAAGAAGATATAGTTTTTGGAATATGCGCGCAATTGATTTGGATTTTATTACTTTATATTCTTGCAAAACTTTTATGGAGAGCCGGAATGAAAAAATATATTGCGGCAGGAGGATAAAAAATGTTATCAGAAATAAAAAAACATTTAAAGATATATCTGCATTTGTCAAAGGTCAGCATTATGCAGCAAATGGAATACAGAATTAATTTTATTTTGGCAATTATTGTTGAAACCATTTGGGTTATGTCAAAATTTATTTATGTTTTTATTACTCAAAAAACAGGCGGTATAATCGGCGGCTCAACACCTGATGAAATTATGCTGTTTATCGGTACATTTATGATATTAACTGCAATTTTTCTGGGATTTTTTTCAGGAGGTTTTAATTATATCTCGTGGGGTGTAAGGCAAGGTGAATTTGATATGTTAATTCCAAAACCTGTTTCTCTTATGTTTATTTCAACATTAAGGTGGCTGGAAATATCAAAACCCATTCCAAATATTATTGCAGGCGTTACGCTGATTTACATTGCATGGAACAGAATAGGATATTCCGCAAGTATCATCAATATTCTGCTTTATATTTATTTTATTTTCTGCGGAATTATTGTTACCTATTCTATTTATATTGTTCCTCATATACTTTCTTTCTGGACAGTAAAGACATATCAAATAGCGGAAATATCTTACAGATTATGGGATTTTAACAATATGCCGATGCAGATTTATAATAAATGGTGGCAGCGAGCAGGAATATTTTTAATACCTGTTTTTGTTATTACAAACTTTCCTGTAATGGCACTGTTTAATAATCTGAGTTTAATCTATATGATTTGGGGAATTATAATTCCTGTAATTTTATTTATGCTTGTAAGAAAATTTTGGAAATCCGCGATTAAGAGGTACAGCAGCGCGGGAGGTTGATAAGTTGGCAGAGAACAATTAGTTCTCCGCTAAACATATTTACTCGCCTGTGCCTTCCGCATTTCTTTGTATTTGCCGTTTAGTTCCAGCAATTCGTCATGCGTGCCTTCTTCGATTATTCTTCCGTTGTCAAGCATATAAATTTTATCTGCAGTTTGCCTTAAAGTGATTTCTTTTTCTTTTTTCAAGTTTTTCTCCGTTTAATGTGAGATGTAATATATTTTTATATCAAAACAAACATTATATCATTACAACTAAATATACTAATGAACATTTTTGATCATTTATTAATAAAAAAAATTTATAAAAAAAATATAAAAACTCTTGACTCATTTTTAAATATTTGGTATAAATAATATAAGGAATATACGATGATAAACATACGTAATTATAAAGAACCCAAAGAAGCAAATTATTCGCAAAGAAAAGCTCTTGGACCTATTTCAGATAGTCGTACAGGAGAGCTCTGCCCAGATAATATTCATGCCTATGCATTTTTTACTGCGGGCGGTGCCGTTTCGGGAGATTTTAAAATTAAACTTGGATTGTTATTCTTATGATAATGAATATAAGGATTATTTAGCGGTTCAAGGCTTTGGCTTTGAACCGCTTTTTTTTTACAATGGAGTAAAAAGTGTTAAAAAATAATGAGTTAATAGAAAATATATTGATAGAGATAGAAAAAAATATTTGCGAAGATATAAATGCAAGGATACTTGCAAGAAAATTCACTCTATCAGAAGGTCATCTGCGGCGTCTTTTCAGGTTTGCGATCAATCAAACAATTGCAAGTTATATAAGATCGTGTAAACTTAAAGCAAGCCTTAATGACCTTTTAAAGACCGATTCTAATGTTATAGATATCGCTTTAAAATACGGGTTTGATTATGAACAATCATATATCAGGGCATTTAAAAGGGAGTTTGGGAAGACACCCGGAACTGTCCGCAAATCAAGCGAGAGCGATCTTTCCGCTTGATAAAAAAGAGAGGTGTTTATGTATTTTAAGAAAATGACAGGAAAAAAATGTTATTTGTCGCCGATTGATGTAAATGATACGCAAATTTTTACACAATGGCTGAATGATTTAGACCTAACAAAAAATTTGATTCTTTACAGCAGCAGTATAAACATGGAATCTGAAAAAGAATTTTTAATTAATTTATCTAAGGATCATAATTATTCTATAATTGATATTGAAACAGATCAATTAATCGGAAACTGCGGATTCAGCGAGATAGACTATTTAAATCAAACAGCGGAAATCGGTTTATTTATCGGTAATAAAGATTATTGGAATAAAGGATACGGTACAGAAGCTTTATCTTTATTGATCGATTACGGTTTTAAAGCGCTTAATTTTCACAGCATTATGCTTAAGGTTTATGGTTTTAATGCAAGGGCAAAAAAATGTTATGAGAAAATCGGTTTTAAACAAATCGGAATAAGACGCGAATCGCTGTTAAGAGATTTAAAGAGGTATGATATTATTTACATGGATATTTTAAAGGATGATTTCTATGAAAGGTGTAAATAGGAGATACAATGGAAATAAAAATCCGTTTAGAAACTGAAAATGATTATTACGAAGTTGAAAATCTTACTCGCGAAGCGTTCTGGGTTTTTCCGGGAAGGGAAGACGGATGTGATGAGCATTATTTGGTATACAAACTGCGTACTTGTCCTGATTTTATTAAAGAGCTTGATTATGTCGCATTGATTGATGATAAAATTACAGGTAATATCATGTATTCAAAATGCAAAATAATAGACACTAATAATATTGAACATGAAATAATTACTTTCGGTCCTGTCAGTGTTTTGCCTCTTTATCAGAAAAAAGGTATAGGTACAAAATTGATAAATTTTACTCTTGAAAAGGCAAGAGAGCTGGGGTATCGCGCTGTTATGATTTACGGGCACCCTGAATATTATCCGCGTTTTGGTTTTAAAGATGCAAAAGAATTTAATATAACAACTCATGATGGAAAAAACTTTGATGCTTTTATGATTTGCGAACTTTACAAGGATGCTCTTGCCGGAATTTCAGGAAAAGGTTATATCTCTCCTGTTTATTACGATTTAAATGCTGATGATGTTAAAGAATTTGATAAAAAATTTTCTCCTAAATAATAATTTTTTTGTTATAATAAATATATATAAAAGAGGTTTATGCTGAGGTATCTGATTTATTTCTGGTATTACTTTACAATCCAATTCCAGCAGATTGTTTTCTACTGGATAATTGGTATGGCTATAGGCTCTCTTATTTCTGTTTTTTATAAAGAAAAAATCAATTTGCTTCTTGCCTCTCTTAACGAAAAAAAACTCGGCTTGTTAGGTGTCATTCCCGCTTCCCTTTTGGGGATCGCTTCCCCTCTTTGTATGTACGGCACAATCCCTATAGCCGCTTCTTTCGCCGAAAAGGGAATGAGAGAGGACTGGCTTGCCGCTTTTATGATGAGTTCAATTCTGTTAAACCCTCAGCTTCTTTTCTACACTGCCGCTTTAGGAAAAACAGCTCTTGCGATACGTTTTATTCTCTGTTTGTTATGCGGTATTGCAGCAGGCTGCGCTGTAAGGGTTTTCTTTAAAAAGAAAACTTTTTTTAATTTTTCGCATCTTTACACGGGAAACGCCGCAGTAAACAGAGATATCGATCCTAATCTTTTTTTGCGTTATCTGAAGAATTTTCTGCGGAACATAAAAGCAACAGCTCTTTTTTTTCTGGCAGGGATTGTGCTTTCAGCTCTTTTTCAAGTGTTTATTCCCGCAGAAGGTTTTGCACGTCTTTTTGGAGCGCAAACAGGATTTGCAGGCAGAGGTTTCGGGTTGCTGATGGCTGCAAGTATCGGTGTTCCGCTTTATGTTTGCGGCGGAGGGACTATCCCCATGCTTTCGCATTGGCTTCAAAATGGAATGAGTTACGGAGAGGCTGCCGCTTTTATGATAACAGGTCCTGCTGCAAAAATAACAAATTTAAGCGCGTTAAAAATTGTTCTTGGAATTAAGCATTTTCTGTTTTATTTATTATTTTCTGTAATTTTTGCTCTTTTTAACGGTTTTATCATTGATCTAATTTTGGTCTGATTGCGAAAACGATGATCATAAAGTAATATAAATAAAAGGATAACAATTTATGAAGAAAAATAAGAATTATTTCGTTTTTATCGCTTTTTTTGCGGCAATTTCTATATTTTTTACAAGCTGTATTTTTTCAAGTTATGTATTAATAAGGCCCGACGGAAACATAACATCTGTTATAACCGGCGGCATAGTTAATTTTAAAGCATACGGGCAGCAGGATATTATATGGATAGTAAGTTCCAGACCCGACGGTTCAGGGTCTGTTGCAAACGGAACTTATATCTCCCAAACAGGACAGCTTATTGTCGATATTTATGAAACATCTTCCGTTCTATATGTTATTGCTACATCTGCAAAAGACGGAAAATCAAATATTTTTAGAATTAGAATTGTCACAGTTACAGGAATTAATATCACTCCTGTAAATCAGGAAGTGGCGCTTGGCAGATTCTTCCAATTCAGAGCGCAGGTAACAGGCAATAATAATCCTGATAATAATGTAACATGGAGAGTAAGTTCAGATGCTTCAGGAACAGGTTATGTTTCTGCGGGAACAAACATAGCTCCTAACGGGTTGCTGACAGTTTCATCTAACGAGACAAATAGAGTCATTTATGTAATTGCAACTTCAGTTATTGACAATTCAAAATCTTCAAGCGCTCCTGTTATTATTGTTGTCCCCTCCGTTACCGGTGTATCGGTATCCCCTGTAAATCAAGTTGCAAGGGCGGGCAGCACAATGCAATTTTTCTCTTCTGTATACGGCTCTAATAATCCTGACAAAGCGGTAATATGGAATGTAAGCGCGAATGCTTCTGGGACAGGCGCTGTAACACCGGGAACTTATATAAATAATAACGGTATGCTGACAATATCATATAATGAAACTGCAGCCACACTTTTTGTTTTTGCAACATCAGTTTTTGATCGTACAAAAACAGGCAGCGTTTCAGTTTCGGTAATCCCTGCATCGTCAGGAATGATACCGCCTCCTGTGACGGTGTATCCTCCTGCAACAATACCGCCGCCTGTGACATCAACCCCGTCTGTTTCCGGTGTAACGGTTAGCCCGTCATCTCAATCATCGCCTGTTAATAGAACATTGCAATTTTATGCAACTGTTTCAGGGAGCGGAAATCCAAATACAAATGTAACATGGACTGTTGTCGGTGCGTCTTCATCAAGTACAAGAATTACTTCAAGCGGCTCTCTTACAATTGCGTCTAACGAAAATGCATCTTCTCTTACCGTTATTGCCACTTCCGTTGCAGACCCTTCTAAAATAGGTATAGCGGTTATTTCTGTAACATCAACACCTTCGGTGACACCGCCGCCTGTTACAGCAACGCCGGTTGTTTCCGGTGTAACAGTCAGCCCTTCATCTCAAACAACAACAGCAAACAGAACTTTACAATTTACTGCAACGGTTTCAGGGAGCAACAATCCAAGCACAGCTGTAACATGGACTGTTGTCGGTGCATCTTCATCAAGTACAAGAATCACTTCAAGCGGCTCTCTTACAATTGCGTCTAACGAAACTTCATCATCGCTGACTGTTATCGCCGCTTCTGTTGCAGATACATCTAAAATCGGTGTTGCGGTTATTACAATCAGCGCACCTGTTGTAACTCAGCCTCCGAGCAATCAGGGTAATCAAGGAAACCAAAATAATCAGGGCAATCAGGGAAATCAAGGGAATCAGGGAAACCAAAATAATCAGGGTAATCAAGGTAATCAGAGTAACCAAGTCAATCAAGGAAACGAAGGTAATCGAGGTAATCAGGGTAATCAAGGCAATCGAGGCAATCAAGATAATCAAGGTAATAGAGGGAATCAAGATAGTCAGGGTAATCGAGGCAATCAAGGAAATCAGGGAAACCAAGTCAATCAAGGAAACCAAGGTAATCAAGACAGTCATGGAAATCAAGGCAATCGAGGCAATCAAGATAATCAAGGAAATCGAGGTAATCAAGATAGTCAGGGAAATCAAGGTAATCGAGGGAATCAAGATAATCGAGGGAATCAAGGCAATCGGGGAAATCAAGTAACAACACCACCTGTCGAGACGACACCAGTTCCGGTAACTCCTGTTGTAAACTCTGTAACGGTCAGCCCTTCAAGCACTTCAACGGCGGTAAACACAACTGTCCAGTTTAGCGCGGCAGTAACAGGAAGCAATAATCCAAGCACGGCTGTAACATGGACAGTTTCCGGCGCTTCCTCATCAAATACAAGAATAAGCTCTAGCGGCTCTCTTACAGTTGCGTCTAACGAAACATCAACATCACTTACTGTAAGAGCGACTTCCGTAGCGGATACGGCAAAATCAGGCAGTGCAGTAGTTACTGTTAGTATACCGGTAACATCAGGAACTGTAACATCAATTGCTATCAGTCCTACGACCCAGAATATGATGAGAGGCAGTACTCAGCAATTCACCGCGATAGTCAGAGGAAACAATAACCCAAGCAACACGGTAACATGGAAAGTCAGCTCTAATTCGGCAGGTACCGGCTCTGTTACATCAGGGACAAACATCAGCTCAAGCGGGTTTCTTACTATTTCAAGTAACGAGGTGAATACCACCCTTTACGTTATAGCGACATCCACTGTAAATACGTCAGTTTCCGGTTCGGCAGTAGTATCTATTTACCAATTACAATGAAAATCAGGGACAAGCTGAAATAATTGGAGCGGTTTTCTATTGACAAGTATCATGAAAACCCTTTATATTTATAACAGTTGAGCAATTGTTCAACTGTTATAAATTAGAGGAGAATGTGCCATGAAACTGCTGGAATCGTTGGAAAATGAAAAAACAAACCTTTTAAGGCTGCTTATAGGTGCAGGCGTCTTTGCCTCAGGTCTAATAATTGGGCATTTTAAGCCTGATATGGGTTTTTTATCCCGATATATGCCGCTTTGCATTTATATTTTAGCCTACATAATTTTAGGCGGCGATATAATAATCCGCGCTGTAAAAAATCTTTTTCAAGGACAGGTTTTTGATGAAAACTTTCTTATGAGCATAGCCACTGTCGGGGCTTTTGCAATTGGGGAATATCCTGAAGGGGTTGGCGTTATGCTTTTTTATCAGGCGGGGGAGTTTTTTCAGGAGAGAGCGGTTTCAAAGTCAAAAAAATCAATTGCGGATTTAATGGATATAAGACCCGATTATGCCAATTTAAAAACGGGAGACGAACTTATAAAAGTTGCACCTAACACTGTTGGCATAGGAGATGAGATAATCGTTAAACCCGGCGAGAAAATTCCTTTGGACGGAATTGTGATAGAAGGCTCTTCCATGATTGATACATCCGCTTTAACAGGGGAATCTGTTCCGCGAAAAGCACACCTTGATTCTGAAGTGTTATCCGGTTGTGTAAATTTAAACGGTTTATTAAATATAAAAGTAACAAAAATATTCGGTGAATCTACTGTTTCTAAAATTATAAATCTTGTTCAAAATGCGGCAAGCAAGAAAGCAAAGACAGAAAACTTTATTTCCAAATTTGCCCGTATTTACACTCCCGTTGTTGTAATTCTAGCTGTCCTTCTTGTTGTTTTGCCTCCTCTTTTTTTATTAGGCGAATGGAAAGTATGGCTGCACCGCGCTTTAGTTTTCCTTGTTATTTCCTGCCCCTGCGCGCTTGTCTTATCCATTCCGATGAGTTTTTTTGCAGGTTTGGGAAAAGCGGCGAAAAGCGGCATTTTAATTAAGGGAGGAAATTATCTTGAAGCGTTTAATCATATTGAAACGGTTGTATTTGATAAAACAGGAACTTTAACAAAAGGTGTTTTTAAAGTTACTTCAATTCAAAGTGCAAACGGATTTACAGATAACGATCTGCTTGAATTAGCTGCTAACGCTGAAAAGTTTTCCAACCATCCGATTGCGGTGTCTATTAGAGAAGAGGGAAAAGGGAAGAGGGAATTAACTGTCAGCGAATATACCGAAGTTGCAGGCTGCGGGGTTAGCGTTTGCATAGAAGGAAAAACCGTTCTTGCAGGCAATGAAAAATTGATGATCGATAATAAAATTATTTTTGAAGATGATGCAAAAAAAGTTTGTGTGCAAACATTCGGGACTAAAGTCTATGTTGCGTGTGACGGTGTTTTTGCAGGCTGCATAATAATTTCTGATGAGGTTAAACCTGACAGCAAAAGCGTTGTGTCATTGCTCAAAAAAAGAGGTATAAGAAAAACTGTTATGTTAACAGGAGACAATCCGCAGATTGCAAAATCAATCGCAGATGAATTGGGGCTGGACGAAGTATACAGCGGATTACTGCCTCATGAAAAAGTTGAAATGCTGGAAAAATTAAACAAACAAAAAAGCGAAGGAAAGAAACTTGTTTTTATAGGAGACGGAATAAATGACGCGCCTGTTCTTGCAATTGCAGATATCGGCGTTGCGATGGGCGCTTTAGGCTCAGATGCTGCAATTGAAGCGGCAGATGCAGTTTTCATGACAGATGAGCCTTCCAAATTAGCCTCTGCAATCGATACCGCCCGTTTTACAGGAAAAATAGTCAGGCAAAATATCATTTTCACTTTATCTGTCAAAATAATATTTCTCGCTCTGGGTGCATTAGGTGCAGCAACTATGTGGGAAGCCGTTTTTGCCGATGTTGGTGTATCGCTTTTAGCAGTTTTAAACGCAATGAGGATAATGCGTATCTAAAGAAGTGTGCGCATCTAAAGAAGCGTGCGCATCTAAAGAAGCGTGCGCAATGTGTATCATTTATCTTGACATAACAATATTTGTCTTTTATTCTAACTTTAACGATTAAACTAACATATTTTAGCATATCTTTTATAAATTAAGGAGAGAATTTAGTATGAAATTAAAAATCAAATTAAGCATTTTGGTTATCGCTATTCTTATTGTAATTATAGCAGGGCTTTCGGTATTAATGTTAACAAGAGCTTCCGCTGTTGCATTAGAATTGAACTTAAAAGTAATTGAATTTCTTTCCGGTGAACAGGCAGAGTTTTGGAAAGGCAGGCAGAGCGCCCGTTTCTCAATGCTGAATACTATGGCGGAAATTATGGGTGATTATCTTGAAATAAACCCGGCAGAAAGACGGGATTTTTTTGACAATATGCTTATGGGGGTTATGACATCAAGACCTGAATATTTACAGCTTTATACTGTATGGAAACCGGATGCGGTTGACGGCATGGATGCTCAAATGATAGGAAGACCGGGTTCAACATCCTCAGGGCAGTATGCTATGGCAATCACAAGGGAATCCGGTGGTAAAATAGAAGTTCGGGCTACTTCCGATGTAAGTGATACAATGGCATATTTAAATACTGTAAATCCCCGTTCGCCCAAAGATCGTGTAGAACCTCCTTTTGTCAGAGACGGTAATATTCTAATTAGATATATGGTTCCTGTTATTTGCCTTTCAACCAATCGGGTGGTTGGGGCTGTCGGTTTATTGATGTATACAAATCAAATGCAGCCGATAGTGCAGGAAACAATTCGTACCAACGAAGAAATCGCTGCGATGGTAATTTATACAAACGACGGGACAATTTTAGCGCATTCATATCCTGACCGTATTGGAAAGAAACTTACAGATGTAGATACAGTGTACGGTCAATATATGCAAGAAGCGAGTAAAGCTGTCGCTGACGGTGTAGATTTTCATTGTACCACATACTCCGCTGCAATGAGAACGAATTTGGAATTATTCATTTCACCTCTTTCTCTGGGTGAATCGGATGTAACATGGTCTGTTATGATTGCAGCCCGTGAAGATTATGTTTTATCCGAAGTAAGAGAATTAACGGTATTCACAATTATTCTTGCCTTAATAGTGATTGCAGCTTCTGCCGTACTTATATACTTTGTATTGCATTTTACAATGAAGCCGGTTGTAAGTGTGGCGGAAACATTAAAAGATATAGCGCAAGGCGAAGGTGATTTAACCGTTAAAATTCAAGAAAAAGGAAAAGATGAAATTACAGAACTGTCAAAGTATTTTAATCAAACAATAGAAAAAATAAAAAATCTTATTTTAATAATTAAAAAAGAAGCTGATAAATTATCCGGTATCGGTAACGATCTTGCGAGTAACATGAATGAAACCGCCGCTGCCGTGAATCAAATAACAGCGAATATTCAAAGTATTAAAGTTAGGGTAATAAATCAAAGCGCAAGCGTTACGGAAACAAACGCGACTATGGAACAGGTAACGATTAATATTAATAAATTAAACGGTAATATCGAAAATCAAACTTCCCATGTTTCACAGGCATCGGCTGCCATCGAACAAATGGTTGCAAACATCGCTTCTGTTACCGACACTCTTATTAAAAACAGCGCTAATGTAAAAACCTTGCAAAATGCGTCCGAAGTAGGACGCAGCGGATTACAGGCGGTTTCAACTGATATTAAAGAAATTGCCCGCGAATCGGAAGGCTTATTGCAAATTAACTCTGTTATGCAAAATATTGCAAGCCAGACAAACCTGCTTTCGATGAATGCCGCGATAGAAGCAGCCCATGCAGGCGAGGCGGGGAAAGGCTTTGCTGTAGTAGCGGACGAAATCCGCAAGCTCGCGGAAAATTCAAGTACACAGTCAAAGACCATCGGTTCAGTGCTTAAAAAGATAAAAGAATCGATAGATAAAATTACACGTTCCACAGAAAATGTATTAACAAGATTCGAGGATATAGACTCAAGTATAGATGTTGTCGCACAACAGGAAGAAAATATCCGCCGTGCAATGGAAGAGCAGGGTGAAGGTTCAAAACAAATACTGGACGGAATAAGCAATGTAAACTCAATTACAAAGCATGTACAATCAGGATCAAGGGAAATGCTTGACGGTGCAAAAGAAGTAATTCAGGAAAGCATCAATCTTGAAAAAGCGACGCAGGAAATTACTTCCGGTATGAATGAAATGTCGACAGGCGCAGATGAAATCAATTCGGCTGTTACACAGGTTAACGAAATCAGCATGAAGAACCGCGAAGGTATCAGTACATTGATAAAAGAGGTTTCGCGCTTTAAGGTTGAATAGGTTTATAATAACTTAATGGATAAAGAAATAACAGATGCAAATCAAAATAAAGCGAGGCTTATTAAAATCGCCTCGCTGTCAGCCCTTTTCGGCAATGCGTTTCTTGCAGCAATTAAAATCGTTGCAGGTATAAAAGCGGGAAGCCTTGCCGTAATCGGAGATGGTATCGATTCTTCTGTTGATGTGATGATTGCAATTATGTCTCTTTTTGTTGCTCATATTATAGCTCAGCCTGCAGATGATGATCATCCGTGGGGGCATGGCAGAGCGGAAACAATCGCAACCGCTTTACTTTCTTTTATGCTTTTTTTTGCAGGCTCTCAATTAATTTTCAGTTCTGTGCAGCATATTACTATTAATGAACCGCGTGAAATTCCGTCTTTCATGGCGGTTATCGGCACTCTTATTTCGATTGCGGGAAAATTATTGCTTGCATGGTCTTTGTTTTTATTCGGAAAAAAAGCAAACTCATCAATGTTAAAAGCAAACGCAAAAAATATGACCGCCGATGTGTTTCTTTCTGCAGGAGTGCTTTTAGGTTTGGGTCTGTCTATGTTTTTTAATATAGGGCTTATAGATTCATGGGTGGCAATTTTAGTCGGTTTATGGGTTTTAAAATCCGCTCTTGGTATTTTTATGGAAGTAAACAAAGAGCTTATGGACGGAGACTCAGATAAAGCGCATTATAAAGAAGTTTTTGACGCTGTAAAATCCGTCGAAGAAGCGGGAAATCCCCACAGAGTAAGAATGCGGCGAATTGCAGGTTTTTGGGATATAGATATTGATATAGAAGTTGCACCTAACAAAACAGTTATAGAAGCGCATTGGATTGCCCACAAAGTAGAAAAAGCGATAAAAGAAAGAGTAGACAATGTTTATGATATTGTTATTCATGTAGAGCCGGCCGGAAATATGGAAGATGAAGGCTTCGGTCTGTCAGAGGAATCGTTAAAAGAATAAATTTCTGTTTTTTGCCTTGTTTTTTAAGCTACTTGAAAAAACTATAAAACCATGAGATAATACATCAAAATCATAAAAGGGTAGAAAAATGCCGTTTGATAAGGAAAAAGCAAGCAGAAACCTGAAAGAAATCCTTAAAAGGATGCAAGACAGCGATGCAAAGCAATTGCATGAATATTTTAAAATTTTTAAAAAAGAAATTTCTTTTTTTAGGCGATCTCTTGCGGCTGCGTATCTTTTTATGTATTACGACGGGAAAGAAATTCCCCCAATGTCCGATTCCAAACCCCCTGTTACAGATGCAGTCAAAAAAGCTGTTCAAAAAACTACAGTAAAAAAAGAGGAAAGCGATAACCCAAACTCACAAATAAGTTCGGCATCCTCTTATGATAAGGCTGCCGTTTTAATACCGGAAGAAGAATCAAAGAGGCTTTTTATCAGCATCGGCAAAAACCGCCGTTTGTTTCCAAGAGAAGTAATCGCTCTTATCATGTCGAATACTTCTGCTGTAAGGGAAGATATCGGTATCATAAGAATTCTTGACAATTATTCGTTTGTTCAAGTTAGAGATACAAAAGCTGATGAAATAATTAAAGTGCTGACAGGTCATAGATTTCGGGGCAGAACGCTTACAGTTAATTATGCAAAACCAAAAAACTCTGAAGAAAATCATGAGGAAACAGGAAATAACGCGTAATTAAATCGATATTACTTGAAACATAAACAGCAATAAAAAGATAAAAAAGATATTTATTAAGATTCCGAAAACTAAAAAAAGCCATGCGAATATTTCCATTGTGTATGCTCTGATCGCATAACGCTTTTCTGATTGCTTGTCTTCGTCAGGCAGTAATCCGAAACGTATTAGGTCTCTTTTTGCTCTGAGTTTTCTTACGTTCCAAGAAAAGCGGCGGTACATTGTTGTTAAAAGCAATCCGGGAGGCAAGACAGGGAGAATCGGAAGAAAGACTGAAATGATCGCGCAAATAACGGTAAATCTGTAAGCAGGGCGTCCTAAAAGAGATGCAGCTATATATATTAAAAAAAGCGCGCCTATTATTGTCACAATCGGGCTTAGGTTATTCCAGTAACCGTGACGCGATCTTGCAGAGCTTATAATTGTGTTTGGTAATTCGTTATCCGGGCAATTATAAAAAATAACCATCAACGGCTCTTCTTTTGTTGAACAAAAAATTAATCTGTCGTTTTGTAATTTTACTTTCCCTCCTATAAAAACTTTTGCGCCTTCTGTTAGTGTAGAAATTTGATTCCAGTTTATTTTTTCCGGAACTTCGCTTTCTTTAATAGGAATAAGAAAGCAATCTGTTTTAACGGATGATTTATGTTCAAGCGAGACGGGGATTGTAAGATCATCGCCTCTTACCCAAAGAGTGTGTCCGTCTGTTATAGATTCTATTCCCCCTGTAAATCGGAAAATGCTGTCTAAACTTTTTTCATTTGTTAATTGACGGTATTGACGGTAATCCAATGCGTTGCATGAATTTAATTTTATAAAGCGTTTTCTAAAAAGCCTCCATTTGTAGCGGCAATAAACAGAATCTGCAATGGGGATAATTATATAAAAGACTGCAACAATCAATATAATGACTAGAAAATAAATCTCTCTCGTGTTATTATCCCTCCGGATAGTAATTTTAATTATATACTGAATTGAGGTTATCATGTCAAAAAAGAAAATAACAAAGCTGGTTGTCGGTCCCATATCAACTAATTGCTGGCTTTATCCGGCAGGAAATGACGAAGTTGTAATCATCGATCCGGGTGATGAAGCAGATAAAATTATTTTCACTTTAAAAAAAATGAACCTTGCTCCTTCTTACATTTTATTAACTCACGGTCATTTTGATCATATTTGCGCAGTACCCGAACTTTCTCTTTGTACAAAACCTTCTAAGATCGCAATTCATCGTCTTGATGCAAATTGTTTAGGGGAAGGCTCATATCAAGTTCACAGTGAAAGTTTAAAAACGGTTTTCGGCTCATCAGAATTTTTGGACGCTTACTGGAACGAGATGCCGCCTGCCGATATCCTTCTTGAAGAAGGATCGCAAATCGGTCCCTTTACTGTTCTGCACACACCGGGACACACGCAAGGGAGCGTTTCATTTTGGGACAAGGAAGAAGGCGTTCTTTTTACAGGCGACACTCTTTTTGCAAACGGCAGAGGACGCACAGACCTTGCAGGCGGCAGTGAAGAGGAATTAACCGCAAGCCTTGATCGTTTATTTAAAATGGACGGCGATATCAGCGTTTACCCCGGTCATGGAGGGGCTACTACAATCGGGAAGGAAAGGAAAAGAAACAGTCTAAACTGATACTTGCCGTTAAACAAAAAACGCAAAAAATATTTAAGTTTTTTTCTCCAAGATATTCAATGCCTCTGCAATTTACGCCGTTTCAAGTGCATGTTACGCCAAATCTTCAAAATACGCTTTTTTTAGATTATTAAGATGATAAAATATGGAAATAAAGAACCTCTGAAATAAAACCATGTCTGTCAGGATCACCGCGCGTCGCGCGGCTGCGGTTTACTTCAGAGGCATTCTATTATACCAACTATATGGGAGGTATGTAAATGAAAATTAAAAAGGGACTAACCTGCGTTGTAACACTTCTTGTGTTATCAATGTTTTTAACCGGTTGTTCTGATACGGGCGGAAACGGTCCCGGAAACGAAGTTGTTTTAGGTGAAGTTTTTCTGGGCGGAAGCTTTAATGGGCTTGGAGCAGGAGGCGGTGTATTTTTAATAAATGAAGTTGAATCAGAAGCCGGACGCAGCGCCCGCAGCGCAGTAGACAGAACCGATGCTCTTGTACCGCTTTTGGGAAGCATAGCAGATGACGGCAAGTTTTTTGAACTGAGCGGTTTTATGGATCCGGACACAAGACAGTTTTTCATCGGCGGCGGCAAAGATGACCTTGTGTACAGTATAACAGGAAGCATGGACGAAAATGATCAGTTAGAAATTTCGTTTATTGATATAAGGCAAAAAGACTTGTTAAGCGGCGAATGGGATGCGAAAGAACTGCCGTTTACAAGGAATGACAATATTACTGCTCCAACAAGACCTGCGCCTACAGCAGCCGGAATACCTTCGTTTTTATGGGGCAAATGGACTGAT
>WQSW01000028.1 GCA_009787695.1 Treponema sp.
TCTTCTTCTGTTTTACCGTTTAAAGCGTTATCGATACGTTCCTGAATATCATCTCTTAAACTTGATACGATAAAACGCTTTGCCATATCATGGGTTATATCGAAACTTGTGTCGTTCATTTTAAGCGGTTTGCAGATATTGTCTTCGATATATTTGTGCGCGAATAAACCGGTAATTTTTTCAATTACAGCGCCGAGTATTGTAAAACCGAAACTGCAATAAGCCCATTCTGTATCCGGTTTTATTCTAAATCCGCTCCCGATTGTGCCTAACGAAGCTTCTATCCAATCAAAATCTTTTTTCTTGTCTTCCGCGCAGAGTTTATACGCTTTAGCAATATTATCCCAATAATCACTTTGATATTTATTCGGGAAACAGCCGTTGTCCGCATGCATTCCCGACGTGTGCGTTAACAGCTGGAAAAGCGTAATGCCGTTAAACGGAGGCGTGTTAAACTGAGGAAGAATTTCCCCTACGCCTGTATCAAGCCTTATACGGCCGTCTTCTACAAGTTTCATTACAGCTACCGCCGTAAAAACTTTTGTGATTGATGCGACAAAATTTACACAATCCGGTGTAAGAGGTGTTTTATCATCGCTCTTGAAAGATTTTGTTCCTAATGATCCGTGCATGAAAATTTTTCCGTAACGGGAAACGCAATACGAAGCGCATTGAAGCTCTCCTGCATCGATTAAACTTTGTAAATGCTTGTTTAATACTTCGATACGGTTTTCATCGTAATCAACTTCCTTAGGTTTACATACTGTTTTTCCTTGATTATAATTCATTTTACTCTCCTGTTTGTTATAATATCAAAATTGAAAAATAGATAATGAACATTTTTGGTCATTTATAAAATTTTTAATCTCCAAAATATCCTCCTTTTTTTCTTGCACGGTTATGACGTGCAATTGATTTATGAAACTGTTGTTTTTGTTTTAGATATGCAGAATGACTTAAAGTAAACGCCGTTTCTTTTTGCTGTGCCAAATAACTTTTCCATTGTTCCGCAGAAATACTTCCGTCTTCAAGCGCGGCTAAAACCGCACAACCCGGTTCTGTTTGATGCGCGCAATTATTAAAACGGCATTTGGAAAAAAGTTCTTCTATCTCTGCAAAGGCAAGACTTATTCCCTCTTTGGAATCCCAAAGCCCTAACTCCCTAATTCCGGGTGTATCAATTACAAGCGCGCCTGACGCTAAACGGAAAATTTGACGGTAAGTTGTTGTATGCCGCCCCTTGCTGTCATCTTCGCGAATTTCTTTTACTTCCATTACGTTTTGTCCTACAAGACGATTTATCAAAGATGATTTGCCGACACCGGATGATCCAAGAAATACAACGGTTTTTGCAGGTTCAAGAAACGGAGAAAGATCATCAATACCGAAACCTGTTTTATTGCTGATTGTGATAACGGGAACTTCTCTTGCTATTTTTCTTACTTCTGCAATTTGTTCGCTTGCGTTTTCAACAAGGTCTGCTTTTGTTAAAACAAAAACCGGAAAACCTCCGCTTTGCAGTGAAGCTGTTAAATACCTTGCAAGGCGTTTTAAATTTAAATCCAGATTTAACGATGACATTATAAAAATATAGTCAAAATTTGCCGCGCTTACTTGTTCTTTTACGTTTTTTACATAACCTTCTTCGTGTCCAAGAAAATCCGCTCTGGAAAATCTTGAACGGCGCGGAAGAACCGCATCAATCAGCGATGAACCGTTTGCGTTGTATTTGATAACAACGAAGTCACCGGCAACAGGGAAAGCGTCCGGTTCATAGTATTGCGAAATGGGCGTTGAATTTTTTTCATTAAAAGGATTGTTTGTGCAGTTTTCCAGATTATGAAAAAAGCTGCCTTTAATTTCTGCAGATACTTCCCCGTATTCGCAAATTACTTTAAATCTTTCGCGCTGAGATTCAATAATTCTTGCGGGAATAAAACCCGGTTTATTTTTTTCCTTTATTATTTCCTGTGCAGCAAGGAAATCTGCACCCGTAAAGCCGTAATTTGATAATTCAATAGTCATATTAACCTCATATTAGTTTTTTTGAAACACGGATTTGTTTGAATTTGATGGTATTTCCGTGTTATTCCGCTAGAACCGCACGAAAAAGGTTTGCATATTGGGAGGTTAATTTCCTGTCTTTATTTTTGTTTATAGAATAATAAAGGAGGAAAATCCGCAAAATATACAGCGTGCGGTTCCTGAGAGTATTTCTTTTTTACACATATTTTTTCCTCCTTCTTAATTTAGATTTTAATATAAATTCAACTAATAGAAATGTATCTTTATTTTTTATTTTTGTCAAGAGAAAAATAAAAAAATCTGTTGTAAAGTACAGATTGATCCTTTATTATTTAATTGTATATGGGAAATATGCTGAAAGATTTTTATGAAAAAACCACTCAAAAAATAATGAACAGCGCTTTATTTGAGGATGTAAAAAAAGTATTAGGTAAATTCGGTATAAAAGATTCAAGTGATATTGTTAAAAAAGTTATTTCTTCTGCAACGCAAAAAGTAATAAGTCCAATCAAGAATAAAATTGCCGTAATATTTAGTATTATTACAACAGTTATTTTTTTAATACCGATTATTATAACACTTATTGCAGGCGGAAAATTTGTTATTCCGATTATTATTCTTTTTGTTATATTAATAATAACTTGGGTAATTGCGGGAATAATATCTTCAAAAATAAATAAAAAATTAACAGATATTATCTTTTTACAACTAGAAAGTAATTTTTCTTTGCCGGCAAACTCTGTTTGTGCAGAAAATTTATCGGAGACTAATTAAATATCCCTTTTTAATTTGCAAGTAAAATAAAATTTCGCGCCTTTGCCTAACTCTGCTTCAACCCAGATTTTGCCGCCCATCATATCTATAATGCGTTTTGATAAAGCAAGACCTATCCCTATTCCGCCGAATTCCCTGTTTATACTGCTGTCTCCCTGTTCAAAGATAGAAAATAATTTGTTTTGCTGTTCTTTTGATATTCCGATTCCGTTATCTGATACTTCAATCTGAAGTGTTACTACTCCATTCTCTTCGTTGATTGCTCTGGCATCAAAGTTTATCTCACCGTCATCGGGTGTAAATTTAACAGCGTTCGCCAGCATAGTGGTGATAACTTGTTTTAAACGCTTTGCATCTCCTAAAAGCGGAGACGGTATAGAGGGATCGATTTTGCAATTGAGTATTTGCTGTTTTTTAGAAGCGTTGTTATCTGCATTTCGCAGTAATTCTCTGACCATCATTTTAAAATCAAAAGATGTTTCTTTTAATTTAAATGATCCATATCCCATATCGGTAATATCAAGAACATCTTCTATTATGCGCATCAATGTATGTGCCGATGTGTTCATTATTCTGCAGTTTTCTTTTAAATTTTCCGGGACACCTACAATATCAAATACTTGCAGCATACCTATAATAGCATTCATAGGAGTGCGCATTTCATGACTCATGCGCGAAAGAAATTCTGATTTTGCACGGTTTAAATATTCTTCATGCTGTATCGAATCACGTTCAAAAACACCGGAAAAAATACTGGCAAAAAGAATGGCAAGAGATTCTTCGCCTTCATCCCATTCTTTATCTTCTTCCTTTGAAAAAATAAGGATAGAACACATTTTACCTTTTATATAAATTGGGGTTATAATAGAATTATCAGGATATTCACTGCTTGTTTTTATATATTTTTTTATTAAAGCATCATTAGAATGAAAGCATAAGTTTTTTTCATTTCCTGTCAGCAAATTATTTATGGCAGAAATTATTTGTTCATCAAGCTCAATCTTGCCGTCTATGCTTGATTGTAAGTTTAGTTCCGGGTTAAGCCATTCATTTTTGCATATAAGTTCATTTTTGTTGTTTTTAAGCTGGTACAGTAATATTGCAGCAATNCCCATAAATTCTCCCGCCATACGCAATGATTCTGTGTATAATGAATCGCTGTATGCATGAGCAAGGAAGTTATGCGCAATTTTAGTCATCAGTGCTTGCTGATGAATACGCTCGGCAAGCTGCATATGATGATGAATTCTTAATTTAATAATTACAGGATGAAATGGTTTTATTATATAGTCTGCCGCACCTAATGTAAGCCCTTTTATTTCAGCATTAATATTGTCAAGCCCGGTTATAAAAATAACAGGAATATCGCGTGTTTTTTCTGAATTTTTAAAAGCGGTGATTACATCATATCCGTCCATATCAGGCATTAGAATATCAAGTAAAATAAGATCAGGTATAAATTCTTCTGCAGTTTCAATTGCATCTCTGCCGTTAGTTGATGCGTAAACAGTATAATCCGGACTTAGGATAGCTTTTAAAGAGCTTATATTATCTCTTTCATCATCAACAATAAGAATACTGTTTTTCTTTTTAATGTTCATAGTTTACCCCATTTTCTTTTTAGTTTTGACAATTCAATAATCGCCTGCTTAAAATTAAACAGATCTATTTGCTTGGCAAGTTCTTCAGCACCCGGTATTGAAAGTATATCATTGTGCATATCCTCACATTCAGGGTTTTTATTAATCAATAAAGGTTCTAATTTTATAAGTATATCACATATTTTTTGTTCATCGCTGATTTTTTCTGTTTTATTTGCATCAATTTCCGCTAAAAGAGGAGAAAGTTTTTCCAGAACGAATTTTAATTCCGCTTCTAAAAGCATCATTTCATCTTTTTGAAGCAGTTGGTTGCCTTCTTCTTTTAAAATTTGTTCGTTGGCATCTGCCTTATCTGCTGCGATTGCTGCAATCATTGTTTCTATTAATGCTGACATTGTTTGTAATTTTTTCTCGCCGATTTGTCCCGCATTGCTTTTTAATGTATGCAATAACCTGTGTGCAAGCACAAAATCACCCGACCAGATTGCTTGTTTTAGCTGATTAAATGTAGTTTGATTATTTCTGACAAAATTTGTCTTTGTCGTTCTTTGAAATTTTTCTTCGTCTTCAGCGCTCCAGTTTTTTTCTGTTGCGTTATCACTAACAACAGTCAAAAACTTTTTAAGGCATTTTCGTAATTCTTGTGATGTAAACGGTTTTCCTATACAATCAACCATTCCTTTTTCTTTATAAAGTTCTATGTCGTTTAACGCGGCATTTGCCGTTACAGCTACTATAGGTGTTTTAATTCCCATAGCGGAAATAATAGAAGCAGCTTCAAAGCCGTCCATTACAGGCATATGTACATCCATTAAAATTAAATCAAAAGGAGGTTTGCCTTCTTTTAACTGCTTCTCTGTAATTTCAATTGCTTCTTTGCCGTTATTCGCAATAGTAGCTTGTAATCCCATTCTTGCAAGATGATCAATAATTACCTGTTGGTTCATCATGTTGTCTTCGCAAACAAGTATTTTACCGNTGAAAGTTTGTTTTTCCAAAACATATAATAAATTGTCTTGCAGGAGTTCTTCATTTTCTTCAAATAAATCAAAAGTAATATCAAAAACAAATTTGCTGCCGGCATTCGGAGTGCTCTCTATTTGTATATTTCCGCCCATCATTTCGATTATGCTTTTTGTTATTGAAAGACCTAAACCGATACCGCCGAATTTTCGCGTAAAACCGTCATCCACTTGCATAAAAGGTTCCGTTATTATTTTGATTTGATCAGATGTCATTCCGATACCTGTATCTATTACTTCAAAATGAATGGTATAACTTTTATCGTTTGAGTTTATAAGAGACGCTGTAAGTTTTACAGAACCTTTATTTGTAAATTTTATTGCATTTGAAAGTAAATTTGAAATTGCCTGGCGAAGCCGCATAGGATCGCCGAGAATTTTTTTATCCATAGAAGGTTCGGTATAATAATAAAACGCGATTCCTTTTTCGTCAGTTAATTGTTTCATCGTCATGTGGCAATGAGCGAGCGTTTCATGTAAATCAAAAGGGATATGTTCTAATGTAATTTTACCTGTTTCAAATTTGGAAATATCTAAAATATCATTGATTGTTTTTAAAAGCCATTCTGCGCTTTGCGAAATGTTTCCAAGATAATTTTTTATTTTTTGCTGGTTTTCGTTTTTCTGCATATTCAAAGAATCTGGAATAGATAATGCAGCAAGGGCAAGTTCTGTAAAACCTATAATGCTGTTCATTGGTGTTCTTATCTCGTGGCTTATATTAGCAAGAAAGGTTGATTTNGTTTTATTGGCGGCTTCTGCCGCTTCTTTTGCGGAACGNAAATCTTTNTCCGCTTTTTTGCTTTCTAATACTCTTAAAAATACCATTACACTAAAGAGTATAAAAATAAATAATACCGCTATCGTTAAAAATAAAAAAAATCCAAGTGTATTGGATTCCCATATCGGAGCAGGGCGGTTAATTAAAACATGACCCACCGGCAATTTATTTTTATTTAGATTAAATTTTTTAACTGTTTTATAATCAAAAATCCAATGATCGAGTAATGCTGTGTCGGCAATAAAAGGAATAAGATAAGGAAGTTTGCCGGTAAATATATCTGCTGCCATTGTTGCAATTATATTGTTCTGTATATCAGCAGGAAAAACGAGTCCGCCTAAAGTTCCGTGTCCGATATAAGAAGCTGTTAAAGCAAAAACCGGATTTACAGATGCACCGGAGACAAGAGTCTGCACTTCAGTTTCAGAATAAAAAACACCTTCGCTGTCTGTTAAGTAATTCCCGATTAAAACCAATGTGTCAGATTCAAATGAACGTATATCATTTAATATCTCCGAAAAAGGTTTGTTATCGTTAAACACAAATTCTACAGGCAGGCTGAAAGATATTATTTTATCATGAATGTCTTTTAGCATTTTTATACTTTTAGAAATTGAAGAATCATTTAATATATAAATTCGCCGTGTTTTCGGAAAAAGATGCAGCATTTCCAGAACAGTATTATTAAATGAGATAGTTTGTGAAACACCTGTTACATTTTGTTCAAGACCATGAAGTACAGAGTCCTTGATCCCATGAACATTAAAAAATAAAACAGGCAGATTTGGAAATAAAAAGTAATAATTGTCAAGCACATAATCAAGCGCTTCTTTGCCGGAAACTAAAACGAGAGACGGAGAATGTTCAACAAAGTCAGTGCGTATCATAGTTGAAACAATTGAATAAAGTCCTGCCGTACTGTGAGGTTCATTTGAATTTAAATAATAACTGTAGTACTCAAAAGCAGTATCTATTTTTGATTCAAGAAGGCTTTCCAGATTGCTGCGAACGGATTCCATTTGTATACGTTCCCATTCATTCTGTGCGTTATAAGAATTTATTTGCAGTATAATCTGTTTGGAGTTTGCAAAGCTTGTTTGTGCATCTTCTTGTCCGTTATAAATTCTTTCGATAGTGCCGTCTTCAAACATTTCAAGGTAAGCTTTTTCAAGCAAAGGTACTAATTCACTGTGCTTGTTATTTACATAAGTGTAAACGCTTTGACGCTCAAACACTCCAACCCTTTTAATACCATGCGGAAATCTATGTTCAAAATGCGACATACGCGGAAGGATAATAACATCGGTTTCCTTGTTTAACAAAGAATCCCATAGTTGTGAAATATCGTTTTTCGTAACTAAATTGCCGGCCTGTGCCCGCCATAAATTATTTGCTATATATTCATTTTGCCAGCGAAAACCAATCCGTAAACCTGCCATATCTGACCATTGGGAAAAATGATAATTTTTGCTTGAAAGGGTATAAACGGTATATTCTACGTTATCTATTGCTACAGGGACTTTTATCAAATTGGGATACATTATATCCCAGCCGTCTGTTTGTGTAGGTAAAATTACAGCATCCCCGTAATTAACATCCGCTACAGCGGTTCGCATCCCCGTTCTGTTAGAAATCATTTGGAAACCCGAACGCTTTAACGCTGTGTATAATATACGCTCCATAATGATAGAGTGATCATCGCTCATTGCCGCTTTGACTGTATTATTGGTTTGCGCCCAAACAGTTAAATGTACCGGTGATATAAACAGAAGGATTATTAGTAATAATTTCAAGAAATTTGCCAATTTTCATTCCTTATACCTGTATTTAATCAAAAGCAGTACATATAATCATAATTAGTTCATTATATATCTTAAAATAATGTAAATCAATAGGACGAGAGTTTGACGGCTATTCCTTTATAAGTTATCATTAATTGTCATGGCAGATTTAATCGCCCTCTTTACTACTTTGACTGTTTTCGGTGTCGGGGTCACAATTGTTGACTTTCTCGGCATCATGGATCACATCGGTCATAATGATGATTCGGGAGGGGACGGTCACGGGGACAGCCATGATCATGATCACAGTCATTCTTTAAGCGATGAGCAGCATGGTTCGAATTTAATAACAGACAAAAACTCAGAAGATGTAAAAACAGAACAAAAAATTGAGAAACCTGTTTTTAAAATAATATCTTCCATAATGACCGTGCTTCGCAGCGCGGTTTATTTTTCTTTAGGGTTCGGTCCTACCGGGCTTTTTGCCGCTTTCACAGGGCAATCAAGAATGTCCGGTCTTTTATGGGCTTTCGGTGTCGGCGCTGCTACATTGATAGGCGCAAGGCTTGTAAGGCGGCTAATCAGGCGCGACACCGATTCGTCAATAAAACCTGATGAACTTCTTCAGGAAAGAGGGGTGCTGCTTCTCCCCCTGGAAGGTGAGTTGATTTCAAAGGCGGCGGTTCGGCAGTACGGAAGAGAGATCGAAGTTTATGTTCGATGCAGGGATAAAAATATTAAGCTGCTGAAAGGAAAAGAAATTATAATCGAAGAATATGATAATGATGTTTACTGGGTTATACCGGTAGAATCAGAAGGAGTTTAAATGGGTATCTTTAGCGCGCAAGGTTTATTTTTCGGCGTTCTTGGAATTGCAGCGTTTTTTATTTTGATTGGTTTATTAAAAAAAATTATCAAGGTTGCGCTTCCAAACCGTATCATGGTTGTAACAGGACGCAAGACAAATCGTAACGGAAAAACTTTCGGCTTTTCTGTAAACCGCGGACGGACTATTGTCATTCCTTATTTTCAGGCAATCGGTTCGCTTGATTTAGACGTGTTTCCAATCAATGTACGCGTAGAAGGCGTAAACAGCGCGAACGGAATCACTGTAGGAGCGGATACTACCGCATGTGTTTGTATTGATGATGATGATGAGGCGATGCTTTACAGCGCGGTGGAACGCCTTATGGGAAAGGACAGTCAGCAAATACACGATCAGGTAAGACAAACATTGATAGGAAATTTCCGCGGAGCGTTAAATAAAGCGACGCCTCTTCAGGCTATCGGCATGGAAGACACTTCTGTAGAAAGTAATTCAGGAGAGCGGGCTCATTTCCGCGCCGAGTTATTTTCTGATATAAATGCCGATCTTCGTTCCTTCGGAATGAAAGTTGTTTCTGTGTCGCTGCAAAAAATTTGGGATACATCAAACTATATTGCAAACTTGGCGCAGAAAACTTTGGCAGAAAAAAGACAGGAAGTTGAAATAGAAGAATCGAGGTTACGCGCAATTGCCGATCAGGCGGAAAGCGATGCAAACCGCCGGATGGAAATTGCAAAAAATAAAGCAGACGAAGCGATCATCGCAGCAAGGCAGGAACTGGAAGTTTACCGCCGCGAATCGGAAGGTTTGATTAAAGAAGCGTCTTTTACGGCGGATCAATCTATCGCGCAGGCTTTAAACTCAGGGGAGGCAGCAGTTCAAAAAATGTTAGTTGAATTGCAAAAATTAAAAAACCAAACGTCTCTTACTTTGGAAGCCGGCGCTCTTGAAGAAAAAGCGCAGATCATTGCAACAGGCGAACAGGAAGCTGTCGGTATCAAACGTGCCGCACAGAATTCTATCTTAAAAGGAAAAGCCGAATTAATTTCCAAATACGGGAATGATGCAAAAGCGATAATGTTTCTTCAGGAGCAGCTCCCTCATATTTATAAAACATATATGGAATCTGCAAGAGACACAAAAGTTGATAGTTTAGTAATAATGAATGACGAAGAAGGCTTTTCAGGAGCTGTAAACCGCGGACCTCGCGCCTTTGCGGATTTTTTAAATACTTTTGCAGAAACATTTGCAGTTGATATAAAAACTTTTATTTCACCGGAGACTGATCTTTCCAAAGGAGGCAAAGCATGATTATCTTTGCATTTGTTCTCGGCACTTTAGTAGGAATTACGGTAATTGTCCAGCTTATTACCAATATGAAAATCGTAGGGGGAAACGAACTTGGAGTCATAACAGGTTCAGGAAGGCTTAAAGGTTTTAGAACATTTTCAGGCGGAAGGGCTTTTGTAATCCCTCTTTTTCAAAAGTTCAGTAAGTTTGATCTTACCCCGATTACAATCGAAGTAGTGGTGGAGTCGGCGATAGCAGCGGGTATTGTTCCGCTTAACGTGAAGGCAACTGTATCGTTTGCCATTGCAAGCAACGAAGCGGGGCGCTCCTATGCTGTTACGCGCATATTAAATCTTGCGTCTAACAGAAAAGAGCTTGCAAAAATTGCAGGTGATATAATCGAAGGGCATCTTAGAGATTCAATTGCAAGCGTAACGCCTGAACAGGTAATGAAAGACAAGGACGCGCTTGTTTCAAAAATGATCAATGTGTGCAAGGCAGACCTTGAAAATATCGGTCTTCAAATTACAACGATGAATATCGCAGATGTTGACGATCACCGTCTTCCCGGAGTGGAAGAACCGGATTTATACATCGCGCTTTTAAAAAGAATTCAATCTGCAAATGCGGAAACAAGAGCAAGATCAGCGCAAGCAGAGTCGAAGGCATCTGCGGCAGAGCAGGCGCATGCACGCCGCGCAGAAACAGAAGTTAAAAATCTGCGCAACGAACTTGACAGGCTTAAAGCGCAGGTAAGAGTTTCTCTTGCGCAGCAGGCGCAGCGTCAGCAGGTAGGCGTGGAACAGGCGTCTGCCGATGCAAAGGCAAGGGTGGCAGGCGTTACGGCAGAATTGGAAGCGGAAAAGCAAATGATAGAACTTTTGCGTAACCGTTACAAAGCGGAAATCGTTACACCTGCGATTGCGTTTAAAGAAAAAGCCGTGCTAGATGCGAAAGCCGAAGTTGCTTCATGGTTTGAAGTAGCCAGAAAAGAAACAGAACAGCTTGAAGTAACGCTAAAAACAATACAGGATGCGGGAAAGGGGAAATCAGCATGGCTGATTGAGAATTTTAATCAATTGTTTAAGCCGTTTACGGAAACGCTTGCCCACTATCCTGTCGATCATGTATCTGTTATCACAGGCGTAAAAATGGACGGCGAGCCGATTTCCGCCATCCACCCGAATGCAGCCGCTAAAGTAAAAAATGAGATAGTAGAAAATGCAATGCGTATGGGAGTAGTAGATAGACCGTCAGATAAGTAATATACTTTTAAATAGGGGTTAGGAGAAAAAATGTTACGTACTTTGTATAATAAATGGCGCTACTATACGCTAGAACATGATGAATATAAATCATGTATGAGTAAAGCATATATTAATAATATTATCGCTTTGCGATGGGCAAATATTGTCTTTTTTGTTATGGCTCTTCTTTTTTCCATATTCCCTGTAATTACAGAAAAAAATATTATTAAAGCATCTTTTTATTTAGGAGCAGCTATTGTCGCTCTATGTTTGTTTTTTATTTCAAGTAATCAAAATAAAAAACTTAGAGAAAGAAAAAAAATAAATACCAAATTTATCAATGCGTTGGTTCTTCTTTATTATATAAATGTAATGTTCTTTGGATTGTATTTGGCTGTATGGGCAGAGCCGGAAAAAATTGCAGGCTCTTTTATAGGAATTATTATTTGTGTTTTATTTCTTTTTAATATTTCTCCTTTATTATATTTATGGCTTACTGTAATCTTACTGGCTGTTTATGTAACAGCGATTATCAATGTAAAAATACCGTCAGTCTGGAATTATGATATACAAAACGCTTTGTTCGCCGGAATTATGGGGTTGATTTTCGGATGGAACATTATTATGAAAAGAATAACAATGATGTCAGTAACAGAAAAATTAAAAGATGAAAACACAATTGATGAATTAACAAAATTAAGAAACCGCAAAGATTTTATGATCACATTCAAAAGGTTTCTTACCAATCACAGGCAAACAGATAATTTTTTATGCATTGCAATTATAGATATTGATTTTTTTAAAAATTACAATGATCATTACGGGCATCCTCAAGGAGATGAATGTCTGCGTACAATCGGAGAAGCGCTTAACGAACTGAAAAAAAGCGGCGGCATTTATGCGGCAAGGGTTGGCGGTGAAGAGTTTGCTCTGTTATGGAATATTGAAAACTTTGCAGATGCAGAAAGAATCGGTTTAAAGGTAAATAAATTAATCCGAGATTTAAATATACCCCATGTAAAATCCACTGTAGAACCGTTTATAACTGTCAGTGTCGGAATCCACGTAGCGCCGTACGGTATTCAGCATAACATTGATGATTTATACAATTTAGCCGATAAAGCGCTTTATACAGCAAAAAACAACGGACGAAACCGCACAGTGGTTAGTTCGTAATTTAAGATTTTTATCATTTTAATTAGAGTTATCAATGTATATTTAGAACAAGTTTTATATGAAAAAAATATTAAAATTAAATGTTTTAAATATTTAATATTTCCATTATAATTAATTATATGCAACTTTTTAACTATAGTGATCCTCATTTTTTTGTAAAGGAAATAAAATGAAACAAATTATATTTTTATTATTAACAGTATTTATGTTAACCCCGATTCTCTTGACCGCCCAAGAAGCTCCGGTAACATCGTCAGAAGAAATAACTGAAGAAACATCTGAATCAATTACCGCAGAAAACGCTGAACAAGTAGCCGATGAAAACCTTCTTGAAACAGAAAAAGAAGAAATCTATGTAGAGAGATTAAGTTTTTATCAGCGTTTGGCGATAGCTGCAGCAATAGTTTTAGGGTTGGTGCTTTTAATCCGGCTTATTTGGTTTCTGTTTAAAAGATTAGAGATAAAACTTGAGCATTCCAGCAAGAATAAAATAAAATCTTTGATCATCAATAAATTTACAATTCTTTCTGCAAAACAGGTTGTAAAAATAATTGAGCAAATTTTACGGATAATAAAATATTTGCTGACTGCAGTTTTATTTTTTATTGCATTGCCGATTATTTTCAGCCTTTTCTCTGCTACAAGAGAATTTGCTCTAACATTGCTTTCATATATTATTAATCCATTAAAGGATATCGCTTTAAATACCCTGCATTATATTCCTAATTTGTTTAAAATCGCAATCATTGTTATTATTACCCGTTATGTGCTAAAAGCGCTTAATTTTTTTGCAGATAAAATTGAAAAAGGCAAACTTGTTTTACGCGGATTTTATACAGAATGGGCTGCCCCAACTTATAAAATTTTGCAAGTTTTATTATGGGCGTTTACTGTCGCTCTTATTTATCCCTTGCTTCCTGATTCCAATTCAAGTGCTTTTCGCGGTGTATCTGTTTTTATCGGTATTGTTTTTTCAATAGGTTCTACTTCCGCAATCGGAAATCTTGTTGCAGGATTAGTTATAACTTATATGCGTCCGTTTAAAATAGGAGACCGAGTACAAATAAAAGAAATTACAGGTTTTGTAGTCGAAAAAAATCTGATGGTAGTTCGTTTAAAAACAAATAAAAATGAATATGTAACATTTCCTAATTTAATTATTTTAAGCTCTAATATTATTAATTATAATACTTCTACTGATGAAGACGAAGAAGGATTGATAATTTTCGCGGAAGTAACTGTTGGTTATTCAACCCCATGGCAAGAAATTCACGATATTTTAATTAATGCGGCATTAAAAACAGAACATATTCAAAAAAAACCTAAACCTTTTGTATTACAAACAAAACTGGAAGATTTTTATGCATGTTATCAAATAAATTGTTATACGAAAGATGTTAGTATAATTCCGCGTATTAATTCACTGTTATACGAAAATATTCAAAACGGTTTCCGCGAAGCAGGTTTGGATATGACTTCTGCGCATTACAGAGTTATAGCAGCGAATAACGAAGATTGATTTTTTACCGTGAAGGCGCAAAAAACGCGTCTTTAAAGTTAATAATAATCAAAATTCATAATGTTGATAATTAATAATAATTATATTATAATATTAATATGTTCAATTCTAAAAATATTTTCTTTATTATTTTATGCTTTGTATTAATTTCATGTCAAACTCCGGTAAAACAAGGAAATGTTTCCGAACAAGAAGAGAAAAAAGAAAATGATAAAATAGAATATGTAACCATACGGCCCAGTATTCGCGCTTATGATGAATTTACCGCTGTGTTTTCAAAGCAGGATATCGAACTGGATTTCCGTAAATCTTATTTTGTAAGTGAAGCGCAGCTTTTTACAGGAATTTATGAAGGGCTTTTTTCTTATCATCCTTTAACATTAGAACCTGTAATGGCATTGGCGGAAAGATGGCGTTTATCAGATGATAAAAAACAGTGGACATTTATAATCAGGCGCAACGCTCGTTTTTCTAACGGTGATCCAATAAGGGCGCAAGATTTCCGCAACGCATGGATTTCTATGATCGATCCGGAGCTTGCTTCTCCTTATTCAAGTTTTTTTGATGTAATTGAAGGTGCGCGTGATTACCGTAATGGAAATGAAAAAGACCCTGATAAAGTCGGTATCGTTGCAGAAGACTTAAGAACTTTGGTTGTTAAATTAAATTCACCGGCCGCTTTTTTTCCTGCTATGCTTTGCCATCATTCGTTCAGTCCGATTCATTATTCAATGATAGAAAAGCAGCAGTGGTCACCTGTAAACGATGAAGAATGGACACCTCCTGTTACTAACGGACCTTTTCATATTGCTTCAATGAACGATGAAAATATTGTTATGCAAAAATCAAATTACTATTGGGATAACGAATCGGTTTCATTTAAAAAAATTACAATTAAATTAGCAACTGCGGATGAAGCAACCAATCTTTGGAATTCCGGCGAAGCGCGCTGGATTTTAGGTGATTTAAATCTTAATACATTAAGTGATCGTTCTGGTATATTATTAAATGTAATGTTTGCAACTCATTATTATTTTATACGCAGTTCAGAGAAACCATGGAACGATCACCGTGTACGCCGTGCAATGGCTTTGGTTTTACCGTGGGAAGAAATAAGAAAAAATTATCGTATGCCTGCAGAAACATTAATATTTCCCGTTAAAGGATATCCGGAAGTTGAAGGAATAAATGAAACTAATTACGAAGAAGCAAGAGAGTTAATGGCAGAAGCAGGTTTAAAAAATAAAGAAGAAATTCAAAAACGAAACATACCGGAACTTGTTATGCGCATTACACCTTCGAGGGAAGCTGCGCGTATCAGCATTTTGATGGCAACCGCATGGAAAGAAATTTTGGGGTTTAACGTACGTGTAGAAGTAATTCCTTTTAACAGATATTTTGATTCGATGAGGGAAGATGGTTTTGTTATTGGTTCATGCACATGGATAGCTGATTTTGCAGACCCTTATGCATTTTTACAAATGTGGCAGCGCGATTCAAATTTAAATGATGCGCGTTTAGATGATCCTGAATACGAGGCATTAATAGAAAGATCGATGATCGAAGAAGGTGATAAACGTCTTGCAACTCTTGCAGAAGCAGAAAAATTATTGTTAGATAGAGGTGTGATACTCCCTATTTATTATAATCCGGCTTTTAATGTTATTGATACAAGAGAGGTGGACGGATGGTATCCGAATGCATTGGATATTCATCCTTTTAAATATATGTCTTATAAAACATTCCGTCCTCTGCCGGGCATTGCTAACGCTGATTCATTGCAGAGGTTTTAAATGATACGTTCCGGTCTCGGTTACGATATTCATCGTCTTAAAAAAGGCAGACGTTTTCTGCTTGCAGGCATAGAGATTCCGTTTTCCAAAGGGGAAGAAGGTCATTCTGACGGCGATGTATTAGCGCATGCAGTTTGCGATGCAATTCTCGGCGCTTGTGCGTTAGGCGACATCGGCGAATTATTTCCGCCTTCCGATCCTTTGTATAAAGACGCAGACTCAATGAAACTTTTGCGTAATGTTTTTGAGCGTGTTAAAAAAGAAGGCTGGAAAATTATTAATCTTGATTGTATAATTGTTTGCGAAAATCCAAAAATACTTCCGTTTCGCGATCTTATACGCAATTCATTGGCAGATGCGTTGGAAATTAATGCGGATTGTATTTTTGTAAAAGGAAAAACAGCAGAAGGTTTAGATTCGATAGGAAAAGGAAAAGCGGTTGAAGCATTGGTGCAATGCTTGTTGGAAAAAAATTAACAGGAAATAAAATGCGCAAAAAAAATATCGATTGGGAAAGTATTTTTATTGCGCTTAATAAATGGCGCGATGATTTATCTGCGAAAACAGAGTTTGCGAAAACAGAGATTTCTCCGTCTGTTACAACTGTAGCGGAAACTTACAGCCATGATCCTTGGGCTGTGCTTGTTTCTACTATTTTAAGTTTACGTACAAAAGACGAAGTAACTCTGGTTGCTTCAAAAAAGTTATTGGAAAAAACTCCTGCTCCTGCAGATTTAGATTCAAAAAAACAAGAAACTATTGAAAAATTAATTTATCCTGTAGGATTTTACCGAAACAAAGCCGCTTCTTTAAAAAAAATTGCAAAAATATTACTTACCCAATATAACGGAAATGTACCTGACAATATGGAAGCGCTTCTTGCTCTTCCCGGTGTCGGAAGAAAAACTGCAAATCTTGTTTTATCAGAAGCATTTGATATTGATGCGTTATGCGTCGATATTCATGTTCACAGAATTTCCAACAGATGCGGTTGGCTGGAGAGCAAGACACCGGATGAGACCGAAATGATTTTAAGAGAGATTCTTCCTGTTAAATATTGGAAGAAAATCAATGCCTTGCTTGTGCTTTACGGGCAAAACCTCTGCCGTCCTGTAAGCCCTTTCTGCTCAAAATGCGTGATGAGTAAACAATGCTCGCGCAAAGGCGTAGAAAAATCCCGTTAAAAACGGCATTAATTGCAGTTTTTAACGAGAAAGTTAATTTAAAGCAGTTATTTTACCTTTTTTTCTTGCTATCGATTTTAGTTATTACTGGAATTTCTTTCAATGTTTTTGCCAATGCTTTGTTATTACTGAGTTTAACAAGATCGAATTCCATCTGCGCCAATAACCAATATTCCGGTTTTGTGTTGAAATATTTAGCAAGACGCAGAGCGATAGATGGTGTTATCCTGCTTTTGTCAAGGCTGATAAGCCTTAACGCGGTTTGACTGCATTTAATTTCTTTAGATAACCTGTTGCAATTTAAATTGTACTTATAAAGAAAATCCAGTAACAGCGAACCCGGTGATAAATTTGTCTTTGCCATATTAACTCCTTATTATCGAATATAATAAAAATGAATAGGCAAGGCGAGTAAAAAATATTTTTTATTTTAAATTTTCTTTTTGCCACACTGCTATGTTATTTATTTTTCCGTTAAAAAGAACATGTTCTTTAAAATTTGCACAAATAAGTGTGTTAATTGCAATATCATAATTTCCTATAATATCTTTTGCGCAATGTGCATCTGCTGTAATTATCACAGGTATTTTATATTTTTTTATTATTTTTAAAAAAGGAAGCGAAGGATAAACTTCATCAATTTTATTTCTGTTTATTCCGCCTGTATTTACTTCGATAACAATACCTGTTTTAGAAGCTGCTATTGCAATTTCTTTTTGCCGTTCTTTTTCTGCTTCTTGTACACTTTCTATATAAGGATATTTTATCTTATTGCAATTTTTTTTAAGTATATCAGGATGCCCTAATATATCAAAACCGCCTTGTTTTATCATTTCTAATTGTGCATCGTAATAACTGTGCATTAAAAATTCTAAATTTCCGTTATAACCTTCTTTTAAACCTTTTTCAAATTCTTCTTTTGAGCCGTCTAC
The DNA here is from genome assembly GCA_009787695.1 of Treponema sp. Taxonomy (GTDB): domain Bacteria; phylum Spirochaetota; class Spirochaetia; order Treponematales; family Breznakiellaceae; genus WQXQ01. The sequence goes on from WQSW01000028.1 coordinate 17,952, forward strand.
AGTAAAGAAATCCGCTCCGTTTTCAGGAAAAAGATAATGTACGCTTCCTATTATGTAATCCAAAGACAAAGCTTTTATATCGCTGTCTGCAGGGGAGCGTATTCCCTTGATATAATCCGCTTCAAAGCCAATAAAAACTTTTAACTTTTCATTCCATCTTTCGCGTGCTGCAAAAACTTCTTTTATATATTCTTCTACCTTTTCTTCTTCTAAATTCCATTCGCTTTCTTTTCCTATTTGCTTTGAAATAGGCGCATGTGCACTGAATCCGATTGCATATACTTTATTTTCATAAGCGGAACGGCACATGGTTTCTATATCGTCTTTTCCGTCACAAAATAAAGTGTGTGTGTGCATACTGGAAAAAAGCCTCTGCTTCATATTTTGTTTCTTTTTCATATTACCTCAGCAATTAATGCACCGCTTTTTTCATCTCTCTGTCCGTTTAAGAACGTTTCAACTAAACTAAGCGATCCGATTTTTTCAATTTGTTCTTTATTACTTGTCAATAAGATTAAACCTTGCGATGAGCATCCGTAACGTCCGAATTTATTTCCCGGCAAAGGGAATGCGTCAGAAATTACGCGTGTTTGTATATTTTGATTGTTTTGTTTTATTTTGACGTTAATTGTTACAGCCCCTGTTTGTAAAAAACTTAATACAAGCCGCTCTTTAGGAAGTTTTGCCGCCTTTGAAAGACGGACAAGGTCTTTAGGCGCATCTAAGGCTTCAAATGCAAAGTGACACCACCGTTGTTTTTCTTTTCTTTTCTGCCGGAAAGGGCAGGTTTGTGCATGTGTGCAGGGGGCTAAAGGCATGCGTTCAAGTTCCATGAATGTATCGCGTAGTAAGGAAATAAATTTTCCAGATTGAGGTACACCGGGTTCAACTGTTAAAATAACCGCATCTTTTTCCGCTTCGTTATGCATAAAATTAGCGGCTTTTTCTGCGATGTTATGTAAACTTTCAGTATCATTATGAGAGATGTTTTCGTAAATCTCATTAAATAAATTTACAGCGCAAACTAAAGACGCTTTGTTTTTTCGTTTTTCTGTTTTATTAATGTTAATATCTTTTTTTATTATATTTATTTTCCAATTTAAAGACGGAATTTCTGTTTGTTCATTAGAAGCGCAAAGAGCTGTAAAAAAGTTTTTTCCGGCTTCAAGTGCAGGGCCTGCGCGGTCTATGCAGTTAAACTCTAAAGGAACGGAGCGTAAATCGGGGCGGACTATCCAAAGAGCCGATACAAAAGTTAGCGGGCCGCATCCTAGATCGGTAATAATGCTACCTGCTTTTAAGTTTAATTGTAAAGAAGGAAGCAAAATACAAAGACGGTACAAATTCCAAGGAAAGTAATAATGCATGTAAGCTGATAAAAAATTCGGTCTTCCTAAATAAGAAAGCGATCTGTCTGCCCGTTTGTTTGTAAGAAGCCGTGATAATTCTGCAATATTGGAAGGAAGCGCGTTTCTAAAACGTTCAGGGATAGGAAAAGTTTTTTTTAATATAGAAGAAACTGAATCAAGGATTTGTTTGCTTTCCGGCGATAATGAAAAAAAGTTTTGCATTTTTAAACCTGTTATTTTTGTTTCTATCGAACCGTGCGGATTACTGCCGAAACAGGAACTATCTCGCAACCGGAGCGGATTAAAGCATCTAATAATACTTCTATATGCTGAAAAAGATATTCATCTCTGCCGCCGCTTAAAAGTCCTATGCGTACAGGTATAACCGCTCCTTGTGTTTTTCTGTTTATAATTTGCTCAATCATTTCTGAAGGTGGCGCTTGGCGAAGGTTTAATCTTAGCGATTCATCTCTTGAAAGCCAATCGCCTGTATCGATTGTTCTGGTTGCGGTAAAATATCCCGCTTTTACCGCAGCGGCATTTATTAAAGCGGATGTACGGAAAAAGGGAGGATGCCAAATAATTGAAAGTTCCCTTCCTGTTACGCGGTTAAACTCATCTTCGTTACGTGCAAGCCCCTGAGCGATAAAACTTTCTGTGATGCGGTATCGGGTATCTGAAAGATCAATCGGAGCGTAAAAAAGAGAAGCGGTTTCATGTCCTGCTTCCACTATTGCAATTGTGGCGCGGGGATTGCGGCGGATAAACTCGCCGTTTAGGAAAAATGTCGCTCTTATATTGTAGCGGCGAAGAGCCGCCAGTACTTGTGCAAGCCCTGTGTCGTCATCGTAAAGATCAAAACAAAGAGCGATTTGAATTTGTCTTTCTTGTGCAAAAACTTTTCCGGTTGTATGCAGCGAAAAAGGCGATATAGTGCCGTATGACTGCAAATTACGGAGCATCGGGATATTTTTAAAAGGCCCTTGACTCTGCGATTCAAGAAAAACTCTGTATCTGTCTGATGAAAAAGAAATGGGGCGTAATTGAACATTGCTCACATTAGCCCATGCATTTTTTCCGTCTGTTGCAAACCAAGTTGTTCCCAATCTTGCAAGTACGCGCAAAGTGCTTGTTGTACCCCGTACTTGCTGCGCACTTTCTTCAAAACCGATTTCGTCCGCTCCTGAAAGACAGATTCTTCTTCGCGGATAAGCAGGATTAGAAATAGTTATCTCTTCTATGAATCTTGAGTTGCCTGTAATAAGCTGTCTGTTGTTAGCCCATACACAAGATAAAACGCTTGTTTCGCTTAACACTTGAATCAACTGCCATTCGCTGTAATCCCAAAGTTCTAAACCTCTTTCACCCCAAAAAACAATTTTTGTTCCGTCAGGAGACATCGCTCCGATAGAAGATAAGGGAGTTCTGTCTTGTTTTACAGCACCGTTTTCATTTGTTAATTCTTCGATAAATTTAATTGTGTTTCCGATTATTTCAAATCGCCTGATTTTTATTTCATTGCGTAATGAGTAAATTACTGTCAGCGCATAACCTGTCTGCGTTCTGGAATTTCCGTCTGTAAATCTTTTTGATGACCAGAAAACATTAAAATTATTAACTCCGTAAGGAAGAGCAAAATGAGGAAGAGCGGCGGAGTTATATTGATTCTCGCCTAAAAAAAAGAAGAAAAAACCTTTGCCGCCTTTATTTATCAGTATCGATTCAGAGTCAGGCGAAATCCAGTATCGATCAAAACTTGAATTAAAATCCATCGGTAAAACTGATGTAACATTTCCTATCGATAAAAAATCACCGTACATTGTTCTTGTAAAAAGTTCCGGATTTATAACTCTGTATAAAGTGTTTCCTGTTAAATAATAAAATTCACCTTGCTGCCCCCATAAAACAGAATTGATTCTGCCTTCCCCTATCAATCTGAAACGTTCGCTTACAAGGGATGAAAGATTATTATTGATAGGGAAATAATAAAGCAGTCCGTTTTTTGAGTAGACAAAAAATCGTGAATCGGGACTCCATTTTGCAGGAAAATCAGAAGACGGCAATTCGATTTTTTCGCTTACTATTTGCTTTGTGCCGTTACTTGAATCAACTAAAACAAGATTTCCGTATCCGGGACTTATAAGATCAATAAAAAGAATCCAGCGTCCGTCTGCAGAGGCGGATATTTCCTGAAGCTTTCCGCTAAGAGGTATACTGCCTGTTGTAAAAGAAGGGTATCCTGCAATAGGCGAGGGTAATCCTCCGATTACAGGTATTTTTGCAGCGCCAAATCGGTTTAGTGTAATTATCGTTCTGCCGTTATCAACCATATACATCTTTTCCGGGAATGCGGTAAGCTGCTGTATCGACATATCGGTTAGCATGGAAATAAATACCGCGTTTTGATCTTCAAAATCAGAGCGGTATAATAATCTGTCATCATTAGATAAATTGATATCTTGAAAACTAACTGCGGAAATATTTGAAATTATTAAAATAAAAAGAATGAAAAAAAGAAAGCGGCTTTTATAAACCCCGTTTAAAAAGTATTTCATTTTTATTTTGTTCAAATCTACCCATCCTGTGTCATGCCCGTTCATTGGAAGAAGTATAAACAGCTGCCGCTGTTTCTTGCAGGTCTTTTTGGGAGAGGAAATCATCCAGTTCTTTTTCCAGATTATCAAGGCATAATCTCATTTCCAGAAGCCGCCGGATAGTATATTTTATTTGACAGTCCATTAGCCCATCGCAGGCTTTGTCCACAACATCGCTAAAGGTAAAGTTGTCAGTTGCCGAAGGTTTCCCCATCGACTTTTCTTTGAATGCCATACTCTTATTGTACTCTGTTTTTTGAAAAATTTCCACTGGTAATTAGAAGATAATCCTACTTACACGGCATCAAACTCAAAGTAAATGAATTTAATCTTTTGGGAGTATTATTTCTGCCGCTGCTTTTTGCGTTTCTAAAGAACTTTGCATAATATTGCTGTTTTCTTCGGCTTCAGCATTGGTAAAAACACGAATGTATGTAAAAACCGCTAAAAATGCCAGAAGAATAAGTATTAATTTCTTCATGTTCCCTCATTCTACCATACTTAGTTGATTAAATCCAGCGGATTTACTAATCTATTATTCCGATCATAGATGCCGAAGTGCAGATGAGGCCCCGTGCTGTAGCCGGTATTGCCCGATTCTGCTATTTTTTTGCCTCTTATCACTTTATCCCCTGCTTTTACAGAGTAGGAGTTTAAGTGACCGTATAATGTCTTATATCCGTTGGGATGGGTCATTATTATAAACTTACCGTAAAGCCAGTTTTCGTCTACTACTGCAATTTCGCCGTCCATAGAAGCCAATACTGCCGTGCCGGTATTAGCGCTGAAATCAACGCCTGCATGGAATTGTAAAACACCTGTTTTCGGGTCTTTGCGCATCCCGTAATAACTTGTGATAAACTTTCGTGTTTGGAGAGGGAACAGGAATAAATCGCCCAGACTCAATCTAAGATCAATTTCATTCATTCTGCCGCCCGGAATAAAGAGCGTTTCTCCCGGTTTTATAACATCACTTTTTAAATCATTTACATCAAGGATTACTTCAAGAGGGACTTTGAAATTGAATGCTATTTTTGAAAGGTTATCCCCCCTTGCTACCTTATAAGGCACGCCGTCTATGTTTGGGATGCGTAAAACCTTGCCTTCCGGAATTCTTCTGACATTCGATATTTCGTTTGATGCTATGATTGCCCCGATTGAAACGCCGAACTGCTCTGCAATTTTAGATATGACATCGCCTTTTTGCATTTTATATTCGCGCCATTCAAAGGTGACAAGAAGCCCGCGGTTACTGTCCTCTTTATCATTTGCAGGGGGGGCTCCGGTATTGGCGGCAAGCTCTGTTTGTGTTTCCTGTTCTGAAGGTAAAAAGCTGGAAGTACCTAAAGCCGCATAATCAATTATTTGATCTGCGGCTGTTTCGTTATTTGGAAGTTTAAAAACATATAATTCAGGCGTTTTTATATTGGAATTGTCCCAATACAATACGGCATACGCAATTATTCCCGTAAAAACGATGACAGCTAATGCAGCTATTGTGTGGATTTTTGAACCAAGCGTATTTTTATTTTCCGGTTTTACCTTCTGTTTTTTACCGGTTGATGATTTTTTTCGTTTTTTTGGAGAAACAGGATGCTGGTTGAAAAGCCCCATAAAGTCACTGTTGCTGCTTGCCGATCTTGAACGAGAATTTTTGCGCCTGCTCTTTACTGTGCCGCTGCGCTTTGCTACTCGTTGGTTTTCTAAAATTGCCATATAATTGGTTTATCGGCAATAATGGTGACTAGGATTATATCTATATGTATAATGAATTTAATGGGGAAAAAAGCGATTTTATCAGCTTTATTAACTGCACTTTTTTTAAAATTGTTTATTTTTGACTTTATTGTAGCGCAAGGGCAATCAATGGAACCGGCTATTAAAAACGGGAAAGTATTGATTATAAATAAGGTAAAGTACGGGATAAAACTTCCGCTTAAACAGGTTTATTTAATCCGATGGGCGCAGCCAAAAGAGGGGGAAGTTGTTGTTTTCTATACGCCGGAAGGGGAATTGGCGGTAAAACGCTGTATAGAACTTACCGATAAGAATTTCTATGCTGTAGGAGATAATAACATCGCATCGTATGATTCCCGTTCTTATGGTTCTGTTTCTGTCGATAATATAATAGGAAAGGTTTTAGGTTATTAAATGCATAAAAAAATACGTTTTATTTTTTTCTTTATTTTATTCGGCGGTCTTGCCGCCTCCCTGCTTGTTTATTATGCGGTTTTAATGACAAAAGGCGAGGTTTCGCCGCCTCCCCGACAAATTTTTGTTTATCCGGATCGCGGTTCGATTCTTGATAGAAACGGGAGGTTCCTTGCTGTATCGATTCGGTTTGCAGATGTCGGTATTTGGATTCCTACAATCCCGAAACCGGGAAATATTTATAATCTTCCCGATCTTAATGAGATTTCACAAGCGCTCAGCGGTATTTTAGAAATGACTCCGGAAGAAATCCGTAACAAGGTATCTTCTGCCGCAACAGATTATGTTTTTTTAAAAAAACAGATTGATGACAGCACAGCGCGGCGTGTCTCTGAAATTCTAAGAGAAAAGAGAATAAGATGCGTGATTGTGCAGCCTGTTGTCGGCAGAATTTATCCCGAAAGAAATCTGGCAAGCCAAGTTATAGGTTTTGTAGGAGATATGAATAAAGGGCTGGAAGGAATTGAATTTGCGTTTAACGATATTCTGGACGGTGTAAATAATGACGGAAACGGTTCTCAGCTGGTTTTAACAATAGATACTTATGTTCAGCATATACTGGAAGAAATTTCTTTAAAGACGATGAAAGAAACTCAGGCTGAAGCTGTCATGTTTGTTGCGATGGATCCGCGTTCAGGAGAAATTTTGGGTTCTGCATCTCTTCCGGATTTTGATCCCAATAATATAAAAACATCTAATGCAGCAAGCCGTATGAACCGCCCCGGTATTTGGGCGTTTGAGCCCGGTTCCACATTCAAAGTATTTTCTCTTGCAGCTCTTATGGATTCAGGGGTTATCTCCGGCAATACAGCTTTTATTTGCAACGGTGTCTATACACCAAACAGAGGACCTCCTATTAATTGCATGGGTAATCACGGCAGAGTGACAGCAAGAGAGATAATAATTCATTCATGCAATGCAGGCGCCGCTTTTGCATCAGATAATATAAACTCTAATAATTTTTATCAGTTATTGAGCAAGTTTGGTTTCGGTTCGCGCACAGGAGCAGGAACTCCCGGAGAGACAGCGGGTTATTTGGTACCAAGTTCCAGCTGGTCTGATCGATCAAAACCGACAATCGCATTCGGGCAGGAGATCGCTGTTTCTGCATATCAAATTCTAAAAGCATCAACTGCAATTGCCAATGACGGAATTTTAGTGTCTCCGAAAATAATTTCAAAAATAATTTCTGCCGACGGTAAGACAACAGAAGAATGGAAAAACGGAGAACAGCAGCGCATTTTAAAAGCAGAAACAGCAAGAGCGATGCGCTCATACATGGTTGATACCGCATCAAGCATAGGCACAGGCTGGAGAGCCGCTGTTCAGGATATGTCTCTTGCAGTAAAAACAGGAACCGCGCAAATTATCGATCCTGAAACAAGAAGATATTCAAGCACAGATTTTATCGCAAGCTGTATCGCTCTTCTTCCTGCAGAGGCTCCAACACTTGTTTTATATCTTGCAGTTATAAAACCGCAAGGGCAAATCTTCGGCGCGCGGATTGCAACGCCTGCTATCCGCGAAGCGGCAGAGGCATTGATAGATTACATCGGTATTCCGCGCGGACGCAATCCGCAAGTGACACATCCTTCTGCAGTTAATATTCCTGCAGGACAAATACCTGTAATGGAAACTCATGTTCCAAATTATACGGGCGTTTCCAAACGCCTGCTTATTCCCTTATTGTTACGTGACGATGTAAATGTAGAAATTCGCGGCGACGGCTGGGTGCGCCGTCAAAGCCCGCCTGCAGGAACTCCTGTCACCGAAGGGATGAATCTTATTTTAGAATTGGAATAAGAAGCGGCAGAGAGTAATAAAAATGAATTTTTTTGAGAGGAATAAGCAGATACTTCTTAGGCAATACAAGGGGCTTTTTGAAGAGCTTATTTCCAATAACGATGATGATCTTTCTTTAGATGATATTAAAATTGAGCCAGCCGCTTCCGGTGAATATACACTTTGTGTTAAAGGGATTTACGCACATTCGCAGCGCGATCCTTTGCGCGAAGGGCAAAGGCTTTTTGAATCTGTAAACACAGAAAAAGGACCGGTTGTAATTTTAGGATTTGGTCTTGGATACACAGCTACCGCTGCCGCAATTTCCGGGCGGTCTGTAATTGTTGTTGAAAAACACAAAAAGCTGCTTTTAAAAGCAATGGAAGTAAGAGATTTAAGTGATTTTTTATCAAATAACAGCATCATGTTTATAGTCGGCAATTCCGGAGAAGCGGTAACTGCCGCTCTTGCAATAGCAAGTAATACAGCAGGAAGCGAAAAAAAAATCTCTGTTATACGAAATAAAGCCCTGATAGGATTTGATGAACAATGGTACAGAGCGGTTGATGACAGAATCCGTGCATGGGCAATGAAAGACGAAGTAAATTCTGCGACCCAAAAACGTTTCGCAGAACGCTGGGTGCGAAATCTTGCACGTAACATGAGCGCAATCCGAGATTACCCGGGCGTTTCTTTTTTGGCGCAAAAAACAGCGGCAGGCAACGGCTTTCCTGTTTTTCTTGCCGCAGCAGGTCCAAGTCTTGATAAAATAAAACCTTTGTTACGTGACATTTATGAAAGATGCATTATAGTAGCGGTTGATACAAGTCTGCGTTTTTTTATTCAAAACGGAATACAACCTGATTTTGTTGTAGTAGTTGATCCTCAATTTTGGAATAACCGCCACCTTGACAGATGTGTTGCAAAAAACAGCGGACACACCGCTTTAATAGCGGAATCTGCCGTATATCCGCCGGTATTGAGTTTGCCTTTTAAAAACAAATTTCTGTGCGGTTCGATGTTTCCGTTAGGTGAATTTATTGAAAAGAAGGTTGACCAAAAAGGCAAACTCGGAGCGGGAGGATCTGTTGCCACCACCGCTTGGGATTTTGCCCGCTCTTTTGGGAGTTATACGCAAGAGATTTGGATCGCAGGTCTTGATCTTGCCTTCCCCGATTTAAAAACGCATTTCCGGGGCGCGCGCTTTGAATCCCTTTCCAACTCGCGCTCAGGACGTTTTAACCCGGCAGAAAAATGGATAGTCCGCGCCCTTCGTGACGCTTTCCCTTTTAAAGCGCGTTCTGCAGCAGGCACTCAAGTTTTAACAGATAAAAGGCTTTCTCTTTATGCCGCATGGTTTGAAAATCAATTCGGCAAATATCCGCAAATAAAAAACTATTGCTTTTTTCAGGAAGGGTTAGCAATATCAGGTTTACAAGCGGCGGAAAACGAAAAATTTATTACACTTCCTAAATGCCGCGATGAAATTAATTCCTTCTTGCAAAGCGTGTTTAATCAAATAGAAAGTGAATACAATGAGACGCAGGAAAAACTTAAAAGAAGCGAGCGTTATGAAAACGCAGTAAATAATTTAAAGAGCGGTCTTGAAACGCTTTTAAATAAATCTGTTAAGGGAGCGGAAACCGCAAAGCAGGCTTTGAAGAGCGGTTTAAATCTTAATCAACAGGATAAAGTTTTTAAAGAGCTTGAAGAAATTACGCGATTTATTAAGGAGAGCGAGGTTAAAGAAATAGTTAACTTCGTTTATGCATCAGATTTTTCAATTAAAGATACAGAGGGTGATCCTTTTATCGCTTACTTAAAATCATCGCTTGAATTATTTACAAAGGTTGGCGAAGCGGTGCATGAAGTTTTAAGATGGTTGTAAGATGCAGCTATTTTTAGATAGTTGTAAATACATTTATTTATGTTTATAATGACACACTGGAAACTATAAGGTTTTGCCAAGATGGCTCAGTCGGTAGAGCAGCGCACTCGTAACGCGCAGGTCTCGGGTTCGATTCCCGATCTTGGCTTTTTTTTATTTAATATTCTCTTTTTTTTAATGCATAGAGAGTATAAACAGGAATTCATCACCATATCAATATTGTTTATTATCAGTGCATTAAAGGCTTCTTCCTGACAGTTAATCCCTTGATCGTATAATTCGTCTAGATAGTGGATATAATCACTGTTCAGCATTTTCTGCAATAAGAGTGTCAGCAGCACCTGATTTTAAAAGATCGTAAGCATATGGAACATCCAGATAAAATAGCAATTACGAAGAGTATCATGATAAATTTAATAAATAGACAGATTAAATATAATAAACTGTCTATTATTAAGAATTACATTCTTTCTTTAATAAATTTATCTAAAGTCATCCGATGAACCCCTAAAATTCGTCCAATAGCGCTTTTTGATATGCGTTTTTCTAGAAGTTTTTTTATTTCATTTTCTTGTCCAGATAGTTTGACGCAAGATGATTTTTTTCCATTTGGACGACCAAGAACAACACCTTCCGCACGTTTACGTGCAAGCGCTTCTTTTGTGCGTTGAGAAACAAGGTCTCTTTCTATTTCTGCTGATAACCCAAAAGCAAAAGCAAAAGCAAGAACTTTTGATTGAATATTATCACCAAGCCGATAATTATCCTTTATTGTCCATACTTTGACACCAATTAACATTAATTGATTTAATATAGACATAATCATAAAAAGACTTCTTCCAAGACGAGATAATTCTGAACAAATGATTAAATCGTCCTTTTTAATCCCGGCAAGAAGAGTTCCTAACAATCGTTTATCTGGTGTTTTAGTGCCACTGATTGTTTCTTCAATCCATTGTTCAATTTCCAAATTGTTTTTTGAACAAAACCGTTCGATTTCAAACCGTTGATTATCAACTGTTTGCCTGTCAGTACTGACTCTGATATAACCGTATACCATAGTACCTCCTATAAAATGATTTATGTTTTTTTATCGTCATATTGAAATATAGATGGTAAATTAAGCTAATTAATATGACCGATTATATTAGACAACATAGTACTTATGTTCAATTTCCTATTAATTATTCATGGGTAATCTTAAGTCCTATTGAAGAAAGGATAAAAGCTAAAATAGAACAAGTTGGAATACCTCTTCGAGATTGGGAGATATCAATCAATTATGGTATAAAAACAGGTTGTAATGAGGCGTTTATTATTAATAGTGAGAAACGAAATGAATTGATTGAAAAAGATGCAAAATCTGCTGAGATTATACGCCCGATTCTTAGAGGCAGGGATATAGCACGTTATCAAGTAAATTTTGCCGATTTATATTTAATAAATACACATAATGGAATACCATTAAAAAATATACCTCCTATTGATATTGAAAAATATCCAGCAATAAAAGAACATCTTGTAAAATATTGGATAAAAATCAAAAACAGAGATGATCAAGGTATTACACCATTTAATCTTCGTAGCTGTGCTTATATGGACGATTTTTCTAAGCTAAAAATAGTTTGGAAACGAGTAGGTTCTATTTTACGTTTTTGTTATGACGATAAAAAATATTTTGCGCTTGATAGTACATGCTTTGCTATTGGAAGTCATTTAAAATATCTTTTAGCCTATTTAAACTCTGCCATTGGACATTATTTGCTTCAAGATGCTCCAAAAACTGGAACTGGTGATTTACTTATAAGTGTTCAAGCATTAGAGCCAATATTAATCCCAATTATTTCAGAAAAAGATGAACAAATTATTAAGACTTTGACAGATAATATTTTATCATTTAATAATATTAATAAAAAAGAAATTGAAAATGAAATTAATATGCAAATATTTAAATTATTAGATTTAGATAAAATAGAAATTGAATATATTCTAAAATATATAAAAATTGATAATAATGAATATTTTATAAGATTATTGTATTAATAAATGCTTTTTCTTCATTTGAAATATCGTATAAACTATAAATAAAATTATTTATTTGATTATCAATTTCTAAGAAATCAGAACTATTATATTTATTAATTGCAGTTTCGGAAAAAGTTACTAGTGTTTTTTTGTTCTGCTCATCTAATAATGGACATGAAAATTTTTTGAAAAATGTATGTTTCATTCTAACACCATTTTCACCTAAGCCTCCACCACCATAAAAATATTTAACAGCAAAGAAAAATAGTTTTGAGCTTAATATTGAAATAAGATAATCAATATTTTGACCTGTTATTATTCTGGCAGTATCTAAACAAAAAAAAGAGCCAGAGTTATCGTACATGAATGAAGGTTCTAATACCATTTCTTGAAAAATAATCTTCTGCTTAGAAAAATCGTCCCAATAATTTATCGTATCTTGAGTTTCATACCACTTGTGACATGTTTTCTTTCTAGCTCCATGTTTACCTGATTGTTCAAGTTTCTTCTTCCCATATTTAATTAAATGGTCGCGTACAGCAGGATAATTTTCGATTTCAATTCTTCTACTAGGAAAAGTAGCAATTATATACTGCTCAGCAAATTCATACCCATATCTCTTTATATCCCTGCCTCTAAGAATCGGGCGTATAATCTCAGCAGATTCTGGAGATTTTTTTATTAATTCATCTCTTTTTTCTTTAGTAATAATAAAAGCTTCATTACAACCAGTTAAAATACCACGATAAATATTTATATCCCAATCCCTTAAAGGTTTACCAATTCTTTCNATTTTTTCTTTAATTCTTCTTTCAATATCAGATAAAATAACCCAGCTTTGACCATTAGCTGGAAATGATATTACACTATTATTCTGTCTAATATAATCGGTCATATTACTTCTACAATCATCTTTAATAATACAACTGTTGGTCTGTTGTTCGTTTTTATTTTTTTTTATAATGATTATATTTACATCAACAGTAGCAGCATCAAATACTTTTTGTCCTGCAAAATCAATAAGTATCTTTGGATTCATATTATTAGAAAAAAAACTTCTTGTTTTTTCTCCATAAGCAGCACGCATCCACTTGTTTGATGTAATAAAACATAGATAACTTTTCTCTTTTAATAATTTATAACCACATTCATAGAATAATTGATATATATCACCAGAACGGCAAAAACATTCATAATTAAGTTTGTTATAAATATTAGCGAGTGCACCTTGATTATCTTGTAATTGAATATATGGTGGATTTCCTATTATCGCATCAAAGCCAATAAAATCTCCATCATTATTGAGTATTTCAGGAAATTCAAATCTCCATTCAAAAGCATTTTCATAAATAACATTATTTTCAATTTCTTCTTGTTGTTGTTCTATTTTTTTTATCTTTTGTTCAATATCATTTATGCTTATTTCTTTTTTTTCTGTTCTGCTGGAGAAAGACCAAAAATTTCACCTTGACTTAAAGCAGATAATTCTGCAAGAAACTTTCCTTTTTTAATGCTAAGTATAGTATTATTTTTTACTCCCCCTCTGAAATTATCCTTAATTGCTTTAATAAGATTATCAAGCTCTGTTTTTTCATTTTTAATTGTTGAGTCCTTGTATTTTTGCACAGCTTCTTGGTAATTTTTTACAGAATATTTTAATTTTGATAGTTCTTCTTTGAGATCTATATTTAATTCAAAACGACTGATCAAACTATTTCCACACTTGATATTTATATCCAAATTTGGAAGCGTCTCCAGTTCTTTATAATTACTTTCTTCTGTGTAATAAGTGTTTTTTAATAATTCGATCCAAAGTCTAAGCCTACATATTTTTACTGAATTAGGATTTATATCTACACCAAATAGAGAAGTTTCAATAATACGACGTTTTTCATTAAATATTGTTTCTTGTATACGACGACTTTCAAAATTATTAACATTGTATGAAAAAAATTACGGTCTTCGTCAAAAATCATGAGTTCATCATTTATTACTTCTGCAGTATAATTTTTTAATTTAATTCCTTTGTTATCTGCAAGTAATCCTAAATCACTTTTTATAGAAATTATTTCATTCAATGCAGAAACCAAGAAATGTCCAGAACCTACTGCTATATCGCAAATTTTAATATTGTTAATTATTTCATTTGCTTCCAAGATATTAGCAATGTTTTTATTATCTATGTAATTAATCAACTCTTCAAAACTTGTAACATTCCAACCTTTTGTCTCATTAAATTTATCAATGACAATACGACGAATTGTTTCTCGACAAATATAAGTTGTAATAAAACCAGGTGTAAAAAACGAACCATCTTTATAGCCATTAATTTTTTCAAATATTAAGCCTAATACCGATGCGTTAATTAGTATTTTATTTTCTTCTTGTATTTCTTCAGAACCTTCACTAGAAAAATCATAAGCATCTAAAAAATTAAAAATATATCTTAATGTATTAATATTTCCTTTCTTTTTATTTCCTATATTATCTTTTAATATTGTACCAGAGAAGAATGGTAATTCGGTTTCTGGTAGATTAGATATGGGAAAGAACTTTTTTTCTGTTTCAGTCATATCAAAAAGAGAACTATTAAGATATGGAACATTAATAAATATATTTTTAATATTGTCAGGTCTGATTCTTATCTCTTGTGCAAGAACTTTAAAGAATAAAATATTTAAATCAGAATAATTCCTTACTTTTTCAATATTTAAAAATGCATAAGCCATATCTTTCTTTCTGTAATTAAGTTGTTGGCTTTCTAATAATTTTAAAAATAATATTCGGTTAATCCATGTTATAGTTAATTCAAGAGCAATTTCGAATAGTTCATTATTATTTGTTGTATAATCAGATAATTGAAAAATAGTATTTTCTATAATAGATCCTTTATTTTGTTCTTCTATCTTATTACGAACAATAATCTTTTTATTATCTTCTTTTACTTCAGATAAACCCATAATATATAATAATTCAGAATAAAAAATTTGATTAAGAGTATTACTATCATTAGCAAAAGGTAGTTTGAGCAAATGTTCAGGAGATAATAATTTATATAGACTTATAAGTTTATTATCTTCTTCTTTACTTGAATTACGTATAATCTGTTCATAATCAGAAATGTTAAAATATGTGTAATATAATTCATTTTTATATTTTTCAATGAATGGAGCAGCAATATTAGAATAAAAAAAATCAGTATTTTTTTCTAATAGAGAACCATTCTTGAAATCTGAATATAGATCTACAAGTTTCTTATCATGTGAAAAGAAGCAATAAAATAAATGAGCGTCAAAGATAAACCATTCATGTGTATTGGTAATGATAAGATGTTTTAAATCAATATTTTTAATATCTATAGTTTCATGAAAATAATAAAGTAATAATTCCTGCATTGCTTTAGTATTTATATTTTTTTTACTTATCATTTCATGCTTATTTCCAGGTTTTTTTGCTTCAATAATAACACAAACTGGCATTTCAGCATCTTTGCCTTTATGGATAACTAAATCAATGCGCTCTTTAGTATTGATAAAATAATCTTCGAAATACCATGTTTTTTTTAGAAAATCAGAAATAAGATTTTTTAAAAATTCTTCAGTTTCATTTGGACTAATATTAATTCTATCAAGAAGAGTTATAAAATGAGTTTTGAATCGCTCAATTGAAGCTCTCTCTGGACGAACCTTAATAAACGCTTTATTTAACGAATCTTTGATTTGTATTTCTGGCATTATATATGTCCTGTATAATAATATATTAAATTCAAACAAATATGCAAGTACACAAATAATTATTAAAATATTCTTTTCATTTAAAAATGATATAATATAATTATTGGATTAGAAGCACCTCCCTCACCGCCCCCGCTCCAAAAACCCTCTCCATAAACGCGCAATAAGCATCCATTGCACCTAACGGGCACTTCGATCCCTCAGACGATGCAGACTATAACCTTTATTATTTATTGAATGTTTATTATAAAGCTCTTTATTAATTTGTTCTGTTTTATGCTCAAATATAAGATTTCTCTCTTCCACTGTGATAATAAAAAGGAAACGATACATAAGCCGCATTAGTTCCTGATAATACTCCTGTGCGGAAAGTTCTCCCGATTCCAAGACAGAACACAGTTCATCGTTACCTATAGAATTATAATTTAAAAAACCCTGCCCTAAAACGCTTAATGCTCTGGTTACACCTTTTCGCAGCCCTTCCCGAACACGCACACCATTGTCTTCGCCTGCTTTCTTCCAGATATCCCAGATACATTCGCCTGTCAAATCAAAGCCGTCAATACGGCTGCCGTGCATAATACGATACATCATCTGATATTCAGAAAAACGATTCTCTTTTAATATTGTTTGGATATTAAATTCTAAATACGAAGGACGAGCCGCTTTAGCGGCGAAGCGTATACTGGTAATTAAGCGATGTTGAGTCTTTGGGAATAATTCTTACACTTACATAAACTTGAAAATCCTCTGTTGCGCTGTATAAGATTAAACTTCGCTTGATGTAAGACGATGATTACAACGGGCTTTATAATGCCGATGAACGTAACAATTTTGAAGGGGTAGGGTTGCAGGGGTTTTTGTGCTGCTAATATTTTACGTTTTTGGTAGTATGCAGAAGAATGGTGGTGTGCAGGATTAGCCAACATTTTTCTGTTTTGCCTTGCAGGACGCAAGGCAAAATTAGGATAAACCCTTTTGAATATTTGCGGCACAAAAAGGACTGCTTCTTATCGGGAAAATTGCGTAGCGAAGTGGAGTAATTTTGTAAGTTTATCTTTCTTTTCGGGCGAAGCCTATACTGTTAAAAAGTGATAATTTAGTATAATAATGTTAGTACGTTATGCGACACATATGACAAACAGCGAAAACGGCTTTAAATGGGTTTTAAATGGTTTGTAGTAAATGAATACGGTAATAGAGGTTTGGAACGCGCTACGGGCTGATATAAGCTACATTCGGGGGTATTTTCATTATGTTCAGTGAGGTTAAAAAATACCGTTTTTATTTCATACTTTTTGTGCATAGCAAAAAATGTTATCAAATATGACATCAATTTTTGATAATAATTATTATATTTGGGTAGTTATTGGTAACAATTGTATTAACGTAATTCCTTATCTGGTATAGAATTAGAGTAATTTAGCATACTACAGAGTAAATGTTCCAAAACTAACCGAGTTTTGGAAAAGACTCACAATCCATTTTAAAATAAAAAAGGATGATTAATCAATCGGGACGGTTCAATTCAGCTGCTTTACAGGTGAAACAGAACTGCATTGGCCAGAACATAAAGTACAGGCGGCAGGGTATTGGCAGTTAAAATTTCTTCTTAATTGCTCTCCTGATGCTTTGCGTTCTCGCCTTGCTATCTCGCTATAAACCATCAGAAGTTTCAATACTTTTTCATCATCACCGATTAGCTTTTTTTCATTTGTAACTTGTGTATAAAAAAGTTTTAATATATCAGATGTATCAAGGACTTCACCTTTTTTTATTACTTCGCAATCCTCCAAATATTTTGATATTGCGGAAATTAGACGATTCCTGATGTCCTGTAGGTATTTCTTGTTACATCCTGCGTTTTGAATACCCCTGTTTCATAACAGAATATGCAAAAGCTACAGAACCTTTACAGCAACGATCCTAAAAACCGCTCGTCATTTCCTGCAGATGATGCTATATTCAAGATACTTTACTTGGCGATTAAAAACGCGTCTCAGAAATGGACTATACCGACTAAAATGATTTTCCCGGATTACTTTTTATTAAACTACTGGTTTAAAGAACAGTCATCAAGATAATTATTATAAATGAAGAACCGCGCCGCAAGCACGGCGAATGAATCCGGTGGTTATGTCCCTCAGCACAATTTAAAACCTTCGTTCGTTAGCGCCTTTCTAATATGCTCTAGGTGCTCATGGTTTCTGGTTTCCATAGAAATATTTAAAAAGCAGCCGTTAATGTCCATGTTCTCTCCGCCCGGCGTATAATGCACGCTGATTACGTTGGCTCCTTCGCTGGCAATTATTGTTGATACTGACATTAACTGTCCGGGTTTATCAATCAGTTCTATAGAAAGATTTGT
>WQSW01000029.1 GCA_009787695.1 Treponema sp.
AATAAAAAATTATTTAATGTTTTATACAATAGATGAAAATAATAAAATTGTAAATGTAATACGATTTTTATATGGACGAATGAATTGGCAAATTATTTTAAAGGAAGATAAAATATAATTCTGAAAAAGCCCAAACGTCGTCTAACGAAGTTGGCGAAAAACCCCAAGGTTGCACCAAACAAAGATAAAAAGATCGAGAGGGGAGCCTTCGCCTTATAAACCTTCAGTTCATAAGGCTCGGTCGAGGTTCGACAATTATAATAAGCTCAAGAAAGATTTGAGAAAAGGCATTTTAAAATAGTCTCAAACAAGTCCATATTATTTAGTATTTAAAGGTTAATCTATAATATAGAGGATGGGTATACGTGAGGGTATAATCCCGAAGCCAATTAAGAAAATCAGCTTATATCTTGATAAAAATTAAATATAAATGTTAACATAACAAAATGAAAACCCCTCCTCTTTATTTAATTGACGCATATGGTCTTATTTACCGTTCTTATTTTGCATTTTTAACACGTCCTCTGCGTAATTCAAGCGGAAAAAATGTTTCCGCTCTTTTTGGATTTGCGCGTACCATAGTCGCGCTGCTTGATGACGGCGCTCCAATTGCAGATAACGAGGGAAAACGGCTCGACAAACCGGAAAAACCTCTGCGCCTTGCTGCGGTTTTCGATTCGCGCTCACCTACTTTTCGTCACATTATGTACAGCAAATACAAAGCGAACAGGCAGAAGGCGCCTGAGGATTTGCATGATCAAGTTCCGTTAGTTGAAGAGTTTTTAACCGCGCTCGGTATTCAATGTCTTAAAGCCGATGGTTTTGAAGCTGATGATATTATCGCAACCCTTGCGGAAAAATGCAGAAGCGAAAATCGTCAATGTTATATTCTTTCTTCAGATAAAGATTTACTTCAATTGGTAGGCGACGGTATTTTTGAATTGCGTCCTTCAAAAATTAATAGGAGCAGCGAAGCTGCAACTTCCGGCTCAGGTCCTTCTTGGGATATAATCGGCACGGAAGAAGTTAAAAATGAGTGGGGCGTGGAACCGTCCAAAGTGCTTGATCTTCTTTCTCTTGTCGGAGACAGTTCCGATAATATTCCCGGTGTGGCAGGAATCGGCGAAAAGACAGCGATTAAATTAATGGTGCGTTACGGTTCACTTGATGAGATTTATAAAAACATCGCCGCTATTGAAGGTGCGACAGGAAAAAAAATTGCAGAAGGAAAAGAAAGCGCGTACTTTTCTCAATCGTTAATTAGTTTGCGTTATGATGTTGAACTGCCTGTCTCTAATATTGATGATCTTTCCATTGAAAATGCTGACCGCGCTGCGGGTGCAAGTGTACTTATGAGAGAGGGTATCAGGCAAAGCGCGAAACAGCTTGATCCTCAGGCAAAAGTTGCACCTAACACAGCAAGTGATGTTACACAGCATTCTTCTGATACGCAGGCATCAGCTGCAAAGGAGCAAGCGGCAGTTTCGGCAGGAAATTTTTCTGCTGCCGATCCTTCCCTTCTTGGAGACGGGCTTTATAAAACTATCCTTGACATGGAAGAATTAAAGTCTTTGTTAGAGAAAGCGAAAAATCAAAAACTTATCGCACTTGATTTTGAAACAGATTCTCTTGATGCGTGGAACTCCCGCCCCATCGGTATTTCGCTTTCATTAAAACCAAAAGAAGCCTTTTATGTGCCGATTGCACCTCACAGCGTAAATGCCGAAGGTGTAAGCGCAGAACCTAACTCTTTTTTAAATCCTGAAAAAGTGCGCGCGCTTCTTTCTCCGCTTTTTGCAGATAACGAAATGACTGTCGTTGCACATAACGCAAAGTATGATTACAAAGTCAGCCGCGGCTGGGGTATAGAACGATGGCAGTGTAAAATTTGGGACACGATGGTTGCCGCATGGCTTGCCGATCCTGAACGCAACAATTATTCTTTGGATTCGCTTATTTCCTACACCTTTGACTGCACTCCGACAAGATACATCGACATTGTTGCAAAGACCGCAACTTTTGATTCTGTTTCTCTGGAAACTGCAACCAACTATTCCTGCGAAGATGCGGATTTTTGCATCAGATTAAAACATTATCTTGAACCGATGCTGAAAAATATCGATTCAATCAGTCTTTTTGAAAATTTGGAAATGCCGCTGCTTCCGATTCTTGCAGAAATGGAAGGCGAAGGAATTAAAATCGAACCCAAGTCTCTCACCGATTACGGTGTTGAGCTGGCGCAGGAGCTTGATAAAATTCAATCTGACACATGGAGATTAGTCGGTCATGATTTTAATCTTGCTTCTACAAAGCAGCTTCAAGAAGTACTTTTTGTTGAGCGCAAACTCACTCCGGGAAAAAAAACAAAAACAGGTTACTCCACAGATGTTGCAGTTTTAGAAGAGCTTTCCCGCGAAGACCCTGTTCCTGCTCTAATTCTGCGCCACCGCACATTATCAAAATTAAAATCAACTTATGTTGACACGTTAGCCGACATGGCGGACAGCGAAGGGCGTTTGCACACAAATTTTGTGCAGACAGGAACGGCAACAGGCAGGCTTTCAAGCAGAGAGCCGAATCTTCAGAATATTCCGATCCGCGCTGAAGAAGGGCGGCGTATCCGCGAAGCGTTTATTGCAAAACCCGGCTGTATTTTAATTTCCGCCGACTACAGCCAGATCGAACTTGTAGTACTCGCGCATCTTTCGCAAGATGAAAATTTAATTTCCGCTTTTAAAGAAGATCGCGATGTTCATGCGCGTACCGCGTCACTAATTTTCGGCATTGCTGAAAGTGAGGTGAAGAGCGAACAGCGGCGCATGGCGAAAGTAATTAATTTCGGCGTAATTTACGGGATGAGTGCGTTCCGTCTTGCAAACGAATTAAATATCAGCCGCACAAGTGCAGGCAATTTTATTAATGCATATTTTAATACATATTCAGGAGTGCGGAAATTTATCGAAGACACAATCAGAAAGACAGAGCAGTTCGGTTTTGTTACGACAATTTCAGGACACCGCCGCTACATTCCCACTATCAATTCGCGTAACAAAACCGAAAAATCAGCAGCGGAAAGAATTGCGGTTAACACACCCATTCAAGGGTCAGCGGCTGACATAGTAAAAATGGCGATGATCAGATTAGACAAAAAACTTACATCAGAGAACAGCAGAGCGCGTTTGTTATTACAAGTTCACGATGAATTAATTCTTGAGTGTCCTAAAGATGAGTGCGAAAAAATCGCGTCCCTTGTAAAAACAGAAATGGAACAAGCTGCGGCTTTAAGCATTCCGTTGCGCGTCAGTGTAGAAACTGGCGATAGGTGGGGTGTTTTTCATTAGTGTTTTAAATTCTCAAAACAAAGTACGCAAACTTTATTTGCCAATCTTCAAGCGAAGGAAAAAGAATACTAAGTCATATTCCTGAAAAATTAAGAACAGAAGAATTATATATCGCAGTTGTTTAAGGAAATCAATATGCAGCAGAAAAATTTATTCCTAAAGAAATGAAAGAAGAGATTTATTTTAAAGCGGGTGCGGAATTTTAGATAGAGAAAAAATATATGGAATAACTAGTGTCCAAAATAACCCCCCGAGCCTATCTTGAAAAGTGTTTAAATGAAAAAGGCATTTTTTTTCTTTTCTCATTTACACAAAATTCCTGACATCCCTAGCAAAAAAAATGCCAAAAACAGAACTTTTTAAAAAGGAAAGAAAATGTGAAAATCTACTTACACAAAAAACAGGATACATCCGATTTGTTCTTTTTCATATATACTTTCCTGATACTTCATTAAACCTATTTTATATTTTTTAGTAACCTTTTTCTTTTTTTATCAAATTTTTCTATTTAGTTATTATCAAATTCATAAACTTTGCCTTTACAATCCAGTAGACATCACGCTTCTACTGTGAACAGAAGAAGTATCTTCAACAAAAACAGCACATTCATGACCAGCATCACTAATATAATATAATGCTGTAAAACTTCCGATAGCCTTTTTAACTAAATCTGTTGGAAGACCAAAAGTTTCAAGTATATTAATAATTTCCATGTATGTTTTTTTCTCTTCCAATAAACCGCCTACATCTTTGTCAATGTGAAAACTAGTAAAATTAAATATTTTTTTTGCGTCATTACCTGTGTATACAACATTTGATTTGTATCTATAAGACTCACCTAAATTTATATAAGCACTATATGAAATACCTATTATAACAAAATCAAACCATTCTCCTTCTTTTACTGTTTCAGGACACCCCAAAAAACAAAATAAAAAAATAATTACACAAATGCTATATGCTACTTTTTTTAACATAAATTACTCCTTTATTTTATGTTGAGACTTTAAAAATTTTCTCATTGATGAAAAATAACATATATAAACATTCTAGTCAAGTAAAACTCATTTGACGAAACAAATAAATATTAAATGACATTTGTCATTTAAAATAATATATCTTTATAAAATAATAAAGAAAAATTAATCAAGTTTAAAACGTAACTTTTTCCTAAAAACAATTGAAGTTCTTTTTAAGGTTAAAGAAATTATTTAGGTCTGGTGCCAGGAAACAGCATTCTGCGCGAGTTCATTGGCGGCAGTGAGTTTAAATATTAAGAAAAAATTAAACGAATTCGTAAACTTAAAGTTTGGAAAAAGTTATATATATAACGCTGGTAAAACCACGTGATGTCTCACGTAAATTTTAACCACACTGTATAATGGATTATTGAATTTAAATCCGTGTTTGCAATTTTTTTGATTGCGCCATTTCAAGTATATATTTAAAAAATGCTTTGTACAAATTTGAATCCCGATTTGCATTTGCGTATTACAATGTAGATCTTTTAATTTTTTTGTATTTGTAATTCCCCTATGATATCAGCCGTTTTTCTGGTTATTCATACATTGTTCAATGCTTCTCAATCCGCTCTGCTCTGATATTTGACTAAAAAGCATTGTGGCAAACTGTGTCAAGCTCCTTAATCCCTTGGCTCCGTGCTTGGTTTTGTACTCTTTTACAGGTTTTTCAAAACGAGATCTCGAAATTAAATCTAGCATTTGTCCCATACTGTGTTATACTTGTTTATGTCTTAACTCCTTTTGTAGTAACGAATTAGTGTGGTTACTTTTTCATTCTACTTTAGGAGTTGAACTTTTTCAATCTTTTATTATGGACACTGGTGATATAGAATATAAAAGAAAATATCCGCTATTCTCGGCTTGCGGCTTAAATTGCGGTTTAAACCCTCGTTTTTATACAAAAGGAGATTCAAAATGTCCCGGCTGCGGGGGAGAAAATTTTTCTGCAAAACATCCTCCTTGCGGAGTTTTATCTTGCAGTCAACGTAATCTTATTGAATATTGCTATCTTTGCAATGAATATCCATGTAAAAAATATAGTAAATAGAAAATAGATTCGTTTATAACATATCAAAATATGATGAAAGATTTTGAAAAAGCTAAAACTAATGGAATAGAAGCATATCAAAAGGAACTTAATGAAAAAAAAGAAATATTAAAAGTATTATTACAAAATTATAACAATGGAAGGCAAACTAATTTTTTCTGTATTGCCGTTAATCTATTAGAACTTAAAGATATTAAAATTGTAATGAAACAAATAGAAAAAGAGACAAATTTCAAAGATTTGGACATTAAAGAAAAATCTAAAATCACAAAAAATTTATTTAAAATAATGGCAAAAAAACAAAATATAAAATTAGAATTAATTCAAACGGATACAGAAACAAAATAAAAATTTGTTTCAGATATAAAAGAAAATGCCGATAATAATAAAGTTATTTTATGTTTTTTAAACATTACATCAATTGCTGAGGATTATTATGAAAAAAACTTGTTTGTTATATTTACTATTTGTTTTAAATACNNTTTTCATTTTTAGTCAAGAATATACGATACATTATTCGGGAAGTAATACNGGTTTCGTAACAATACAAAAAGATAATTTCGGAAAAATAATAATAACTCCGAATATGGAAAGTATAAATAATTTTGTATACCTAAACAGAAAAATTTGCCCGTTGTTAGGTGACAATGATGAAGTTTATATTTATGAAGATATACAATCAATACAAATGATTACAATTGAAAATAATACAACAACAATTCTTTATTCTGACGGAAGCTGGAAAAGTAAAAAAATAGAAGACAACATAACAACAGAAACAAATTCTGATGGTATTTGGAAAAAAACCATTATTGAAGGAAATATAACAACATATACCGATTCCGGCGGAAGTATAGCAAGAAAAGTTATTGAAGAAAATATAACGACAATGTATTTTCCGCTTGGCGGCTGGAGTAAAACTATTATTAATGGGGATACAACTACAATTACTTCACATGATGGAAGCTGGCAAGAAAGTATTGTTATTGGAAATGTCACTAAAACAACCAACTCTAACGGCAAGTGGGAGATAGTATTTATAAATGAAAACTCAACAATATTAGTCACTTCAGACGGCAGATGGCTGGAATCATTTATTGAAGGAAATACTACAATAGTAAATTCATCTGATTTTAATTACAAGCAAGTTATTGAAAAGCAAGACTATAATATTTATATCCATGAAGAAGGCGAAAACGAATTTTATTTATATCTATGAAGAAGGCAAAAACGAATTTTTTATAGTTTTTTAAACCTTAACCCTGCCGCGAAAACTCCGCGATAAAGTTAATTTATCAATATACTCAATATTCCCGCCGACAGGCATTCCGGATGCAAGGCGGGAAATATCAACATGAAAATCTTTTAAAGTTTTTTGAAGATATAAAGCGGTGGTGTCGCCTTCGACTGTCGGGTTAAGCGCAAGAATTAGCTCCTTGATTGTTCCATCGCGAAGACGCTCGATAAGTTTATCAATGGTGAGGTTTGCAGGGCTTATGCCTTCAAGCGGCGCAATCAAGCCGCCAAGTACATGATAAACACCGGGAAATTCGCGTGCATCTTCTATTATACGCATATCCTGCGCACATTCGATTACACAGATGATCGAGTGATCGCGGCTCGGATCGCTGCACACAGAGCATGGATCGGCTTCTGTAAAACCGCCGCAAACACTGCAGCGCCTTATCGCCTGATGAAGCCCTTGCAGCTCTTTCGCTAAACCTGCAGCAAGAACAGGGCTGCTGTCTAAAATGTGGTAAACAATTCTGCCCGCGCTTTTTTTTCCGATACCGGGAAGTTTTGAAAATAATGTGATTAACCTGTCGAGGGCGTTTGGGTTCAAGCGATCCTCTATTGCATGCCGGGAAAACCGGGCAGATTTAATCCTGCCATTGCGCCAAATTCGCTGCCGATACGCTCTTTTACTTTGTTCATTCCATCGTTAAACGCTGAAAGAATCAAATCTTGTAAAAATTCGGTGTCTGCAAACCCTGTTTGTGCGCCCTCAACAGCTTGCGGTGCGATACGCACGGCAATTAATTCCATTTTTCCGTTTAAATCGATTTCGACTAACCCGCCGCCTGCCGCGCCTGTTTCAATTATGCTTGCCATTTTTTCTTGAATGTTGCCCATCTGTTCCTGCATCTTTTGTGCATTTTTTAAAATATCAAATGGATTGATGTTCATATACTCTCCGTTATTTTATGGAATGATAGTTCCGGGAATTACATCTCTTACCTGCTCAACTTGAGGAGGGATTCCGTTATTTTCAGGTTTTTTATTTTCTTTTGAAGTTTGAGAAAAATCAGGAGAATTTTTCTCCGGTGTGTTTTGATTGTTTGCAAGATTTCCCCACATGGGAGCATCATCGTCATCATCGGTGTTTACAGAAT
Source organism: Treponema sp. (assembly GCA_009787695.1). Taxonomy (GTDB): domain Bacteria; phylum Spirochaetota; class Spirochaetia; order Treponematales; family Breznakiellaceae; genus WQXQ01. Next base: position 7,805 of record WQSW01000029.1, read on the forward strand.
TTACTGTTGATTGCCCCGCTTCTTTTGCGGCGATCATCCGCTGAAACTCACTTGCAAGAGAGCCTTCTCCGTTGCTTGCAGAATTTGATACAGGAAGCGGTGCTGCACGTACGTTAGGTGAAACTGCTTCTGCCTGTTTCTGCGGTGTTTGAGAACCCTGCGGATTTCTCTCATTATTTGTTAATAAAATTTTGCGCGTCTCATCTATCGCTGATTTTAATTCAACAGGCGAAACCCATTTATTCAGCCATGTAAGTTTTGATACTGCAGTTTCAATTTCAAAACGAGGGGACACTGAATAGCGTATGTTACGGTAACAATCAAGTAAAATATCAAGCGCTTGTTCAAGACGGATTGAATCGTAAGCATCAAGTACTTTTTCGGAAAAGAGCGAAGATTTAAAACCTAAAATGGATTCGCGGTTAATACCGTTTTTGAGTAACAGCAAACTGCGGTAGTAACCTGTTAAATCAATAACAAATTGTTCGATAGCAACTCCGCTTGAAAGAATTTCATCGGTGAGCGCGAAGGAGGAAGGCGCGTCATTTGCGGCGCACGCTTCTGCAAGCGCGTTGATTTTTTCAAGACCGATAATTCCCAATTTTTCGCGGATTAAATCGCTGCGTATATTGCCTGCAGAAAAAGAGACAACCTGATCAAAAAGAGTGAATGCATCCCTCATACTGCCTGTGGATTCACGGGCTATCCAGAAAAGCGCGTCATCTTCTGCTTTTATTCCGTTTTCCGCGCAGATTTTTTTTAGTATCCCCTGAATTGTTTCGATAGGTATCAATCTGAAATTAAATTGCTGGCATCGGCTTTTAATTGTAGCGGGAACTTTGTGAAGCTCGGTCGTTGCAAAAATAAAAACAATGTAAGGCGGCGGCTCTTCGATGGTTTTTAACAATGCGTTAAAAGCGCTCGGCGAAAGCATATGAACTTCGTCAATTATGTAAACCTTGTACTGCCCTGCGTGGGGAGGAAAAAGAACCTCATCTTTAATTTGACGTACATCGTTTACAGAATTGTTGGAAGCGCCGTCAATCTCAAGCACATCCATACTTGAACCTCTGCTGATAGCGCGGCAACTATCGCAAACATGCGCTTCTAAAGAAGCGTTGCACGGTCCCTCTGCAGGTCCTTTTTCGCAATTTAGCGAACGCGCCAAAATCCGCGCCGCGCTTGTTTTTCCGCACCCTCGCGGTCCGGAAAAAAGGTAAGCATGAGCGATATTCTTTGTTTTTAAAGAGTTTTTTATAGTAGAAACAACAAATTCCTGACCTGCTAATTCATCAAAAGTTTTCGGTCTGTATTTGGAAGCTGTAACCTCGTATCGGGCTGAGGAGTCTGCTAACTCTGTTTGTGCCATATAAGTAGCTTATATAGAAATAAAAAAAAATTCCAGTGGGAAAAAACACTCTGAGCCAGGAGCTCCGCGGCGCAATAAGAATCCGCTTACCGTTGCTTCCTTCCGGACCTGGCGGGGTTGGGCGGCACTTATCCGCACGGTTCCTGACACAGAGTGATTTAATGGTATTATTTAAAAGCGAACCGGTCAAGATATAAAAATGTTAAATATTTCACGTATTTTTAACATTCATATAACGTTATCTGTTAAAAATCAATTTAATAAATTAAAAATTCGTTAATGCGCTTTTTATTTTTTTTATTAATTTAATTATGAAGTATCTATATTTTAAGGAGTTTAAGAATGAAAAAATTTTTAGTAATTGGATTAATGTTTGCATTAATTACAACAGCTGCATTTGCACAAAACCTTACCTTTGGCGGTTATTTTAACAGCGGTTTGGGATTGGTAATGCTCGGAGATGAAGATCCGTTTTTAAAAGCATTTGGTGTGGATTCTGATAGTAACGGATACAGGTTCCGTTTAAATGGTTCTTATCAGAATGAAGCAAAAACTGCCGGTTTTAGATTCAGGCTTCAATCGCAAAGAACAACAGCTCTCTCAGGAACTGCCGCATCAGGAACTACTCCGGCAGATCATACGCATAACGTAAGCGGTTTTAATATGTATTTCTCGGTACCATATGCTTACGGTTTTGTTAATTTCTTTGATAACAAATTAAACTTAAACGCGGGTATTGTAGACGACAGTTCTTGGCAGACAGCCGATTGGTGGTTCAATGATGATGCGGGCGAAGGGCTTGGTTTATTAATGAAATTAAATTTGATTGACGGGCTTGCCATCGGATTTGGCGCTTATTCAATTACCCAGTTAAGCGGCGGTAATAACAATGTTCTGGCACGCAATATCGATTCAAGAGTTTACCTTGAAGATACAAAATACACCATTGGTTTATCATATACCATGAAAGATGTTTTCTATATCGGCGGTACTTTCCGCACTGAAAGCACAGCAGGCGGAAATTCATCATTAAATACAGGAGCAATCGATGACAATAAAAGCTCCAGCTTAGCATTGGGTGAGTTACGCATTCTTGCGGTAAAAGGTTTAACTGCGGTTGTTGCAGCAGCAGCAGATAATCTTCAGGATTTTGATGACAATGGTCTGATGTTTTTTTCAGAAACATTTGCATATAAAATTAATGATGAATTTACCTTAGGGCTTAATGCGGTTCAGTTCTTATATCAACAAAGCGGCAAAGATATGGGTTTACTCTTTAATCTTTGGGGCAGTTATGCTTTTAACACGATCGTTCCGCGTCTGGATGTAGTGTATTTTATTAACGGTACAAGTGACCGCGCAACAGTTGCAGAAGCATCAGCAAACCCCAGATATCACCGCAGAGGTTATGCACCTACATCTACTGCTGCAGAACACACAGTACTTAGCATCAGACCTTCTGTCAGAATCAATCTTGATTCAAGAACGCATTTCGAAATCGGCAATGTAACTCATATTGATTCAGCCGGTACAGATATAGCAAACTGGGGTAATACAAAAGAAAGAATTACCAATGTGTTCTATCTTGATTTTAGATGGAGTTTCTAAGCGATTATTTATAAATAGTATAAAAGTGACTGTTGTTTTAGACGACAGTCACTTTTTTTATCAATCTTCCACTTGTATCTCCTTACAAATATTGATATTCTTTGCAATACATAAGCAATTATTGTATAAACAAAGTATGCACACTGTTTCAGTTGTGCGAGATAAAGGAGTATTTTAATAATGAGTATCGACACTAGCAGAATGCGCAACATTGGTATCAGTGCGCACATTGACTCTGGCAAGACCACATTGTCAGAGCGTATTCTGTTTTATAGCAAAAAAATTCACGCTATTCACGAAGTACGGGGCAAAGACGGAGTCGGCGCCACAATGGACCATATGGAACTTGAAAGGGAACGCGGTATTACGATTCAATCTGCCGCAACCCAGGTAACATGGAAAGACCACATCGTCAATGTTATTGACACACCGGGGCACGTTGATTTTACCATCGAAGTAGAACGTTCTCTGCGCGTTTTAGACGGCGCAATTCTTGTGTTGTGCGCAGTCGGCGGAGTTCAGTCGCAATCAATCACTGTTGACCGCCAGCTTAAAAGGTATCATGTACCGCGCATCGCGTTTGTAAACAAGTGCGACCGCACAGGTGCAAATCCTTTTAAAGTAAGATTACAATTATGCGAAAAGTTAGGGCTTAACGCGGTGATGATTCAAATCCCTATCGGGCTTGAAGATAAACTTGAAGGCATAGTTGATCTTATAACAATGAAAGCGGTCTACTTTGACGGACCGCAAGGCGAAACGCTGCGTCATGCGGAAATCCCTTCCCACTTAAAAAAAGAAGCGGATGAAAAACGCGAGGAACTGTTAGACGCAATATCGATGTTCTCTGACGAACTTGCAGAAAAATTTCTTAACGGCGATCAAATCCCCGAAGAAATAATTCATGCTGCTATCCGCAAAGGCACTCTTGCAGAACAATTTGTCCCTGTAATGCTCGGCTCTGCTTATAAATTTAAAGGTATTCAGCCTTTATTGGACGGTGTTACGCGCTATTTGCCAAACCCGACAGAAGTAAAAAATTACGCTCTTGATCTTGATAATAACGAAAAAAAAACAGAGTTAAGTGCTGATGAAAGCAACCCTACTGTCGCACTCGGTTTCAAGCTTGAAGACGGTCAGTACGGTCAGATAACTTATGTGCGTGTTTATCAGGGAAAAATTAAAAAGGGCGAAGAGCTTGTTAATACACGCGCAAGGAAAAAATTTAAAGTGGGACGTCTTGTGCGTATGCATGCAGACAGCATGGAAGATATAAACGAAGGAAGTCCCGGAGACATCGTCGCGCTTTTCGGAATCGATTGTGCAAGCGGCGATACATTCTGCGGCGGCGGTTTAAATTATGCGATGACATCAATGTTTGTCCCTTCTCCTGTAATCTCGCTCGCTGTTATTCCAAAAGATAAAAAAAGCGCGGATCAAATGGGAAAGGCATTAAACCGCTTCACAAAAGAAGACCCTACTTTTCAAACTTTTGTCGATCCTGAATCAAATCAAACTATCATAAAAGGAATGGGCGAGCTTCATCTTGAAGTTTATATAGAAAGAATGAAGCGGGAATATAAATGCGAAGTTGATACAGGAATGCCGCAGGTTGCGTACCGCGAAACGATCACTCAAAGAGCGGATTACAATTATACGCACAAAAAACAAACAGGCGGCGCGGGGCAATTCGGGCGCGTGGCAGGTTTCATGGAACCGTTTACGGACGGCGATTACGAATTTGTTGACATGATCAAGGGCGGGACTATCCCCACTGAGTATGTGCCAAGCTGCGACAAAGGTTTTAAAGAGGCGATCAAAAAAGGCAGTTTGATAGGTTTCCCCATTGTCAATATTCGATGCGTCATCAATGACGGGCAAAGTCATCCTGTCGATTCATCTGATATCGCTTTCCAATCTGCAGCGCTCGGCGCTTTCCGCGAAGCGTACAGCAAAGCAAAACCTTGTATACTCGAACCGATTATGAAAGTTGTAGTTGAAGGTCCGACAGAATTTCAAGGAAACATTTTCGGGTCGATCAATCAAAGACGCGGTATAATAGCTTCGTCTGTAGAAGACGGGCATTTTTCACGTGTTGAAGCTGAAGTTCCGTTAAGCGAAATGTTCGGTTACTCCACAACATTGCGCTCACTTACTCAGGGTAAAGCAGAGTTTACAATGGAGTTTGAAAAATATGCAAAAGTACCGCAGAGTATTTCTGAAGCATTAATAAAAGAAGCGGAAGATAAAAAGAAAAAAGAAAGGTAGGAGAGAAAATGGTTTTAAGTGAATTGATACAAAGAAGCCCCATCCGTATTTTTGAACAATCAATTAACGGCGGATTAAAAGCCGGCGAGATCGGCATCATCGCTTCACCTAACGGAGTGGGGAAAACATCGGTGCTTGTACAGCTGGCATTGGATAAATTGCTGCACAACAAAAAAGTTATACACGTATCTTTTACAAAGCATACTCATTATGTACCGTTATGGTATGAAGATATTTTTAACGAATTAATTAATAAAAAAAATCTGGAAAACGCAGCGGAAATTAAAAACGACCTTGTAAAAAACCGTGTGCAAATGAATTTTAATCAGGACGGTGTCACAATAGATCAAATTTTAAGAAGCCTTCGTGCAATGATCATCGAAGGAGGCTTTAAAGCCGATTCTATCATCATTGACGGCTTTGATTTTACAAACACAGACAACGAACGTATCTCAAAAGTTAAAGATTTCGCCACAGAATTGGGAGTCAGCGTTTGGTACAGTTGCTCTGTTGCAGACGGAGATTCCGGCACGCAGTATGATAAAGAAAACATCCCTGTCGTATTAGGTTCGTTTGCAGATAAGATCGATATTGTTATCGTTCTTCAGCCAAAATCCGATCATGTTGAACTGTCAATTTCCAAAGACAGAAATTCTATAATTTCAAAATCAATAGCAATGAAATTAGATCCAAAAACTCTATTAATTTTGGGAGTATAAAATGGAAACCGTCACGTTAGATCTTATAAAAAATTCCATTCGGCATGCAATGAAGAGCTCTTTTTATCAGCATCATTTTGCACAAATTAATGTTGAGGATATAAAATCCAAAGATGATTTTATCAAGCTTCCGTTTACCGACAAAGAAGATCTTCGGGATGCATATCCGCTGGGGCTTCAGGCAGTCCCCGATGAAAAAATCGTCCGTATTCATTCATCTTCCGGAACAACAGGCACGCCGGTTATTATCCCCTACACAAAAAGGGATGTTGATGATTGGGCGACTATGTTCAAGCGTTGTTATGAAACTGCGGGCTGCACAAAACAAGACCGCATTCACATTACACCGGGATACGGTTTATGGACAGCAGGAATCGGTTTTCAAGCAGGAGCGGAATTGCTCGGCGCGCTTGCAATCCCGATGGGACCGGGCAATACAGACAAACAAATCAAGATGATGATTGATCTGCAATCAACAGTTATTTGCGCGACATCATCTTACGCGCTCTTGTTGGCAGAAGAAATTGAAAAAAGAGGTGTCCGCGACAAGATTCACCTTAAAAAAGGCGTAATAGGCTCCGAGCGCTGGGGTGAAAAAATGCGCAAAAGAATTGCAGGCGAACTTGGCGTTGAATTATACGATATCTACGGTTTGACAGAAATTTACGGTCCTGGAATCGGCATTAACTGCCAGCTGCAAGATGCCATGCATATGTGGACAGATTACCTATACTGCGAGATCATCGATCCTAAAACCGGAATGCTTGTACCTGACGGTGAAACAGGCGAACTTGTAATCACAACTTTAGTAAAGGAAGGCGCACCGCTTATCCGTTACCGCACCCATGACCTTACAAAATTTGTTCCCGGAAAATGTGAATGCGGTCTTAATTATCCGCGCATCGCCACATTGATAGGCCGCTCTGACGACATGGTCAAAGTACACGGCGTAATTCTTTATCCAAGCCGTGTAGATGAATTACTCGCTACAATCGACGGTGTAAGCAGCGAATACCAAATTATGATAGATCACCTGAACGGCAAGGATATACTCACCCTATTCTTTGAAACAAAAGTTGAAATGGGCGAATTATCTCACAAACTGGAAAAAACCGTTGAACATGAGTTCAAGCAAAAAATAGGTCTAACACCGAAAGCAAAAGCGGTCGGCATGGGCGAACTGCCGCGCAGCGAGAAAAAATCAACACGTGTATTTGATAATCGTTATTAATTAATCTGCCATGCAAAAATGGTTTAGCGTTACAGGTGAAATAATTCGCATAGCGATAAAAGCTTTTCCCGGCGCATCAAAAAACGAAATCACATCTATCAGAGATAATCACTTATGTATACGAATTGTCGCCGCACCGGAAGACGGTAAAGCAAACGCATGTCTTTGCGAATTTTTATCAGAAACATTAGGCTGTGCAAAACGCGATGTCGTTTTATTAAAGGGAGAAAAATCACGTAAAAAAATTATTGAAATTCCTGCCGCTTATCTTGATAAATTGACAGAGATTACTTGTTCAATCAATTAAAAATATGAATGGATTATATGAACAACTAATCTTTTTTTAGTACAAGAATTAGCAGAGGACTATTTTGTTGATAAATACTTAGTTTATTTAGATATTTGGTATATTTACAATACAAAAACACCGTGCGTTGCCGTCTTTATAAAATTTCGGCTTTAAAATACCTAATAAAGCCAATAACAAAAGAGGCTCTATATGATGAAACTACCTATGAGATAATGTTAAATTCTCCATCTAGGGGTAGACCCAGAAAAAAACCGCTTGAAAAGCCCAAAAAGAAACCGACCTGACACTTTTCTTGCCGATAATAAACTATGAACCACATACCAGTATCATCTTCAAACGTAAGCTCTATTGCTTATGAAAACGGCGTTTTGGAAGTCATTTTCCATAATGGGTATAGATACCAATGGAATATTCCCGAATCTATTTATAGGGAATTAATGGCAGCGTCTTCAAAAGGCACTTTTATACACACTCGCTTAAAGAGCAAGTACGGAGAGCGGAAAGTTTAAGTCAGTGAAACAATTTTTATTTGTTCAGACATGAAATTCTTATAAAACGCTCTAGCTGCCTCATAGGGAGTATCCCCAAAACCGCATACACCGCTCGCTATATCTTCGCCAAAACGGAAACACCAAGCATTGCCGTCTTTATAGAATTTTGGTTTTAACAGACCTATCATCTGTAAAATTGCTTTTCTTTCCATGTCTTTGATTATCTAGTTAGTTTAAGAGGGAAACAATATTTGAGGGGGAAGAAGGATTAGACCAAGAATCACCAGAAATCAATTGACAAAACCTAAAAAATAGTGTATATTATATATATCATCGGGGGTTATGTTTTAGGCAGTCCCGGATACTTAGCCCTGCCGCAAGGCGGGGATTTTTATTTTAAATCCGGGGATTTTTATTTTAAATCCATTGTATTGAAAAAATACAACTCTCTTGTATCTGTTAGATATACAATTATCCTACCAACATAATTAGGTCTAGCTTCAGCAAGTTTATCTAAATTTAATACTAGTCTTATTTGGTGTTTTACATCATTGATTGATATTTTTGGATTATCTATTTTCAAAAATACATTATTAGCTCCTTGATCAATAACAGCATATCTATATCTATCCCAAACTTTGTATTTACTACCAGCTATTGTTTTAAGTTCAGTTTTATTCCAGCCGTTTATAATACCGTCAACTGCTGTTTCCCCATAATTAGGAGATACATTTGACAAATACATTGTATTTCCTATATCAGTAAATGGCTTTACTTGTATTACTTCTTTATATATTTTTGCTTCTTCGTCAATTCTGTGTTTATCCGTTTTATATACCAACCTTGATTTGTCTATAAATATATTATCTATGTTTGGCGGCAAAGTAATTGTTGTAAATGACGATCGTACACTCTCCATGCTCGCCCATGAAATATTAGAGTTTACTGGATTTGCAAGTCTGTCTGCAAGGTTTTTCCTCTCTGCTATTTGTCTATCCGATAACGCCCCTTGTAAAACCATTGGAACATTGCCTTGTTTATCTCTTATTACAAAAGAGCGATCCCACTTTGTGCGGATAGCATGAGGCTCTAGGGCTTTTCCTAGTTTTGCATATCCCATTTGCAGACCTAAAGTACGCCTTACACTTTCTTTATAATCTTTGACAAATTCTGGATTATCGCCTTTTACCTGTTTGTATAGATTAGACGTTTCTTTCTGTCTTCGTATTTCAGCCTCTAGCCGTCTTTGTAATTGCTCCCCTTCATATAGACTCATGTGTTTGCCGTTAAAAGTAAAACCTGCCTCATTTTCGCCTTTAATAAATTCTAGTTCCCTCTTGCTCATTGAAGGTTCGCTTATACCGATCAACACTCCAAAATATAAATGACGGCAGTTCCACATACCGATTGGTCTATTACTACTTATATGTACTTGATTACCGTCTATGTCGGTTGCTACTTCCAAGTTTTGTAATTTTTCGTATTCTTCGTTTGTGAACACTCTCCCCTGCACATCGGCGTGATCTTCTGCCGACGCGTACTCTACAGTTATTTCAACGCCGTCCATGCCTATTTCATCTGCTAATTTGTGTTGCACTTCCTGTACTATATTAGTCATCTCATTCATAAACGCTGTTCTTACCGCAGTGTCCATTCGCATAGTCCGACCTGAATCGTAGTCGACAAAAGAGATGCCTTCGTTTGTTAACTCTCTAATAGCTTTACGCATCATGCTTGGCGCGTTTTCCTCTCCGCTAACCATTAAATCATTAACGAATCTGTTTATAGTTTGTTTATAAACTTGAGAAGTGTGCGCCGCGCTTGATTTGCTCATAATTTCATAATCTTTTAACACACCGGCTAAAAGAGGATTTACAGCTCTTGCGTATTCTGTTTTACTCGATATTTCCGCTCTTTACCTCATTTAGTTCTATACCTTCTTCATGAGTTATTGTGATCAAGTCCCTTGCAAGTTATAAAGAAAAGACTTTATTTGATGTTATAAAAACTTCTGTAGCATGGAACCCTCGAGGAAGGAAAATCATTTATTCAATATTGCGTTTATAAATGTTAATCTAAAAAACACCAATAATGCTCAGACCCGTCAGCAATTATACGGACTTCAGAAATATTACAAGCAGATAAACCGAATTCATGTTTTATCAAATTAATAAAATCCGGCTCATTGATATGGGGGTTTAAATAGATTACAACCCGATTATTAGAAATTTCGACCCTGCCTCTTGGGTAGTAATTATAATCTTTTTTGTTGTAAGGTCGGTGTTCATTATTATTTTTAACCTCGCTCTCCCATAATTTTTTGTGATTATATGTATTTCCGCTTTTTGAGTTTAATTCTATAGAATGAGTATTATCTGGATTTCCGTTAGAATCACATGGAATTTTGAACATTAAAAGTTTAGATTCGCTTAAGTCAGAATAATCTGAAATCACCCAGAAAATACCGGAACATAGCGGTTTTGCTTCGGGTTGAATTTCTTCGGTCTTTTCCGTTTCTTTATCCATGATTTACTATGTTAGATTTAAAGATTATTTAAAATGTTTCACGTGAAACATTTTTCCCTGTTCTTTCCGCTTTTTTCTTAGATTGATGTTTTTTCGCCTGTAGACGCTTTTCCCTAGCCGCTTTGCTCGGTTTTGTGGGTCGTCTCTGTTTAGGAAGTTTCGCCGCTGAGGTAATCAATGCTTCCATGCGGAAATAAGCCCTCTCCAGATTGACCTTCTGGGATCGCTCTTCATCTGAAGTAATAACAATTTCGCCGTCTCCGGAAATCCGGTTATTAAGTAGTGTTTTTAACCGCTCCATTTCAGTTTCCGAGAGACCGGCTAAATCTATCAAATTTAACCGCAGTGTTACTTTAGTATTCACTTTGTTCACATTCTGCCCGCCCGGTCCGCCGGATCGGGAAAATGCCGCTTCGGCAAAGGAGAGAATAGATTGCCGGATTAAATTTGTATCCATATTTATATTTTATCACAAAGGCGCAGAATACGAAAAAAGAGTACGTGAGATTTTGCGAGAAAATGGTTGTTCATTCGTAAGACAAGAATTAAAATCTATTGACCGAATATAATACGTACTTCGCGGCCGTTTTCGGTTTTGGATAAAAATTCCAGATTTCCGTTGGCTGGTCTCCATTCGTAAATATTTTGCATGTATCCAAAAAATTCGTGTTCCGGTAATTTCTCCGGTTGAAAAAGAGACGCCATCAATGTTGAGCGCATCGGTGCTGTTAATGTGATAGCACGGTTTTCTCCAAGTGTGTACGGACCGGAGTAGCGGTTTGGAGCGGCAACCCCGCTGATCATTTCTGCATCAAATTTCATAGTAAATATTTCTCCGGAACCTTCTTTTACTAAGGTTTTCCGATCAAATACTATCTCTCTGTTAAATGCGCTTTCTATGGAAATTTCAAGTAACTTCCAGTCTTTTCCTGCGCCGTCTGCAAAATTATTCATATTAACAGGATTAGGGGCAGCAGCAGGCGTGCTGACACAACCCATTAAACAAGCGGTTAAAATAAGTGACATTAATATTTTCATTTTCACTCCTTGTAAAAATTATCCAATATAGACAGCAAAAAATCAACAACTATTCTTTCTTAGTCATCTTGAAAAGGGAGGTCTTGTGATGATGTTTGTGTTGCTGCTTCTTCTTCTGTTTTAACCGTTCCAGAGTTTGCATCTGCCAGAAGCGGTGATGATGCTTCGTCTTCTTTAATAATTCTGTCTAAACCGATTACAAAATCGGGTTTATCGATACTGAGTATGCGTACACCTTGTGCAGAACGTCCCATTACACGGATATCGCTTACTTTTAATTTTATCGACTTGCCTTGACTTGTGATGCACATTATGTCGTCATTATCTAAAACGCTGACACAACCTACTATATCGCCGGTTTTTTCAGATACGGTGTATATTTTCTGACCGCCTGTGCCTCGCCCGTGAGGGGTAAATTCGCTGAAATCGACACGTTTTCCAAAGCCGTATTCAGAAATGATTAGCATTTTTTCTACTTTTTCAGGGGGTTTGCCTTCCGATGAATCGGCACGCATAAGACCTGTTAATTCGTCGCTTTTTGAAAGTTTCATCCCTGTTATGCCGCGCGAGGAGCGCCCCATTGCGCGGACGTTATCTTCGTGTGTGCGCAGCGCCTGCCCTCTGCGGGAGATAAGCACGACTTCGTCGCTGCCGTTTGTTAAAAGAGCACTGACTAACTTATCACCTTCATCAAGGTTTATTGCTACTATGCCCCTTGTTTTAGCGTTGACGAATTCGCTTGTTTTAACTTTTTTAACAACAGCACGTGCTGTCCCCATGAACAGGTATTCGTTGTCGCTGAAATCTTTTAGAGAGACTATCGCGGTAATATCTTCGTTAGGAGAAACCGTAAGCAAGCTCTTGATGTGTGATCCTTTGCTGGTGCGGCTGCCTTCCGGTAATTCGTGAACTTTCATCCAGTATGCTTTGCCTGCGCTTGTAATGAACATTATGTACTCATGGGTAGATGCAACGAAAATCTGTTCAACAAAATCGTCTTCTGTGAGTTTCGCGCTTTGCATACCCTTGCCGCCTCTGCCTTGATTTTTATATGCGGAAACAGGGACTCGCTTTACATAACCGAGATTTGAAATGAGGATCATCATTTCTTCTTTTTTAATCAGGTCTTCTATGTTGATGTTTTCCACTTCGCCTGCAACAATCGCGGTGCGGCGTTTGTCACCGAATTTTTCCGCTATTTCGCGTGTTTCGTCTTTGATAACACCGCGCAATTTTTTCCCGTCTGCAAGAAGGGATTTATAGTAGGCGATGCGTGTTTTTAATTCATTGAGTTCATCCTTTAATTTTTCCACTTCAAGGCTGGTTAAGCGCCCTAAACGCATTTCAACTATCGCTTCTGACTGCGCTTCTGAGAGCAGGAAGCGTTCCTGCAGTTTCAGGCGTGCAGTCGCTACATCGCGGCTTGCCTTGATGACGGCGATTACTTCGTCAATATTTGCAAGAGCGATAAGCAGCCCTTCGACAATGTGGGCGCGTTCTTCTGCCTTGCGTAAATCGTAACGGGTACGGCGTGTTACCACATCGACACGATGTTCGACAAAATAGTGGACTAATTCTCTCAATGTGAGTAGCTGCGGCTTGCCGTTAACAAGCGCTAAATTGATGATACCGAAAGTGGTTTGAAGCTGTGTATTTGAAAAAAGCTGGTTTAAAATGACTTTTAGTATCGCGCCTTTCTTTAATTCGATGACAACACGGATACCGTCGCGGTCTGATTCATCATTGGCGTTTGAAATACCGTCGATTACCTTATCCCGCATCAATTGACCGATTCTTTCAAGCAGGAGCGCTTTATTCACATTGTAGGGGATTTCGGTAAAGATGATTTTTTCCTTGCCTTGTTTTGTTGTTTCGACATTGAATTTTCCGCGAACAAGCAATTTTCCGCGCCCTGTTTTATATGCCTCTTTGATGCCTTTGCGCCCGAAGATTACACCGCCTGTCGGGAAGTCCGGACCTTGCACATAGCGCATTAGGTCTTCGTTGGTTGCATCGGGGTTGTCGATAAGAGCGCAGATTGCGTCGCATATTTCACCGAGGTTGTGAGGCGCCATATTTGTCGCCATACCGACAGCAATCCCGCTTGAGCCGTTTATCAGCAGGTTGGGGACGGCGGAGGGGAGTATAGTCGGCTCTACTTCGGATTCATCAAAATTAGGGACAAAGTCCACCGTCTCCTTGTGGAGGTCTTGAAGCATTTCATCCCCGATTTTGGAGAGTTTTGCTTCGGTGTAACGCATTGCAGCCGGCGGGTCATCGTCTATTGAGCCGAAGTTGCCCTGACCGTTAATAAGCGGGTAGCGGAGTGAAAAATCCTGCGCCATGCGCACTAAAGCGTCATAAAGAGACAAGTCGCCGTGAGGATGGTATTTACCCATTGTATCGCCGACTATGCGCGCGCTCTTTTTTGTAGCAGCTCCCGGTCTTAAACCGAGCTCGTCCATAGCGAAAAGCAGCCGTCTATGTACAGGTTTTAACCCGTCCCGCACATCAGGCAGGGCACGGCTTACAATTACCGACATGGCATAATTCAGGTAATCGGTCTGTACTTCGTCTTCTATTGCAATCGGAATTATTTTGCCTTTAGGGTCGTTGTCAGGGTTGCCTTCTAAGGGTAATTCATCTTTATCTTTCGCCACTGTGTATATCCTTTGTAAAGCGCACCTTTATTCCTAAAAATACTGATCAGGAGGCGCGGTTATTTTATTATTAGCTTATTCATTCTACATTTTTTATTGATTTTAGTCAAAAGGGGGACTATCAAATAAAAAAGTGAAACTATTTTAACCAGAGAAAAGTTTTTACTGATGCTTCAAATACTGCATCTAATGTTTCACCACTGTTTATCGGGGCTGTACAACTGATACACATAACAGCGGTTTTCTGTTTGTTAGGTAAAACATACATGATTTGTCTTATTCTTATTTGACCCATTGTCGCCTGATAAGTAATACGCTCGCCTGTTATACCAGCATTTGTAGTTATATTCGATCTGTTTACTAAAACAAAATCTGTAAAATAAATCGGAAAAGAATCAATTAAAATATTGATATAGTCAGAAATGGTTCCCGCATATGCTTCATCACCAAAACCGATATTCGGAGTAAGCCCGCCAACTTCCTGTCCTATAATCATTAAATACTTCTGATTAAAATCGACTGTTCTCCAGCCTGCAGGCATTGACATTGTGAAACTTGTTTCTGTATATAAATCGCCTAAAGAAAAATTCTGCTGGCTATTTATATTTTGAACAAAGATGATAATCAATATTAAACTTAAAATTAATTTTCTTTTCATTGATTTCCTCCAATAATTATTATTTCACTACTATTGTTATTCGTCAAGATATGCCTTTTTCCCTGTCTGCTATTATTTGTCCCAATTTAATTAATTTATTCCTTAACTCTTCATCTTTGATAGAGGAATAATCTATTTCTGATTCATTAACCTCAAAAGATATTTCTTTTGACTGCAGGTATTCCGGTGTTTCTGTCTTTTTTTCTTCTGACAATTCGTTTTGCATAATTTGAGTTTGATCAGAGTTGTTTTTAAAATCAGCCGGGTTTTTTCCAAGAATAAGGGAAAGGCTTTTTATTTCCATCTCCGGAAAACGAAGCTGATAATCTTTTAATAAATCATCTTTTTTTGTTTGAAGAATTTGTTTCCAGCCCGGATGATCCATTTCGACTAACAAAATTCCTTTTTCTAATTGTTTTATTCTTGAATGATCTGCAGCCTCAGCAATTCCGTTTTTAGCAGTTATTTCTGCCCATGTATCAAAAATATTTGTGTAACATTGCGCTTTTTTTATAAATTGTTCGTCAAAGAGGATTGAAAGTACATCTGCGGCTTTTTTCATAAATTAAGCATAACATAAGGATTAATTATAGATAAGTGCAAATTAAATAAAATAACATGATCCTTATATTTTTTTCAATTTCGGTCAAGCGCCGTGCATCTGCAACCCATATATAGCTGTAACTTTTTAGTTTTAAAAAGTTACAGGGAGCGATCTATTTTCGCTTTTTAATCTATATCTCGGAGAATATGAAAAATGAAAAAACTTGAATACACATTCAAAAACGACACTCTTTTTAAAATGCTGTTCGTAAGATATCCAAACCTTTTAAAACAGCTCGTATCTGAATTGTTAAGCATCCGCCTTGAAAGTATTGAGAAATTTGTAATCACAAACCCTGAAATGCCGCCTGAAGCGATGGGAAGCAAATTCTGCCGCCTTGACATTAACATGATAGTAAACAGCCGGCGGGTTAACCTGGAAATACAAGTCCAGAACGAGGGAGACTTCCCGGAAAGAGCAATGTTTCATTGGGCGAAAATTTATTCATCAGATTTGAAAAAAGGCGGGAAATATATAAAATTACCGCATACCATAATAATCAGTATAATTAATTTCAATCAATTTGATTGCAAGGAATTTCATTCGGAATTCAAGCCTCTGGAAACAACAAGACATGAACTGTTATCGGAAAAAATGATTTTTCATTTTTTGAATTGAAAAAACTACCAGATGACATAACCTCTGATAATATGTTATTATTATGGCTGTCGTTATTCAAAGCAGAGACAAGGGAAGAATTAGATAAAATAAAATCGATGGAGGTATCCGTTATGGAAGAAGCAATAAACGCCTACGATGAAATTTCCGTATCTCCTGAATTACGCGAGCTGGAGCGTCTGCTTTTTTTAGCCAGCGTCAATGAAGCCTCTGCTCTTCACCATGCAGGAGAAGTAGCAAGAAAAGAAGAACGAGAAAAATTACAAGCAGTAATTGATGAGCAAGCAGCAGAAATAACTTTATTAAAAGAACTGTTATCTAAAGAAAAAGACAGATAGCTATTATCGTTAATGTATTAGTTTTCCTCCTTGAACTGTATAAACCAATGTATCTTCTTTTTGATAGCGTTGATAAGGTTCTTCAGGTAAGAATGTATAAAAAGCCTGATCATAGCACGGCAGTACTGATAAAAATCTGCGTCTTTTTTCACCGTCCATTTCAAGAAGGACATCATCGAGTAATAAGAGCGGGTTGAGCCCTGTCATCGTTGAAAAACGGCGGGCTTGTGCGGCTCTTAATAATAATGCTAAGAGTCTTCTCTGACCGGTTGATGCCTTTATTGTAAAATCTGTTCCGTTATGTGCAAATGTGTAGCGGTCTCGGTGCGGTCCGCAGAGAGATTGTCCTGTTGCCATGTCCCCTGCACGCCGCTGCTGCAGGAGGGAAAGAATATCGTTTTCTGTTGTGCCGCCTTTCCATGATTGAGAATATTGTACCGTAATTCCGGAAATACCGGAAACTTCTTCATAGAGCGTGGAGAAAATATCAGAAAATTCCTTCACTGCTTTTTCCCTTTTTTCTATCAGTTTAAGTCCGTACATTGCAAATTGCGGATCTAAGGCATCTAAAACGGATTCTATGCTGCCTGTTGTTTTTTTCTGAGCATAATCTCTTAATAATGTGTTACGCGATTTTAAAATGCGTTTATATCGGCGCAGGTCTTCCAAATAGACAGGGTCATAAAGGCTTAATGTTTGATCAAAAAACCACCGCCTTCGTTCAGGAGTGCCGTTTACAAATTCCATGTCTTCATGGCAAAATACAATGCAAGGTGCAATAGAAAGGAGTTCTTTTCTGTCTTCTGTGTGTTTGCCGTTTATGAATATTGCTTTTTTTCCTTTTTCAAATTTGATTAGTATTTCATCGTTAACAGATTGGGAAATATTTACTTTTGCGGAAAAATCTTTTTCTCCGTTACGTGCTAATTCGCTGTCGCGGGCTGTGCGGAAAGACGAAGCATAGGCGCAAAAATATAAAGCCTCTAAAAAATTAGACTTGCCTTGACCGTTTTCTCCAATTAAAAATACATCTTTTGCACCTGTGAAAAATTCCGTATCTTCAAGGTTTCTGAAAGATGCTGTCCGTAAAGACGAAAAAAACATTTAAAAGTTTTATCGCTATTTATGATTGCGGCAATTAAAATTGCTGCAATCAAGATTGCATGGGCATAACGATGTGGAAAAAATCTTTTTTCTCAACAGGTTCTATCGTTATGGCTTTTACCGCACTATTAAAACGTATTCGAATTTCCTCATCGGTTATTATTTTAAAAGGTTCTTCCAAATACCGGTAATTAAGCGCGATTGTCACATCTTCGCCGTCATATTTGCAAGGAATTTCATCTTCTACCGTTCCAAGTTCGCTCTCTTCAGAAAAGACTGACATTTTGCCTGATGATATTCCAAGATAAATTCGATGAGATTTTTTCTCTACCATGAGCGATACGCGCCGAAGAGTATCCAGCATTTCGTCTCTTCTTACAGAAAGAGAAAATTCCTGACTTTCCGGAATAACTTTTTTATAATTTGGAAACATTCCCTCTATCAATAACGAAGAAAATTGATATGATGCAAAATTAATAAAAATTATTTTGTCACTGATAGAAATACTTACAAGTCCTTCATCTCCTGATCTTTTTAAAATTGTATTTAAAATTTTAGGAGGAATAATTATTCCGGGAAAATCATTTATTTTATTTGCAGGTTTTGATATAAAAGCAAGTCTTCTTCCGTCAGTTGCTACCATTATAATTTTATCTTCGCTTTTTTCCATGTAAACTCCGTTCATAAAAAAACGTGTCTCATCATCGGAAACTGCAAAAACACTTTGTTGTATCATTTCTCTGAAATCTTTTATAGGCATTTCAAAAAAAGGTTCTGAAGAAACAGGTAATTCGGGAAATTTATCGGAAGCAATACTTTTTAATTTATATTCTGGTTTTTTTTGTGTTACCGGTTTTACAATGGCAACATTTACATTTTGATTAAATTCTATTTCATCATAAGGAAAAGTAGAAAGAATACCTAAAAATTTATCTGCATAAACAGTTGTAGCTCCTTCTTCAATCACATTTACAGGAACTTCTGTTTGAAAATTTACTTTAATATCTTTTGCTTTAATAATAAGTTTATTATTAACAGCTTCCAAATAAATATTAGATAATATTAGAATTGCATTCTTTGAAGATATAATTTCCTGTGCTATGGAAATCTCTTTTAAAAGTACCTCTTTATTGCATGTAAACTTCATTTTTTCTTCTCCTTATTAATATTAAATTTTATATATTAATAACAACAATAATAATAAGCCGCTGTAAATGTGTAAAACATATCTAATTCATTATCCTATGTACACTTACAAGTTTAATAAATGCTGGATAATTATAAGACTTTTACCATACTTTCCACAAGCATAAACTTATCCACAACATAGTATCATGTTTTTCACATTTTTGCACTGAATTCTTTTATAGCCCTTATTAGTTTTTCAATATTTGATTCTAAAGCAGGGTCTGTAATAAGTAAATTTCTTATTTTTTCTACCGAGTGCATTACAGTAGTATGATCTCTTCCTCCAAAGTCCTTTCCTATCTCTGTTGTTGAATATTCTGTCATTCCTTTGCCTATATACATTGCAATCTGGCGGGCAAAGGATATATTTTGGGTTCTTTTTTTGCCTTTTAAATCGTTAGGGGTAAGTCCGTAATTTTCCGCTACAACCCTTATAATATTATCCATAAGTAAATTTGTATTTCTTGATGCATTAAAAGTATCTTTTAACCTTTGCTGAGCTATTTCCAATGTTATAGGTTTTCCCATTAATTCGGTGTAAGCAATAAGTATATTTAAAGAAGATACTAAATCTCTTACATTTGACGAAATATTTTCTCCAATAAAATTAATTATATCATCGGAAATTTCGATATTTCTGCTTTTTGCTGTTGCTTTTAAAATAGCGCATCTTTCTTCGTATCTGGGAGGAGCTAAATCCGCTCTTACTCCTTGTTCAATGCGGGAAATAAGTCTTTCAGAAAATTCTTTTAATTCTGACGGCGGTCTGTCGCAAGTAAATACCAATTGTTTTTTTGCATTTGCAAGCGCGTTAAATGTATGAAAAAGTTCTTCCTGAATACCGTGTTTTTTTTGAAAAAATTGAATATCGTCAATTAAAAGAACATCTGTATAACGAAATTTATTTTTAAAAACATTCATTTTTCCCTGTGCTATACCTTCAAGATATTCATTTAAAAATTCTTCTGATGTTACAAAAATTACTTTGTTATCAGAATTTTCATGTATATAATTGCCTATTGCCTGCATCAGATGGGTTTTTCCTTGCCCTACACCGCCGAAGATCAAAAACGGGTTATAAGCTTTTCCGGGATTTTTACTGATTGCTATTGCAGCATTTGCCGCAAAACTATTATTTTCTCCGATTATATATCTTTCAAAAGTAAAATCGTCCCGCATTTGAGGGTGTTTTACTTTTTTTTCTTTTATTATACCAACGGAAGTTGTAATCGGCATTGAAGCAGAGGATTCTTCTTTTAAAGGTAATGGTTGGGCAGTAATACTAACTGGTTTGTTTTCTTTTTCTTCCGGTGATATTTTGAAAATTTCTGTTTCTACAGCAATTTCCCTGCCGGAAACGGCTTTAATTTTTAATTTTATTTTTTCTATGTAACGGGTTTCTATCGTTTTTTGATGAAAAGAAGAGGGAACACCTATTATGAGGCTGCAAACTTTGTTTGCTCCAGACTCTTCACGGTGTCGCAGGTATTTCAACTCTGAAAACCAGCCGCTGAATTCCTCCTCCCGTAGGTCATTCTGCAGTTGGACCAAGGCTTCTTTCCAGAAACCTTCATAATCCAAATCAGCCATTTATTTATAAACCCTTTTTACGGTGTTTTTCCTCCAATTGTAATGTAATTTTTATCCGGCAAAAAAAAGAGAAAGATACTACAAAAACGGACGCTTTGCAACTTGCCACCTAAGGTTTTCTACAAGTTATCCACAATGAACAATGTTAATAGTATAAGCATTTAAGTAAAATTTGTATAAAAATTTATAAATTTTACTTAATACCTGAACAGTGAATCACGCTAAGTCCTTATACCATAAGTAATTAGCTCATACCCGATATCTTTGTTTTAGATATCTTGATTCCTCTCTTTTTATAAACGTGATTTAACGATTTTTCCCCTACTTTATCCACAAGTTATGCACCGTAGAATTACAGAGGGTATACCTCGTACCACAGAAAGTAAATATAACGGATAATAGTTTTAAATGTCAATAGGAAAAATTTAAGTTTTTATTAATTTATTAAAATGATGTTTTTTCTTTCAAAAACAATTTTTTTGACAAAAAATTATAAAAAAAGACTGATTTTTTATTTAAATTTTATAAACATTTTCTTTACTCCGTTTAAAATGGAATATGACTCCGGATTTTTCGGACACACCGTCCGTTCTCTTTACCCTCTTATATAAAAACTGTATACTAAACTAATGAGCACAGATAATAATTACTCAGCTAAAAATATAACTGTTTTAAAAGGTTTGGAAGCTGTCCGTACCCGACCCGGTATGTACATAGGAACAACAGGCATAGACGGGCTTCATCACCTTGTTTTTGAAGTTGTTGATAACTCTGTTGACGAAGCAATGCAGGGTTTTTGTACAAATATTACGGTGGTTTTGGAAGGCAACGATGTTGTCCGTGTCGAGGATAACGGAAGGGGAATCCCTGTTGATATTCACCCCACCGAAAAGGTCAGCGCCCTTGAATTGGTAATGACGAGGCTTCATGCCGGCGGAAAATTCGATAAAAAGTCGTATAAGGTTTCAGGCGGTTTGCATGGTGTCGGTGTTTCTGTCGTGAACGCTCTTTCCGAATGGTGCGAAGCGTTTGTTCATATTGACGGGAAAATTCACACTCAGCAGTATAAAGCAGGAATTTCGCAAGGTCCTGCGAAAGAAATTCCCGCATCAAATTTGCCTTACCCTTCTGCACCTGACCGCAAAGGGACAGTGATCCGCTGGAAAGCTGATACTTCCATTTTTGAAACTACAACGCATAATTTTGACGCTCTCTCTAACCGTTTGCGCGAGCTCGCATTTCTTAACAAAGGGTTAAAAATCACTATCCGTGATGAAAGGCTTTCTACGCCTAAAGTTCACGATTTTATGTTTGAAGGCGGCGTGAAAAGTTTTGTCGAGTATTTGAATCAAAATAAAACAGTGTTATACAAAGAGCCGGTTTTTCTTAGCGGCACTCGTGATGACGGTGCCGGCGGTGAAATAGAAGTAGAAGTCGGTATTCAATACAATGACGGTTTTAATGAGATAATGTTCTCTTTTGTAAATGACATTAACACACGCGAAGGCGGCACTCATCTTGGCGGTTTTAAATCCGCGCTTACCCGCACATTGAACGAATTTCTTAAAAAATCAAAACACTCAAAAAAGTTAGACGAAACTCTTTCCGGCGACGATGTGCGCGAAGGGCTTACTGCAGTTCTTTCTGTCAAAGTGCCGAATCCGCAGTTTGAAGGGCAAACCAAAGGCAAATTGGGTAACTCCGAAGTAAAGGGGATAGTCGAGTCTTTAGTGAACGAGCAGCTGGAACTTTATTTTGATCAGCATCCTGATGTTATCAACAACATATTAGAAAAATCCGTGTTAGCCGCAAAGGCGCGTATCGCCGCACGTCAAGCGCGTGATGCGACACGCCGTAAAAATGCAATGGACAGCGCGGGTTTGCCCGGCAAACTTGCAGATTGTTCTGAAAAAGACCCTGAAAAGTGCGAATTATTCATCGTAGAGGGAGACTCTGCGGGAGGCACTGCAAAAGGCGGACGTGACCGCCGTTATCAGGCGATACTTCCGCTTTGGGGAAAAATGCTCAATGTTGAAAAACAGCGTATCGAAAAAGTTATAACAAATGAAAAGCTTCAGCCCATTATTGCAAGCATAGGAGCGGGTTGCGGCAATAATTTTGATGTTTCAAAAATCCGTTATCATAAAATCATTATCATGGCAGATGCCGATGTTGATGGTTCGCACATCCGCACCTTGCTCTTAACGTTCTTCTATCGTTATATGACACCTCTTATTGAAAAAGGACACGTCTATCTTGCCATGCCGCCTCTTTACAGAGTCAGTTACGACAGAAAATCTTTTTATGCTTATGATGATGCGGAAAAGGATCGCATCATTGCCGAGTCGGGCAAAGATGCGGAAAAAGTTGTCGTTCAGCGTTACAAAGGGTTAGGTGAAATGAATTCCGATCAGTTATGCGACACTACAATGGACGTGAATAAACGAAACATCATTCAAGTACATCTTGATGATGATGTTGAAGCGGAAAGAATTATTACCACTTTAATGGGAGAAGTTGTAGGACCAAGACGAGAGTTTATTGAGGAAAACGCTTTATTGGTTAGTAATTTGGATGTGTAGAAAATAGGAGGAAATTATGTCGAAAGGTGCGCCAAAGGTTAAATCGAAAAAAGAAAGAAAAGAAAAGGCAATTAAAAAAGCCAGAAAAAAGAATATTATAATGATAAGTATTTTAATTTTAATAATAGCGGTTGCTGTTTTTCTTGGTATTTTTGCAAGCAACAGGCAAAATGCAAAACAAGTAGGAGCAGAAATTTACAGCGACGGTTCTCAGACCGTTCAATTATTAGCAGACGGTACGTTCAACGCAGAATTAGCACATAACAAACGGATAAGCGGCACTTACACAAGAACTCCTGAAAATAACAGAACCATTGTTTCTTTTAATGTTAACGGCAGCATTGAAATCGGATCGATAATTAATAATGCTTTGCACTTTCCTGAAGAGTGGGAAGACGGGCATCATCACGGGAATGTATTGCCTAAGAGGTGAGTTGCTGTAAAAACGTAGTTTGCTGCATCATAATTTATCGTATCGTTCTCTTTTAAAGATTTGTTTAATATATTAATTTATACAGGAGAATTTTAATCATGGTAAAGAAAAAAATCGGCGATCTGCTTAAAAAATTAAAAGAAGGTATAATCGAAAAAGACGAGGTTTTAGAACTTGCTCTGTTATCGTCTATAGCCGGTGAAAGCATTTTTTTACTTGGACCTCCGGGTGTAGCAAAAAGCCTTATAGCACGCCGTCTTAAATTTGCTTTTGAAGATGCCAAAGTTTTTGAATACCTGATGAGCCGTTTCAGCACTCCGGATGAAATTTTCGGACCTGTAAAAATTTCCATGCTTAAACAAGATAAATATGAACGTGTTATCGAAGGTTATCTTCCTGCCGCAGAAGTTGTTTTTCTTGATGAAATTTGGAAAGCCGGTCCTTCCATTCAAAACGCATTGCTTACCGTAATTAACGAAAAGATTTTCCGTAATGGCGATAAAGAAATAAAAGTACCAATGAAAGCTCTTATATCGGCTTCAAACGAACTTCCGGCGAAAGGACGGGGGCTCGAAGCTTTGTGGGATCGTTTTTTAATACGTCTTGAAGTTTCAGGTATTGAAAATCCGGAATTGTTTAACGAGATGATAAAGATGCCATATAAGGAAATTAAAGAAATTGATACTGATAAAGATGAAAAAATAAGTGAATGTATAACTAAAGACGAATATAAAAAATGGTATGTAGAAATAAATAAAATTAATATTCCGGATAATATATTAAATGTTATTAATGTAATCAGGAAAAAAATAGAAGTTTATAACGAGGAAAAAGAACAGGAAGCCCAACAGCTCGCGCAGGAACAGGCAGGACAGAAACAACTTGAAAAATTGTATGTGTCTGATCGCAGATGGAGGAAGATTTTACGTCTGATACGTACTTCCGCGTTTTTAAACGATAGGACAGAAGCAGATCTTATGGATTGTTTTTTAATAAAACATTGTATTTGGAATGAAGAAAAACAAATACAAGCCGTTTCAGAGTTTGTTAATGATGCAATAGAAGAATATGGTTATACCAAAGAAATTAATTTTAAAAGTATTGAAGAAGAAATTGAAAAATTTAAAAAGGAAATAGATGTAGAAACAACATTTATAAAAAATACAGAGGTAGTTGTTCTTGAACCTATATATGATGATTATTATGAGATTATAAATCCGCCGGATTATGGTAATGATGTTAATCTTATAAACAAAAATAATTATAATAATTTATCTATTGAAAATGATGATATACGTTTATTTTACTGGGATGATTACTATAAAAAAGTTAGACATGGTTCTTATAATTATTTATGTAGAAAAGGAGATTCTGAATATAGTATTTTTATAGATAATACAGAATTTAATCTTAAGACAATGATTCAAGGTGATAAACGAAAACTCACAAGGAAGCCAAATATAAAGCTTGAGGAAATTTGGGATAATCAAATAAAAGATTTATTACAACAAATTGTTGAAATGGAAAACCAGCTTGAACAATATCGGGATAAAGATTTGCAGCATCTTCGCTTTAATTTATTTGTTAAGTCTGAATTTGCTGATATTGTTGAAACCCATATAACAACAAC
This sequence comes from Treponema sp., assembly GCA_009787695.1. Classification (GTDB taxonomy): domain Bacteria; phylum Spirochaetota; class Spirochaetia; order Treponematales; family Breznakiellaceae; genus WQXQ01. The sequence goes on from WQSW01000029.1 coordinate 32,770, forward strand.
AAAGAAAAAAATAACAAAAATTAAATTGGAGATACTAGAAATTCAGAATAATTATAAAAAACTTAAAGATGAAGAAGTTATATTAGATGCCTGATAATAAGTTTGATCGATTTATTAATTTTAGTTCTATCTCTGATAAGAAAAAGAGAACAGAAATCGCAAATACTATTTATAAGCAGTTGCAAAAAAAGCAGAGTTATTCTGCGGTTCTTACAAATGAAAATACAGATAATTTTGCTGCGGCTATTGAGAATATACTTTCAAATAAAGTAATGCAAGAACTCTGTATAAAAGATTCTTCTCTTGCAGAACATATAACCAGAGATATTCTTGATTTTATGAATAAAACTAAAAAGCAAATTCTAATAACCGAAAATCCTTTTGAAAACGAGCAGAATCTGTTAGAAAACTTTAAACAAATAAATAAAGATTCTTATGAAGAAACATGGGAAACAACAGCGTCTTTTATTAAGGAAAACTATAAACAAATCGATGTTGATTCATATAATGAAGAATTTATTAAAAGTATATCTTTGGAAAATGATCCAAAAAATTTTGATATTGTAAAAGAATTATTTACAGAAAAATGGGAAGGGTATCTTTTTCAAGAAAAACTGAAATGGGAACTTCGCATTATAGATGAACAGCGAAAAATATTTTGCGAAGAACTCTATGAAAAAATAGAACAACTTAAAAAACTTCAAGAATTACTTGAACCTTTTACCGGAGAATTAGGGCGTTTATGGGATATGAGCAAGGGCCGTTGGCAAAAAGTAAACTTTGATATTTTAAAAGAATATGCTGAACTTTTAGAAAGAGATAAACCACTGCAGGAACTTGCAGAGATGCTTGGAAGGATGCATCAGGCGGAAAGGGAATATGAAAAAGAGATATTTGCCGATTTAATAATTAAACCTGACTGGAAGGTAGAGCATGCAAGCAAAGCAGAACTTGTCGGCATACATGAAAGTGATGATATTAGCAGTATGCTCCCGGCAGAAGCAGCATTACTTGCGGATGAAAATACAGAATTACTTTTTTATAAAAAATTCACAGAAAAGAAACTGCAAACCTTTGAATATCAGGCAAAAATACTTTCATGGGAAGAAGAAGAAATTTTAAAAAACTGTCAAAAGGTAAAAGAAGAGACAAAAGGTCCTTTTATTATTTGTGTTGATACTAGCGCCTCAATGGATGGACCTTCTGAAACTGTAGCAAAAACATTATGTTTTGCTCTTTTAAAAAAGGCAGTCAGAGATAATAGGAAGTGTTATTTAATATCATTTTCAACAGCAATTGAAACGCTTAACTTGACAGACCTAAAAAATAATTTAGAAAAATTAATAGACTTTCTTTCCATGAGTTTTAATGGCGGAACAGACGCTAGTCCTGCAATGATAGAAGCGCTTAGGATGTTGGATAAAGAGGATTATAAAAAAGCAGATATTATTATGGTTTCTGATTGCGTGATGCCAGATTTTGATGAGCAAACCAAAAAACAAATTATTGCCGCCAAAGAAAACAAAACCAAATTCCACAGCCTAGAAATAGGAAATAGCGGTAATAAAAAAATAACCGAAAACTTCGATAATAATTGGGTTTACGATTCTAATAATAAAGATTGTGTTTTACAATTGATTCGGGATATTAATGGAATTTCATAACAAAGGAATCGGAAAAATGATGTTTAATAATGCGCTTATTTTTTTCAGAAAAAGTGGTTTAATTATTTTTAACATGCTACAATAACTCATGCCAGAAAACAAGAAAGAACAGAGCCATCTATGCTGATGTTGTTTTTCTCAGGAACCGGAAATTCAAAATACATCGCGGAATTATTCTGCCGTAAAATTAATACTATCCCGGTTTCGCAATGTTATTCTATCGAAGAAAATGTTGACTTTGGTAAATTAATTTCTTCTTATGAAACGATTGGTTTTTGTTACCCGATTTACGGTTCCAGAGTGCCGAGGATCATGAGAGAATTTGCAGGTAAATATATCGAGTTTTTAAAAGATAAAAAAAATTATTATTTTTTGCACTCAATGGATATTCTCAGGTGACGGCGCGAGAGTGTTTACAGATATGTTTGCGCATAACTATGTAAATGTGATTTATGC
>WQSW01000030.1 GCA_009787695.1 Treponema sp.
ATAAGCTGGAAAAGAAAATGGCGATTATTGCTGTTATTATAATTTTATTATTTTTTTTCATATCAATCTCCTTAATTTTTGCTTAAAAAAAAACGACCGTTTTTTTAAGCATTTTCTTAATACAGAAATTACTGTATTTAGCTATAATAACTTGGATTTATCAATTAATCCATACAATCTTATAACAAAATATGTTAATTTATTATTAATACGATATATTAATACTGATAATAACAAACGGTCTTTTTTTTTAAGCAAAAATTAAGGAGATTGATATGAAAAAAAATAATAAAATTATAATAACAGCAATAATCGCCATTTTCTTTTCCAGCTTATTATTAACAGTATGTGATGAAAAAGACCCAGAGATTAATACCAGCCAGTTAGCAGGAAAACTGTTAATTTTGCAGGCGTATGGCTCTTCAAGCACCGCAGCAGGCGCAACGCACTCTTTTGTTGAATTATACAATACAACAGAAACTGCGATAAATTTAAACGGAATCAACCTTTATTATGCTGATGGAGAAAGAGGTACTGATGTAACTGAAGACTGGGAATGGGTAAAAATTTCCTTAAATAAAACAATTCCCGCCGGAGGTTCATTTCTTATTTTAGGACCGAACGAAGGTTCAACAGCCGCGCGTTACAAGATTGAAGAAAAACACGGCGCAGACTACGGCGATATAAACGACCCTGATTTTAAATTAAGCAACAGATCATTCAAAGTTGTCCTTATAGAAGGCAGCGCAGCATTAAACATGCAAAATCCTTTTGATGTTGATGGTAACGGGAAAAAAGCATCGGGTTATATCGACATGGTGGGTGCTTTAAATAATCCTGACGCATCGCCCCCTGATAATATATTCGGTTTTGAAACCGCTCCCGCTCGCTGTTCTGCTTCTCAAGCTGTTCGCAGGAAAAATTTATCAGACTCAAATGACAACTCTGCTGATTTTATTGCGGCAAGATATGGAGCAACCAGCGACAGCGGAATTTCTTTGACTGATGAGGAGTTTGAAGTCCGCTATCCCAGAAACTCAGAAGCAGGAAAATGGAATCCCTTTGCCGAACCTGAAGATCCTCCTCCGCCTGATAACCCGACAGTAATAGGCGAAAAAAGCGAATATGCAGGGGAATTGCTCATATTACAGGCAGGAGCTTCCACTGACGGCGCAATTACCCGCAGCTTTGTAGAATTGTATAATAACACTGAAGCTGATATCGATTTAAATACTTTTTCCCTGCAATACGGCACAACAGGTACAAACTGGACCGTTATTAATCTGACAGGAACAATCCCGGCTAAGGGTTCATATCTTATCACTGGTTTGTTAGGTGAAATTACTGGTGATAGCCGTTTATATTTTGAAAACGCGGATCAAACTGTTGATACATTTAATTTAAATAATAGTGGTTTTAAAGTCGCATTGATGGAAAATCAGAATAAATTAACTGTAGAAAACCCCTTTGCAATGACCGGCGGAACAGCGGCAAAATATGTTGATATGCTCGGCGCTTATAACAACAACGCATCCAGCGTTGACGCTTTTGAAACAACTGCGTTCACGCAAATTTCCAAACAGGCAGCAGCGCGGCGCAAATCGCTTACAGATAACGATAATAATTCAACTGATTTTGAGAGAATTGATTACAGAACATCTGGTATAACTGATACAAAACTGGCTCAAGTAAGACCCAGATACAGCGCGGACGGTGAATGGTCTCCTATCCCTCCTCCTCCTCCGGGTACAGAAATGTTGATGATTTTACAGATTGGAGCCGCTACTGACGGTAATATAAACCGCAGTTTTATAGAATTATATAACAATACAAATGTTCCGATTAATTTATCGGGATATTCCGTGCAATATGCTGCCGGATTTAGAAGCGGCAGTAATACAGCAGGAAGTGATTCTGCGGCAACGATTGATACAGATGGTCCGTGGCACGTAATCAATCTTACTGGAACTTTACAGCCGCGTCACTCATATTTAATTCTTGGGCAGGCGATGGTGAGTACCGAGACAAATGGTCCGGCATTAACATTTGCAGATGGTTATGGCGATATTAATATGACTTTTAACGACCCGCATTTAAGTAATCGTTCTATTAAAGTCGTTCTTATGAGCAATACAACGCAGCTTACAGTACAAAACCCCTTCATCGGTAATAGCGGAGCGCCAGTTAACGGCTATATGGATATGGTTGGAGCTATAAATACAGCAAATACAGATTATATTCAAGGTTATGAAGGAGCTCTTATTATAGGTCTCAGCAAACAGGGAGGACAGCGCCGTGCAAATCTTGAGGATACAAATAATAATTCCGCAGATTTTACGCGTATTCTTTTTGCAACCGTTTCTGCGGCTGAATTAGAAAGGTATAGACCAAAAAATCAAGCATTCGGCGCATGGGATCCAATCACCGGCGCTGCGATAGAATAATAGTAATGCAGTGTACATTGAGGAGATTATAATGAAGAAAATATGTTTAGTACTTGCAATCTGCTGTCTCTTTGCATCCTGTGAAGATCCGAATATTGGCGGCAGCGGCGTTGATGAAAATTCTTCCAGCGGCAGAATAAGAGCGCCGAATTTTTCTCATACCAGCGGGCTTTATTCTCAATCATTCAAGCTTACAATTTCAACAACAGAGGGAAACTCAATCTATTATTCAATAGACGGCAGCATTCCCGATCCAAAAAAGGTTGATAATAAAACTGTTTTTAAATACACTTCTCCGATTACCATCGCAGATCGTAATAATCCGATGCAGGCAAATCTTCTTGCGACACCGGCGAATTCCACAAATTTATACGGACGCACCGATGATCCGCGCGGCAGTATGCCGTCCATTCATGTACCTACTAACGCTCAAGTGCCGAAAGCGACGGTAATCTGCGCGGCAGCGTATGATTCTTCCGGTTCAAAAAGAAGCGATATTGCAACCAGAACTTTTTTTATCGGAAACAACCTTGCAAATTATGCGGATGCTCCAATTATTTCGCTTGTCAGCGATCCTTATAACCTTGTAGATGAAAAATACGGCATTATGGTGAGGGGAGTAAGCACTAACCGCTGGAATGAAGGGGATAGCCCTACTCATACAATTTATAACTTTCTCCAGAGAGGCACTGATTGGGAGCGCGTTGCGTTTATGGAATTTTTTGCCGGAAACGCAAGCTCTAGAAGCGTGCCAATCTCTCAAAATGTAGGCATACGCGTCCGCGGCGGATGGTCGCGCGCGGCGGGGCAGAAAAGTTTTAATGTTTATTTCAGATCAGAGTACGGCGGTATAAATACATTAACAAATTATCCTTTAATTCCCGGCGCGGTTCGCGCGAACGGCACGCCTGTAGGAACTTACAAGAGTTTTATGCTTAGAAACGGCGGAAACGACGCTGAAGCGACAAAAATGTACGATGTATTTATTCAAAACCTCCTGACAGATCGCGCCTTTACCGTGCAGGCAGGAGTACCATGCATTGTGTATATTAACGGTGAATACTGGGGCTTTTATAATATCCAGGAGAGATACAGCGACAATGCAACCGAATATAAATACGGCGTGAACAGAAATAATGTTATTTCTTTCGATAACGGCGCCCTTGATGACGGAAATCCCGGCGAAGATTCTCTTTATTGGGATTTAATGGAATACAGGAATGAAGATTTATCAGATTCGTCAATTTATAATCAATTTTGCAATTTGATGGATATTCAAAGTTTTATAGATTATTTTGCCGCTAATATTTACATTAACAATCAGGATTGGCCCCATAATAATTACCGTTTATGGAGAACACGCACTGTAGAGTCCGGCAACCCCTACGGTGATACAAAATGGCGCTGGCAGATGTTTGATACCGAATATGCGGCGGGAATTTATGACGGCGGTAATGTAATGGATGGTTTTTATAGAATTCTAAATGGAGATAACAAAGATCATCAGCACAGCCAATTATTAAAAAAATTGCTGACCAATCAGGATTTCAAACGCCAATTTGTTAATACGATGATGGATCTGTACAATATTAATTTCCATCCCGATAGTTTTATACCGGAATTGGAACGGCTTGCGAACATTTACAGGCCATTAATGGCTGATTATAATCCCCGTTTCGGCGGATGGTATAGTTTTGATAGTAATATAAATAATATGCGCAATTATCTTACGAATGTAAGAGACACTATGGTAAATCAATATTTACCGCAATACTGCGGCGTAAACGCCTCTAACTTGAAAAACGTGACCATTTCCGCAAGAGATGACGCTTATAATCTGCCTAACGCGGAAATTAAACTAAATTCATCAACTTTAAGGCTTGCGGGCATTTCAAGAGCCATGAAATATTATTCTGATACTCCAATTACTGTAACCGCAAACACGGTCGCAGGCTATCAATTTACCCATTGGACAGTTACAGGAGGCAGCGCCGCAACTCCCTCGTCTGCATCTACAACTATTACTTTAACCGGAAACGATGTGCAAATAACCGCAAACTATAACAGGAGTTCAAGCATCACTATAAGCGGTAATTTAACTCTTACAGGTATTGCCGCAAGCGCGGGATACGCAAAATTAATTCTTCACAACGCGAATTCCACATGGAGAAGAGAAATTGGGCTTAATATTACAAGCGGAACGGCGTCATGGACGACAACAATCGCTCCATTTACAACTTCTACGCCGATTACCTTCCGTGTAGAAGCCTATCAAAACAGTGGCAGTTCAACACCTTTATATACAATGAGCAATGTAAAAACGATAAATGTTTACAATGCAAATGTATCAGGCGTTTCTGTTGAAGCCGGGCTTCAATCTATTAATTATAATTTTGGCGGATACGCTAATTCTCCTGCCGCAATGACATGGACTGAAACGGGAAATAGCGGTGAATATAGTGCCAATGTAACAGCGGTGCATCCTACCGAGCAATGGCAGGCAGCGTTAACTTTTGATTACGCTTCAGAGGCGACAGCAGGTACGCGGTATACATACACTTTCTCCGCCAGAACAGCAAGCGGAACGCGGGATAATCTGTATGTTCAATATTATTGGACTGAACAACACAGCGGCAAAGGATCAAGCATTAATTTAACCTCAACATACCAGCAATTCACAATTGATGGAGAAGCATTGCCTACTGCAAACGGTTCTTCTCTGGCATTCCAGTGCGCTCTTCAAACAGGACAGTTCTTTGTAAAGGATCTTGTTATAATGCCTGCACAATAATTTTGCTTTTACACTTCAACGCTGTTGTTTCCTATGCAACAGCGTTTTTTTTTCGCTAAAGATAATCCGACAGCCGCCTGTAACACTGATTAACAATATGTTTTTTCTCAATTTCAACATCTTCTCCGAGTTCATCAATTAAACTTTCAAGGCTGGAAAGGCTTTCATTCAGGCTTGTGTGAAAACCGCGTGACGATCTGAACCAATAACTTCCTGCGCCGTCTGTAAAAAGCCCTAAAAAACCTAAGTCTTTGGAGTTTTTTTTCCAAACAACAGGTTTTAAAAGGCTGTCAAGGTGTTCAAGTATCACTGAAATATCTTCCTGCGAATTATAATTCTCTTTTCTTGACCATTTGCGTGAAAAAATACCGTCAACATCTAAATCCGGCACTAATGATAATATAAGTTCGAGTTTTTCGCCTTCAAGTAAGTTATAGTTATTATTAATTAAAATTTTTCCTTTTAAACCTTTATAAACAGTTTCCGTATTTGATAAATCATTTCTTATGCGCAGAAGCTTCTCCCAAGGGAGCAAAACAGTTTTTTTCCCTTTTACGGTAATAATTTCAAAAATTTCACTTTCTATTTTGATATTATTTGTAAAATCTCTGACGATCTGTTTGCCTTTTCTTGTTTTTTCCGGTCTTTGCTCGCCGCTTCTTTCATATTCTGCGAAAAGTCCGGGTCTTATTCGCTGTAAAACCGTTTTTGAAAGCGGAGAAACTGACATCGCATACATCCGCGATGTCCTAACAATTTCTCCTGCAACAATAAATGTGGGATCAATGCGGAACATAACTGATCCCGGGTGGATACTTATTTTATCCGCAGTTAATGAACGGTAAGAGCCATACTTGCCTCTTCCTTCTTTAACGCATACAAATTGTATCATTCCGCGTCCTACACAGCATAAATAGTCATCAATTTCGTTTCCGGATAGATTTTCCGCTCTTTGATGTATAGGAATTTTCATTGAAGCTATAATTTCTTCTAATTGATACGTAACATTTACAATTTCTGCCATTGCGCGGTCATCAAGGTAATTTTTTTCGCAGAATTTCGTCTTATTTGTTGAATCATTGTAAGATTTAAATAGTTTTAAATACGAAACAAAATCGCCGTTATCATCGCGGAAGCGGTGATGCGCTTGTCTCGCGTCAGTTTCTTCTCCCGGCGGCAGAATATACGGGCTTTGTGTCGATAAAAATGCCGATGCGATAATTGTTTCCCGTATAACATCAGGATAACGCAGTATCGCTTCAACAATTATTCGTGATTGACGCGGTGCAAGAGGGAATTCTGTCATCAATTTTCCGATATTTGATAAACTTCGATCAGGTTCCAGCGCTTCAAGCAGATTTAATGTTTCAATTCCGCCGATTATACCTGCTTTTTCAGGCGCGGCGATAAAATCAAAGTCTTCAAAGTTAGTTATTCCAAGATCTGCCATTCTTAAAATTACTTCAGACAGATCCGTGCGGAAAATTTCTTCTGTTGTAAACAAAGATCGGTTTTCAAAATCTTTACGCGTGTATAGTCTGTAACAAGTTCCTTCGCATGTTCTTCCGGCTCGCCCCTTGCGTTGATTGGCAGAAGCTTTAGAAATCGGAGCTTCAATCAAGCTTGAAGTGAATGTTCTTGGATTATACCAATTCAATTTTGCAAGACCGCAGTCAATTACCGCTGTAATTCCGTCAATTGTCACCGATGTTTCCGCGATATTTGTGGAAATAACAACTTTTGTTTTACTTTCAGGCGCATCAAGAAAGACTCTTTCCTGTTCTTCTTTTCCAAGACGACCGTACAACGGAACAAGATGCAAATATTTTCCGACAGAACAGAATGTCAGACGGTTCATACAGTCTTTAATCATTCTTTCTCCCGATAAAAACACTAAAATATCACCTTCTCTCTTCTCGCTTATAAAACGTGTGATAATTGCCTCAATTTTAGTTAAAATTACCTCTTCTGAACTGTTATTTTGCAAAAAACGCTCTGTTTTTTCTTTGTTTCTATAACCTCTTTCCCTGTGTTTTGATCTATGATCGCTGTCAAAAGTAAAAGAATCATTGTTAATCTCTCTTTCTATCTGTTCATAAATCAAAGTTACAGGAAAACGCTGCGCATCAATCTTTACAATCGGACATTCACCGAAATATTCGGAGAAAACTTCCGCATTAATTGTTGCAGAAGAAATAATTATTTTGAAATCGCGGCGTTTTTCCATGACTCTTTTAAGCAAACCAAGTATAAAATCGATGTTTAAACTCCTTTCATGGGCTTCATCGACTACTAAAAGGCTGTATTTTGATAACAATGGATCAAGTTTCATCTCTTGAAGCAGAATTCCGTCCGTCATTATTTTAATTTTGGTTTCATGATTGGTTTGATCTGCAAAGCGCATCTTGTAACCGATGAGTCCCGGAATGAAATTTCCCGTTTGTTTCGCGATAAATTCACTTACAGAGACAGCAGCAATGCGTCTTGGCTGAGTCACTCCGATGATTCCGTTCTGCGCGTACCCTGCTTCGTAAAGAATAACAGGAAGCTGAGTCGTCTTGCCTGAGCCTGTAGGACTCTCAACAACAAGCGCTTGATTATTTTCTAACATTAATAAAATTTTTTTCTGATTCTTGTAGACAGGAAGGTCAAGATAGTTCATAATATTTATAATAACAGCTTGCATAAAAAAAATAAAGTTGTTATATTGCAATTATCTGATTGATAAAATATAATTTTAAATTATAACGATCGGATGTTAGAAACTTATGGGAGGAGTTTAATGGCTAAACAGAAAAATGTTTATTTTTTCGGCAACGGTAAAGCCGATGGTAATTCAACAATGAAATTTGTTTTAGGAGGAAAAGGAGCAAATCTTGCCGAGATGACCAATCTTGGTATTCCTGTTCCGCCGGGTTTTACAATTTCTACCGATGTATGTGCAGCCTATTACGAAAATAAAAGCAAATATCCGGCAGGAATAAAAGAAGAAGTTGAAGCTGGTCTTAAAAAACTTGAAGCTGTAATGAAAAAGAAGCTTGGCGATCCNAAAGATCCGCTTTTAGTTTCTGTCCGTTCAGGCGCNGCAGCATCAATGCCCGGAATGATGGATACAATCCTAAATCTTGGTATCAGCGATAAAGCGGTTATCGGGCTTGCAAATAAAACAGGCAACCCTCGCTTTGCATGGGACGCTTACAGGCGTTTTATTCAAATGTACGGCGATGTAGTAATGGGTGTTAATTCAGATTTATTTGAAGAAGCCATCGAATCAATTAAAAAAAGTAAAAAAATAGAACTTGATACAGACCTTACAGCAGCAGATTTAGAAAAACTTGTCGGTGAATATAAAAAAATCGTTAAAAAAGAAAAAGGTAAAGATTTTCCGCAAGATCCTATTGAACAGCTTTGGGGTTCGATCAATGCAGTTTTCGGTTCATGGATGAACGAAAGAGCTATTAAATATAGAAAACTCAACGATATAAAAGGGCTTGTAGGAACCGCTGTTAATATTCAGTCAATGGTTTTCGGAAATTGGGGTGATGATTCTGGAACAGGCGTATGTTTCAGCCGCGATCCAAGCACAGGTATAAATGAATTCTACGGCGAATATCTTATGAACGCTCAAGGTGAAGATGTTGTTGCAGGAATCAGAACACCGGAAAGAATTTCCACTCTGCAAAAAAGGAATCCTGCTATCTATAAACAGCTTGTAGGTATAAAAGATAATTTAGAGCATTACTTTAAAGATATGCAAGATATGGAATTTACAGTCCAACAAGGTGTTCTATATATACTGCAAACCCGCAACGGAAAACGCGCGGGAACAGCGGCGGTAAAATGCGCTGTAGATATGGTAAAAGAAGGTTTAATTGATAAGATCACTGCAATTATGCGTGTAACTCCAAACGATCTTGACCAGCTTCTTCACCCGATGATCGATTTAAAAGCACGAAAGGGAGTCAAAGTTCTTACACAAGGGTTAAACGCATCTCCGGGTGCTGCTTGCGGCAGAATTGTTTTCAGTGCTAAAGAAGCGGAAATCTGGCATGCAAGAGGTGAGAAGGTTTTATTAGTCCGCAAGGAAACCAGCCCGGAAGATATAGGCGGAATGGTTGTATCACAAGGTATTTTAACTTCGAAAGGCGGTATGACAAGCCATGCGGCGGTTGTAGCGCGCGGTATGGGCACGCCATGTGTTGCAGGCGCGAAAGGCGTTATAGTGCAAGGCACAAATGTTGAAATCGGTGGAAAAATGTTTAAAGAAGGCGACTGGATCACAATCGACGGTTCAACCGGAGAAGTATATGAAGGAACTTTACCTCTTGTAATGCCTTCAATCTCTAAAGACATGAATACCTTCCTTAAATGGTGCGATGATATACGTGCAAAAACAGTACGCGGTAAAGTAAAAGGTTTTGATGTCAGAACAAATGCCGATCTGCCGGAAGATGCAAAAAAAGCTTTTGATTTCGGCGCACAGGGCATTGGTCTTTGCCGCACAGAGCATATGTTCTTTGATAAAGACAAACTTGTTCATTTCCGCGCAATGATAGTTGCAGAAACTGAAGAAGACAGAAAGACAGAGCTTAAAAAGATACTTCCGCTCCAGCAAAAAGATTTCTTCGGTATATTTAAAGCGATGGAAGGCAGACCTGTAACAATCAGGCTTCTTGATCCTCCGCTGCATGAGTTTGTACCACATACAAAGGAAGAAATTGAAGAGCTGGCAAAACATTTAAAGATCGATGTTAATAAATTAAAAGCAAAAATAGGAACACTTAATGAAAGCAACCCGATGCTCGGTCATCGCGGCTGCCGCTTGGCTGTAACATATCCTGAAATTTATGATATGCAGGTAGAAGCAATCGCTCTTGCCGCAGCAGAATGCGCTAAACAAAAAATTCCCGTGCATCCCGAAATTATGATCCCCATTGTTATAACAGCGCGTGAATTAAAGCTTCTGCGCCCCAATGCAGAAAAGATTTTAGAGAAGGTTTTTAAAGCGCAAGGCGTAAAAGTCCCTGTTTCAATCGGTACAATGATAGAAGTTCCGCGTGCGGCTATCCGCTCAGGACATATCGCGCAATATGCAGACTTCTTCAGTTTTGGAACAAACGATCTTACACAGATGACATTTGCTTTCAGCCGCGATGATGTCGCATCATTCTTACCTATTTATCTTGAAAAAAATGTTCTTGACGTTGATCCTTTTAAAACAATTGATGAAGACGGTGTCGGCAGTTTGATTGAACACGCAATTCTTGAAGGAAGGCTGGAAAAACCTGAACTTAAGATAGGAATTTGCGGAGAACATGGTGGAGATCCTGCAACTATTGATTTCTGTTACAGAGCGGGGTTAAGTTATGTGTCATGCTCGCCTTACCGTGTACCGATAGCGCGTCTTGCAGGTGCACAAGCGGTTTTAAGAAATTCCGAAAAACCTGAAGCAAAGAAGGGTACAGCGAAGAAAAGCACAGCAAAGAAAGCAGCGAAAAAACCAACAACAAAAAAGAAAGCTGCTGCAAAAAAAGGAACAGTAAAGAAAGTTGCCGGTAAAAAAGCAGCCTCGAAGAAACCTGTTCCAAAAAAAGTTGCAAAGCAAAAAGCGGTAACAAAAAAAGATGCCGCGAAGAAGAGAACAGCAGCAAGGAAAGCCGCAGCAAAGAAATAATTGCGGCGAAGTATTGTTCACCCATCCGGGGTTATTCCGGATTGTATATAAAGGGAGGGGATACAGCGAAGACTGGAAAACCCGCCACTGCCAAGGTGAAGGGCAGTAAAACACCCACAGGGGGGGAAAAAAATGGCAGGAAAAACAACTGCGAAGACGGCTAAAAAACCAGCCGCGAAGAAAACAGGAGCGAAAAAGGGAACAGCAAAAAAAGCTGCAGCAAAGAAACCTGCTGCAAAGAAAGCAACAGCGAAGAAACCCGCAGCAAAGAAAGCAGCAGCAAAGAAACCCGCCGCGAAAAAAGGCGTAAAGAAAGCTGCAGCAAAGAAACCGGCAAAGAAAGCCGTCGCGAAGAAACCGGCAGCAAAGAAAAAAACCGCTGCAAAGAAACCGGCAAAGAAAGCCGCCGCGAAGAAACCGGCAGCAAAGAAAAAAACTGCTGCAAAGAAACCGGCAAAAAAAGCTGCCGCAAAAAAACCAGCGAAAAAAGCCGCCGCAAAAAAACCTGCTGCAAAGAAAACAAAAAAAGCAGCAGCAGCTCCGGAAATGTAAAAAAATCGCTTTTATAAAAAAGACCTGGTCTTACGATCAGGTCTTTTTTTTATTAGTAAAAAATTATTTTAAAGATAAACTTCTACAGGAACTATTAATTCTCTATCTGTAAGCATTTTGCGTAAAGACTCTGCTCTTTTTTCAAGATATTCAGCAGGCAGAGGCGAAGCAAGCGGATCTTCCGGAGCAGGGCGTGCCTTTCCGTAGAGCTGCACTTTACGTACTTTCCCTTTTTCCGCAAGTTTGCAAACCAATATCTCCCAAATTATTGTTTCTGCTTCTGCAGGAATTTCTTCGTTTATAGCGCAAATCATTGTTTGTATCGTTACAGGAGCGTTATCAGTAAATTTTTTCATCTTTTTATAGAGTTTATCAAACGATAAAGCGGAACGGTTCATTTTTTGATACCATTTCGGAGTCCCTGCATCAAGTTTAAGCCAAATATCAAGCGGAGAAGAGACAGCAGTTTTTTTTAACAGCGAAAAAATCTGCGGATTTAAAAAACCTGCGCCGTTTGTTATCACAACAATTTTTGAAGATGTATCTGAAACAACGAGTGTTTTTGAAACGACTAGCGTTTCTTGGCGAATTTTTTCTGCCAACTTTAATGCTTTCGGAAAATGCGGTGAAAGAGTAGGCTCGCCATTGCCTGAAAAGCAAATATCTTTAATAGGTATATTCTGTTCTTTTGCATTTTCAATTGCCGTATATAAATCGGTCTGCATTTGTTCAAGAGAAAATTTTGCATTACTTACAACGAACCCGAATGGTGAAATTTCCCGCGTACCTGAAAACGGAAAAACCTCGCAATAAGGACAGTCGAACTGGCATTTTTTTTTATCAGGAAACAAATTAATCCCGATAGAAAGCCCTTCAGATCGCCGCGAAAAAACAGGGTATACGATAACCCCTTTTTCTCTTTCGCGGTGATTTTCTACAGGAGTGATGTTTAATGCCATTTAGATTAATTTAAATAAAGATGGAAAAAATAACAAGTAAGTAAAAAATCGTTAGTTGCAGAAATCAATTTCAAGTTTTATACTTTAATCGGATTTTTTATTTATGGAAGACAAAACAAAAGATCAAGCCGAAATACTCGCTAACCGTTTGCAAAAAAGATTCCGCCATCTAAAAAAATGGGCGCAAAGAACAGGTGCCGGCGCTTTCAGGCTTTATGATAAAGATATTCCCGAAATTCCACTTGTATTGGATTTTTACGGTGATTGTTCAAAAACTAATGAGGCGGCACTTTCCGGCGCTCTTTACAAGCGTCCTTATGAAAAAGACGAAGCTGAAGAAGAAAATTGGCTCTCTGCCATGAAAGAAAGTGCTTCAAATGCGCTTGGGATTCCCCTTGATCGTATCTTTCTTAAACAACGCCTGCGTCAAAGAGGAGATGCTCAGTATGAAAAAATAAGCCAAACGCATTTTGAGAAAATCATAACCGAAGGCGGGCTTTCCTTTAAAGTTAATTTATCCGATTATCTTGATACAGGCATCTTTCCTGACAGACGGCTTTTAAGGAATATTGTGCGTTCAGAGTCTGCCGATAAAAAAATGTTAAATCTTTTTTCTTACACAAGTTCTTTTTCTGTGTATGCCGCTTTTGGAGGCGCTTTATCAACAGATTCGGTTGATTTATCAAACACATATTTAAATTGGTCGCGAGAGAATTTTTCGCTAAATGGAATGTCTTCTAGTATACTCCAGCAATGGGATTTCTTTTCCGGTAATAGTTCGGCGGCAAATAAACTTATCCGCGCTGATGTTGTTGAATTTCTTGAGAAAGCAATTCAAGCGAAAATGAAATGGGATGTTATTGTTTTAGATCCGCCGGCATTTTCAAATTCCAAGAAAATGAATGAAAACTTTGATTTAAACCGCGATTTATTAATACTGCTCGGAAATTGTTTAAAACTGTTATCCCCAGACGGGAAAATATATGTTAGTATTAATGTACAGCGCAGTGCTTTCAGTGTGCAAGAAATTGAAACCGAATTCCACAATCAATATGCTGCGGATATACAAGTGACAGATTTGGAAAATAAAATAAGAGACGAAGATTTTAAAGACAGAAAAATTCCAAAAACTTTTTTAATAACGGAGAAATAATTATATGAAAAGATTTTTGATACCGGTTTTATTATCATTATTTTTGGTGCAAATTTGGTTTACAGGATGCGCAAGCGTGCCTGTGCATCCGATTTCAAATGATGAACAAAATGAATCAATATTAAAATATCCTGTTATTTTAGTGCATGGTATAGCAGTGCATGACAGAAAAAGTATAATTGATTTTTGGGGCAGGATTCCGGAAACATTGAGTAATCATGGTATTAAAGTATATTTTGGAAATACTGATGCATGGGGTACTTTTGAATCGAACGCAGAAATTTTAAAAACCACCATTGATAATGTGCTGTCGGAAACAATGAGCGAAAAAGTAAATTTAATTGCACATTCCAAAGGCGGGCTTGATTCTCGTTTTTTTATCTGGAAATACGATTACGGAGATAAGGTTGCAAGTTTAACTACGATTTCTACCCCTCATCATGGAGCTGAAATTGCAGATTTAATTTTTCAGCAAAAAATTATTCACACTAAAAGTGTCAGAAATATTTTAAAAATTTACGGCGATTTATACGGAGACATTAATCCTGATTTATATAACGTGAATTATCAATTAACAACATTTAAAATGAGAGAATTTAATGAAAATGTTATTATGGATGAAAGAGTATATTATCAAAGTGTTTATTCAATAATGAAAAACGAATTTGATGATTTAATATTTTTTAACAGTTATTTGTATATAAAACGAATTAGAGGTGCAAACGACGGAGTGGTCAGCGAAGCATCTGCAACATGGAGCAATAATAATTTAAAATTAGAAAATATTTCGCATACAGAAATTGTAGATTATAAAAAGCATAAAATATCAGGAATTAATATTCCTGATATTTACCTTGATATTGTAAGAGATTTAGGCAAAAAAGGTTTTTAATTTGACCGCATACTTACATTAAAGACTAATCTTTAATGTTAAATTTCTTTTTGAACCTTTCAATGCGTCCTGCTGTGTCTACTAGTTTTTGCTTACCTGTAAAGAAGGGATGGCAGGAAGAACAAATTTCAACTTTGATATCTTTAACCGTAGAACGGGTTTCGATGATATTGCCGCAGGCGCAGGTGATTTTTGTCATTTCGTACTTGGGGTGAATTCCGCTTTTCATTTATATCCTCCAAAAATTGTCCAACTTCGTAAAATACATACGGTTTAAGGACATCAATCCATTCCGCCTGTTCCGGTGTTCATGGATTTTAAGAATATCTCATTATTCTTACTTTTTTTCATTCTGTCAACCAGCAGTTCGATGATTTCGATATCGTCCATAGGATTGATGGCTTTTCGTAAAACCCAGATTCTTTGGAGTTCTTCCTCTAAAAGCAGGAGTTCTTCCTTGCGTGTGCCGGATTTCTTTATATTGATTGCCGGATACAGGCGACGGTCGGAAATGCGCCTGTCAAGGTTGATTTCCATATTGCCTGTGCCTTTGAATTCTTCAAAAATTACTTCGTCCATTCTGCTGCCTGTTTCGACAAGCGCTGTAGAGATAATTGTTAAACTGCCGCCTTCTTCGATATTGCGTGCCGCGCCGAAAAAGCGTTTTGGTTTATGCAAAGCGTTTGAGTCAACACCACCTGATAAGATTTTTCCGGATGTCGGGACAGTTTGATTGTAAGCGCGCGCTAAACGTGTGATTGAATCCAATAAAATTACAACGTCCATTTTATGCTCTACAAGGCGTTTTGCTTTTTCCAAGACCATCTCGGTAACTTGTACATGACGTGTTGCCTGTTCGTCAAATGTTGAGGAAATAACTTCCGCACGGACAGAACGCTCCATGTCTGTAACCTCTTCAGGACGCTCATCAATTAAAAGGACGATAAGGTAAACTTCCGGGTGATTTTTTGTGATAGCGTTTGCAATTTTTTGCATCATGATTGTTTTACCTGTTCTTGGAGGTGCTACAATCAATGAACGCTGACCTTTACCGATAGGGCAGAATAAATTGATGATTCTTTCGCTGACACCTTCTGTTACCGTTTCTAAGTTAAGTTTTTTATTCGGATAAAGAGCGGTAAGGTTGTCAAAGGGAATGCGGTTTTGTGCTACGGTCGGATCATCATAATTGACTGTTTCCACCCTTAGCATTGCAAAGAAACGCTCGCCTTCTTTCGGGCTGCGAATCTGACCGTAAACAGTGTCGCCTGTTTTTAATGCAAATAAACGTATCTGGCTTGGGCTGATATAAATATCATCGGGACCGGGCAGGTAGGAGTTTTGCGGGCTGCGCAGGAATCCGTAACTGTCAGGTAAAATTTCCAAAGAGCCGTAAGCATAAATAATGCCGCCTCTTTCTGTATGTGTTTTTAAAATTGCAAAAACAATTTCTTGTTTTTTAAGAGCTACCATATCATCATGAGTGATGTTGTAACAGGCTGCCAGTTCTCTTAAATCTTTCATGTTGAGCCTTATCAATTCATTGATTGTAAGGCGCGGTTTGCCGCTGTCTTGATCTTGGCGCGGAGTGGGTTTGCCGTAAAGGTCTGGCATGGAAGGCAGTTTCGGCAGGGAAGGTAAAATCTCCTGTGTTTTTTGATAACTTGTTTGCGTATCTTCGTTGTTTTCTGCCGGCTGCGGACGGAAGTTTCCTTCCTGATTTCCTTCTTGATTATTTTCATAACCATTTG
Organism: Treponema sp.; assembly: GCA_009787695.1. GTDB lineage: Bacteria > Spirochaetota > Spirochaetia > Treponematales > Breznakiellaceae > WQXQ01. Next base: position 16,217 of record WQSW01000030.1, read on the forward strand.
AATGCGGACGGCTTTTTCTCTGCCCGTTTCCGTTGCGGACAACAACATGGACTTTTCTTCCGTCGCCGTTACTCGAACAGGAGTTTGCAAACCCTGTTTGCGCACTTTCTGATTGAGGATTATTCTCATCTTTATTTATTTGCTCGTTTTCATTAGCCGCCATGCTATCCTCGTCTTCGTTTCTTGGCTTTCTGCCTTTTTGCACATATGCCATTTTTACCACCTATTGGATTTGTATTTCCATGCCAACTGCATATTGTATGGATACAGGATTTAAATAATTATTTATTTTTAAAATTTGATTCATGTTAACTGAAAGGATACCCCTAATCTATATTATTATTTATTTTTTGTCAAGCCGTTTTATTTAAAAGCTTGCATTTTTATTTATGCTATTTTTATTTTCTTATGATAATTTATCTAATAATGCTTCAAGAACCGCAATTGCCGCTTGCATACGGATTGTGTTTCTGTCTCCCGTAAAATGAAACTCCTTCGCTTTAATTTCTTCTTTCTCAAAATATTTGCCGCAGACAGCAACCGCAATCCAAATTGTTCCTCCCGGTACTTTGCCGTCACTTTCCATGCCTGCAAGCCCTGTAACAGATGCAGCAATGTCTGCACCGCTTTTTTGTAATGCGCCTTGCGCCATTGAACAAGCTGTTTCTCTGCTTACAAGTCCGTTTGCACATAGCGCATTATTATCAAGATCAAGCATTTTTACTTTTGCTTCTTGCATATAACATACATAAGAGCCCCACAACACATTGGAAGCTCCGCTTATATTTGCAAGTAAACCGGAAATAATGCCTGCTGTACACGATTCTGCCAACGCAAGTTTAAGCGAATTTTTTTTCAGCTTTTCCGTCAAATTTTCTGCAATTTTTTCCGCTCTATTTATCAACTCTGTATGAGTTAAATTTTTTAATTCGTTACATTCTGACATTTGATCGCTGTAAATCCGCTTTTATTTCTTCTGTAGGACGGTGAAAAATTTCAATATCTTTATCTATATTAGTCATCTTGCATTTGCCTTCAAAAAGGACACCGTCTGCAATGCGTAATCTGTTCGCCGTTACGTCCCCGTGAACTTTTGCGCCTGTCATCATATCAACCTTGTTATGTGCATGCACTGTTCCGGAAATACTGCCGAATACGGTAAGGGAACTGACAGTAATATGATCCGCTTCGACAATCGCATCTTTATCAACAATAAGATCGCCAACCGCTTCTATCGTTCCTCTGAAAATACCTTGTATGCGTAAAGTTGTTTCAAACTTTAAGATTCCTGTGAAGCTCGTTGTCTTTCCCAAAACAACAATTTCATTTTTATCTTTTTTTCTTCCATCCCGTTTGGGCATGATATTTATTGCTCCTGATGTAATAGCTTTCTGATTTGGTTTTCCAGAACAGGAAGCCCTATTTCGTCCTTTTTTAGATTATCCCATTCATTGATAGTTTTTTCAATCCTTGCGTCAAGGGCTGCAATATGTTTGCGTACCGATAATATACTATCGCTTGCCGGTTTTATTTGATTCATAAGCGCTTCTTTATTTAACGCTTCTCCTTTCTCTACATTTTCGCATATCATTGCAACTGCTTTATCAAGTTCTTCGATGCTTCCGATAAAGACTGTTAAATTCTCTTTTAACTCTTTATTTAATTCTTCTGCAAGTGCAAGTCTTTTTTCGCGTACTTTAATCTGATCGAACAATGCGCGGTTACGTAAAACTGCGTTTATGCGCGCTAATACTTCAGAAAAATTAAAAGGTTTTGTTATATAATCATCAACCCCTAATTCAAATCCTGCAACTTTATCTTTAACATCATCAAGTGCTGATAACATTATAATAGATATATCTTTATAATTTGGGTCTTTTTTAAGGATTTTGGTAATTTCAAAACCAGTTAAACCGGGCATTATATTATCTAATAATATTAAATCAGGATAGAATTTTTTTACTTTTTCTAAAACATCCAGTCCGTTATCGCATTTTTCAACTACAAAACCGAGTTTTGACAGCATTACTTCAAAAAAATCTAAATTTACTGTCTCATCATCTGCAATCAGTATTTTCTTTTGGGTGTTCATGGCTTTTTCCCCTGTAAAGCAACTTTAGTTTCCGCCTTAGGCTTTTTTGCATTTAGTTTTTTCATTGTACACCATATTGCCCCAGAAAGCAACAATATAACCGCCATTATAACAAAGAATAGACCAAGGTAATCTCCGTATTGTGTGTATATAGTGCTTCCTTTTAAAACAGGAACTTTTACATTTATCCATGTTTCTTTAAACGGATCGGCTTCCGCTGTCACTCTGCCTGTCGGATCGATTGCGCAAGTCTGACCGGAAGCTGTTGAACGCACCATAGAGCGGAAATTTTCTACTGTTCTGAAAACCGCAAGAGAAAGATGCTGATACTGAGAGCTCAAACTTTTTGACCATGAATCATTTGAAAGATTGACAAGTATATCAGCGCCGTTGCGTACAAAATTTCGTGATAAATATCCGAAAGTATCTTCAAAACAGATCGGAGCGGAAAATGAAAATTCTTGTAAATTAAAAACCGTCTCTTCTTCGCCCTTTTCCCAAAATTGCGTATCTTCTTTTTCAAGCCATGAATAAAATTTTGGGAATTGTTTTTTATACGGGAAATGTTCTGTAAACGGCACTAAATGGATTTTATGATAAACAGCAGTATTTTCCCCTTTTTCAAAAAGCATGGCGGCATTATAATCGACACGGAATTTTTCATAAGCATTTGGGTTTTTTGAGCTGTCCGTCATTGCATTATCATTACCGATTAAAAACGGAATATTTTGTACAGATAAATATTCAAGTAAATCTCTGACAAGAATCCATGTATTTTGATCTTCGCGGTATGTACTGTGCCAATTAATGCGAGGAATAAATGATGTTTCGGGCCAAACGACTAACTGCGGTTTTATCTGACTCTGAAGCGCTTCATTTGAAAGTCTGATTAATGATGATAAGTCTCTGCGGTATGCTTCAATTCTTTGCCATGCAGCATCGGCTTTGTTTGCCGCCCAAGGGTCTGTATTATGCTGAATAAGCGCGATCTGTGCAAAACCATAATTTGCAAGATTAGATGAATAATTATTAATTCTGATTATACCGAATGTCAGCGATGCGATAAGTACCGTTACCCAAATAATTGCTGATACTTTTTCTTTTATAAAGAATTTTACTGTATGCTGCACAGAATTACTCAAAGTATTTTTGATAATTTCTAAAAATGTTTTTTTCTTTATGATTTCTGCGGTTTGATTTTTTTTAATTTTATTTTTCTTTTCATTCTCTTGCTCTGCGTTTTCAATTTCTTTTTTATTTTCGTTAAAAGCGGCTGCCAGCCAGAAAGAGGGGAATGTTACAAGAGCGCTTATACCCCATACTCCTGTAATGCTCGCAATTTGAATTAAAGGAATCATCTGCCATTGCGAATAACCTGTTACCCCGTACGGATAACCTAAAAATCCTAATGTGCGTATATATTCATATGCAAGCCAAATAATCCATTGAACAAGATATGCCCGCTTTAGATATAGAAGATTTGCTATTTTAAAAAACACAAAAACAACAGCAAGAAAAACCATATAAAAACTGAATGTGATAGTTCCTGCAAGCGGATGAAAACCGGAAAGCCAATAATTAAAAAGACTGTATGCAGTATAACCGTAAACCGCGCCCCATCCTGCACAAGCGAGAATATTATATTTGCAGATAACAACAAGAATAGGGATATATGCAAACCATGCCAGAAAGGGAAGTCCGTGTGTAAAGATAGGGTTGGGAAAAGAAGCGGCAAAAAGCACAGATGCAAAAAGAATCAAAGCTAAGTGGATTAAAATTGATGTAATCCAGCTGTTGTTTTTCTTTATCATAAATATTTTTTATTTATTTTTTTTGTGTACAAACAGGGTTTGCACCGTCATCATTGATTGTCCAAACTGCCTGTTTTAATTCACGTCCTGAACGGAAAGAAACAACACCGTGAGGATGTATTTCGATGCTTTCGCCTGTACGCGGATTTCGTGCACGCGCTCTGGCTTTTCTGATTTTAACTTCAAAAGTACCAAAGCCNCGCAGTTCTATAATNTGGCGGCGTACCAATGCTTCTTTCATTTCGTCAATTATTAAATCAACCGCAGTNTGAATCTCTGAACGGCTCATTTTTGTTTTTTCATAAAGAGCGTCTACAATGTCTGCTTTTGTGATTTTTCCGTGTTGATGTTGACGGTCAGGCATCTTCGTATTGCCGCTAATAGTTATTGTGCCGCTTTTATGCCGTTAAAATACCGTTGCATTCTTGATTTTTTGCGTGCTGCTGCATTTTTTGTGATTATACCTTTTCCCGCAGCTGTATCAATTTTCTTGATCATTTCTTTTAATGCCGCTTCGGCTTCCGGGTCTTTTTTATGAGCCAGAACTATAAATTTCTTTACGCTGGTCTTAACCGCACTCTTGGTCGATTTATTTCGCAGACGGCGTTCTTCGCTTTTCCGATGCCTTTTTTCTGCTGAACTGCTTTTTTTAGCCAAAAGGTCCTCCTATTTAAAATCAGACGGCCGTCTTTCCGTCCGTTTGCATTTTTCACATTCTGCGATGTTTTTTACTTTGCCGCTCTCAAAGAGGGTTTTCATCTTTATTTCTCCCCCGCAGGAGCACATAAATTTCTGTGTCGCACTCGCGGTACGGCTGTTTTTACTGGCTTGTGCCATAGTTCTTCTCCTAAAAGTTGATATGTATTCACGGTACTATATTATACGAAGGTTAGTCAATATGTGTTTTAAGGCAGCTTATATTGTTATATTAAATAACAACCCTGTGGGAGGGGCGGCAGCGTAAACATTTACGGTTTGTGCGGCTTTTAATTGTTTTTGATATTGTTCGATAAGAGCATTGATGCGGGCTTCGTCGCTCCCTTCCATGTTGCCGAACTCTGTCATAGATTGTTTTTTCAATTTAGATAGCTGTTCTATCAGAGCATCGAGAATTCTTAATTTACTGATATTAACGCCCTGTGTGCCTTCAGGGGCAGGAGTGCCGGTGACATGTTTAAAATGCGAGTAGATTACCATTCCGGGAGCGACAGGAAGAGAGGTTCTGCCGTAACTGGATGCAGTTAAAGCATAGCCGATACTTGGGAAGGCTTGATGCGGTATAACTCCGATATCCATAAGAAACTCCTACTTTATATATCGGAAATATTGAGTTTTACATTAATTTTTCGTTATTTTTAGCGATTTAACCGCAGCCAATCCGTAAGTTGTTTCTCTAAAGGATACGCATCCTCTGTACGGGCGCGGTCATGAAGATACGGCAGAACAACCTGTTCTTTTATTGTTGCCCAATTGCTTGGCAAAATGTTAGGCATTATAAAATTTTCTGACGGGGGCATACGCCCTAATAGTTCGGGATAATAAATTGGGTATATTTGTTCGGTAACGGATGTAAGCGCAGAGAAACCGCCGCAGATGCCGAAGATATTTTCATTTATTCTGTTTGATCTTGTGTATTCTAAAAGACGGCGTTGGTTTTCTACTTTAAAAAACCACTGGATAAAAGCTCTTGCCGCTTTTTTCGATTTCGATTTTGCAGGGATTCCTATGTATACAGAGTTATCAGTAACAGGAAGTTTACCGTCTTCCATGATCCATCTAAAATCAAGATGGTTTTTACTTTCATCATTTAAGATAAAAAGATCGCTGCTTTCAATGTAAGAAAAAAGAATGCGTCCTGATTTTATCAATGTTTCTTTTGGTTCTACAAAATATTTAAATGTAAAATCATCATCAGTTCCGGCGTTAATATTAATTTCGTTTGTCCAATTGTTGATGAATCGCATTGATTGTTCCAGCATTAAAGCGTCCCACGATAAGGGGTTTGATTCCTTGAAGGATACGCCTGATATAACGGCGGCAGTAATCAGAAAATTATTATCCCACAAAGGAGAAAAACCCATTCTTGTATACGCACCGTTTAATAGCATATTATGAGGGGCGCTTAACTTTTTAATTTCATTAAAATCTATCGTAAATTGATTTGATAGATCGATGCTTTCATTATCTTTTGAAAAAATTAATGCAGGCAAATTAAAAGATACCGGTAATAGGTATTGTTTTCTGTCGATTCTGCCTATCGCTAAAAGACGCGGGTAGAAAATACTTCTGGATAGGTTTCTTGAGCCGAATAAATTATCCAGCGATTTAAAATAAGAACCCGTTAATGAGTTTTTTAGCCAGCTTGCAGCCAATATGTCCGGGATGTGCTGGCTGTTTCCTGATGTTCTGTATAATTCTTCGCATGGGAAATCAATATACCTTACACTAACTTTATATTGATTTTGTGAAGCGTTAAAATATTCGCCGTAAAGAGCGAATTCAGGGCGGTCTGTCCATATAATTGCGTTTTTATTATCTGTGCATGATACAAAGAAAGAGGCAACAAAAGTTGCCGTAATCAGAGATATAGTAATCATTAAAAAACGCATAAAACCTCATTTATGAAATCTGCTTTTCTTAGAATAGTTTATTTTACCATCTGATTGCTTGTCAATCTGTTCAGAGAATGATAATATGAAAGATACCTATAGTCAGATAAGCGGAGGTTCTTTGTGGATCGGATAAAAGATGCTCATATTGTCAGGCTTATTGAACAAATCGGAGAACAATACCGCACAAATATATCCAACAGGTATGTACGTCCGCTTTTACTGCAGTTAATACTTGATAAAAACACATGGGATCTTATAGAGACACTCACGGAAAAAGTGGAATTATTCCGCTATCAAGGTTTCCATCTGGATGAATTATACAGGCAAATTGCAGCCTGCGCCCGTTTTATAGAAGCCGCGCGGAGTAATATAATTCCAAACCTTAGAGCAAAATTATTAGCCGCTCCGAACAATTCTGATAAAATAATGCGTGAAATGGCGGCAAACAACTTCCCCTCTAATTTACAGGTTTTTGCAGATAATCTGAATGAATTATATGTAATCCTTGTAGAAATGGATAAAACAAACACCTCAAAAAACCAACAGCCTGTTTATACCCAGATACCTGAATTATCTAATGTCGGTTGGCTGCTTGTTGGGCATAAATAACCGCTGCGCTTGGATATACGCCTCCCCTTGACAATAATCTCAAATTAAGATATAAAGTAGTACTATTTGAAAAATGCTCTTTGCGGTTATCGTATTGGAGTTTGGAGAGAAAAATGTATGTTCTTGTAGAATTTAAGGGGAAACAGTATAAAGCCGAAAAAGGCGATCTTCTTAAAGTTGATTTAATTGATGCCGAACCCGGAACAGCTATCAATATTGATACAGTGCTGTTGGTTTCAGGTGAGACGGTAAAAGTCGGCAACCCCTATGTGGCAGGCGCGAAAGTTTCTGCAGTTGTTGAATCCCATGAAAAAGACGATAAAATCATCGTTTTTAAATATAAACCAAAGAAAGATTACCGTCGGAAACAGGGACACAGGCAAAAATATACGATTATCAGGATTGATAATATATCCGCCTGATTACTTGAATGATCGAGATAGAAGCGGTTCTGGAACCGGACGGGACTTTAAGGTCATGCAAGGTTTCAGGTCATGCAAAAGCTGGGAAAAAAGGCGGGGACATAGTTTGTTCAGCCGTTACCGTGCTTATGAGAACCGCTTTACGCGTACTTTCAAACAGAAAGGGTATTAAATTAAGCGGCGGCGCACCTGAAAGAGGTCAGATGCAGCTGGAAGCCGATTATGATGCGGAAGGGAAAGATTTTCTTTTCGCAGCCGGGGTTTTTTTAATTGACGGGCTTTCGTCTGTCGCAGAAGAATTTCCCCAGAATTGCAAATTGAATATTGTTACACGGAGGAACTAAAATGGCACGTAAGAGAGGCGGAAGCGGAGCGAAAAACGGACGCGACTCAAACCCGAAATATCTTGGAATTAAAGCATCAGACGGCACGGTTGTAAAAGCCGGCACAATCATAGTCCGCCAGCGCGGAACTAAAATCCACCCCGGCGTAAATGTAGGCTGCGGTGGAGATTATACGCTTTTTGCAACAGCGGACGGTAAGGTTACTTTTTCCGAAAGAAAGGGAAGAAAGCTTGCGTCTGTAGTTCAGGCAAACCCTGTTTGAGCGGATAAATATTTTTATTTATTACAAACATTTTTTCTGTTTATATTTACTATATCGTTAAATTTTTCTTTATCAAATAATTCCAGTAAATCTTTTAAACCGTTATTTCTGACAAAAATTAATTCATTCATATATAACGGAAATACGGTATAGATTTCGATATTATTTTCTCCGTAATTTATTTTTTGAAAATCCACCGGTAACATGGTAGATTTTAATAACATTATCCCTTCAAAATTTGTTCCCGGCAGAAGATATCCTGTTTCTATTGTATGGCTAAATCCCAACCATGTGTTATTTTGAAACGGATAGCGCCCGATACTTGACAACAATGTTATGGGCCAATTTTTTTCAGGGTTCTTCCAATCATTTTCTGATACCCAATCAGGCGGTAATAATATGCATAACTCGATATTTTTTGTTAAACTCTTGTCAGGCGTGTTCATAGCTAAACTGCTGATACCATTTGTTAATAATAAATTATAACTGCGATTTTCATTTGGTTTTATCCAATAAATATCCAAATGAAAAAGCTCTGATTCCTTTTCATGAAATACCATGAATTCATCGTTGTTTAAATATTTGAGCAGATGAGCATCAACTATTTTATGTGATTCAGAAATGTCCATGTTTCCTCCGCTTTTACATCTTATTATTTATTAATATATCATATATACTGATAAATAGGCATGGAAAAATTCGCAGATGAAGCGGTAATAGAAGTTTTCTCAGGCTCAGGCGGCAACGGCTGCGCTTCTTTCCGCAGAGAAAAATATATCCCCAAGGGTGGGCCTTCGGGCGGCGACGGCGGCAGGGGCGGTGCTGTTGTATTTGTTGTCCGCCGTAATCTGCGTACGCTTGCTCATTTACGCTACAAACATACTTTTAAAGCGGAAAACGGCAGAGACGGAGAAAATTGGGGGCGGTACGGGGCTAACGGCGATGATATTATTATCCCTCTGCCGCCGGGCTCTATAATTCGTGATGCGCTTACAAATGAACTGATCCGCGACTTTACACGCGATAACAAGGATTTTATCTTTTTAAAAGGCGGGAACGGCGGATGGGGAAATATCCATTTTAAATCGTCAATAAACCGCGCGCCGCGAAAGGCGCTTCCCGGAAAGCCGGGTTTATCCGCAAAGCTTAAAGTTGAGCTGCAGATAATGGCGGATATCGGGCTTGTAGGTTTTCCCAATGCAGGCAAATCAAGCCTTCTTGATAAATTCACAAATGCAAGACCGAAAATTGCATCGTATCCTTTTACAACGAAAATTCCAAATCTCGGCGTTTTAAATATCAGTGAAAAAGATATTATCATCGCCGATATTCCGGGACTCATTGAGGGTGCATCGGAAGGTGCGGGGCTTGGCATACGTTTTTTAAAACATATTTCCCGCACGCAGGCGTTGGCTTTTCTTATCGATCTTGGCGAAGATAATTATCTTGAAGCGTTTGATATTCTGTTGAATGAACTTAGCGCGTTTTCTGAAGACTTAGCAAACAAAAAAAGATTGATAGTGGGGACAAAAATTGATTTAGAAGGAACTGAAGAGCGGTTGGCGGAATTAATTGCAAAATATTCCGAAGAAGAAGTAATGGGCATTTCGGTTTTTTCAAACAGCGGGATCAAAGAATTATCATACGCTTTTTTACGTCTGACAGAAGTTCCTGAAAAAGAAGAGGCAGTGTCAGATGATATTCTGACAGACGAAGATTTCGATGACGATATTAACGAAGATTTTGATGAAGGAGAGAATCCGTGAAACGCACAAACAGTGTTAGCACAAATGAAGCTGATAAAAAAGGTTCAATAGGTATTTTAGGCGGCAGTTTTAATCCTGTTCATCTTGGACATATTTTCTTGGCAGAGAAGGTTCTTGTAACATTAAAACTTGAAAGAGTGATTTTTGTTCCGGCATACCAATCCCCTTTTAAATTAGGCGAAGGAAAAGAATGCAGTTCAAATGACAGGCTGGAAATGCTTTCTGCAGCGATTGCAGGGGACAGCAGGTTTGCAATAGATGATTGTGAAATAAAACGCGGAGGTGTTTCGTATACCGTAGATACAATAGAAGATATTATTGAGCGTTATATGCCCGAAGGAAAACCTGTGCTGATAATAGGAGACGACCTTGCAACAGATTTTTATAAATGGCATGAATACAACAGGATTTTACAGTTAGCCGATATCGTGATTGCACGCAGAATTAATCCTCCCATGATTGAATGTAATTATCCGCATACATATTTAGATAACGAAGTGATGAATATTTCTTCGTCTGTTGTAAGGGAAAAAATAAACACAGAAAGCGATTGGCGTTCTCTTGTACCTCTGGGTGTCAAAGCGATCATCGAAGATAAATGCCTTTACAATTACAGCGGGCAGAAAGTAATTCAGCGCGGTTCTTTAGAAACAAAAAGCGAAGGCTGCACGCAGGCGGTTATACAGCGGCTTGAAACGGCGGCTAGGGAAACACTCGGCATGGAGCGTTTTCTTCATTCGAGAAATACAGCGCTCCTTGCAAGCGATATGTGCCGCCGCTTCGGTCTTGATCCTGCCGCAGGCTATCTTGCAGGGATCACCCATGATTTGGCAAAACAAACGGAAAATAAACAATTAATTAAAATAGTAAAAAATGCAGGGATAGTTATTTCCGCTCTTGAAAAAGAGAAACCGAATCTTCTTCATGGTAAGGCGGCGGCGGTTATTTTAAAAGAACGATACGGTATTACAAATAAAGATGTGCTGGAAGCGGTTGCTTGTCATACATCGGGAAATCAAAGCATGGGACCTTTGGCAAAAATAATTTATATTGCCGATAAAACAGAAAGTTCAAGAAATATAGACCCGTTATTAAGAGAAATGTGTTTAAAAGAGAAAGAAGATTTAGATTCGATTCTTTATTCAGTTCTTGAAAAAACTATTGGAAAACTGCAAGCGAAAAAATTGGATTTATCAGAAGATACTTTATTGTTATTAAATAAAATAAAGGAAAGATCAAATTGAAAATTAAATTTATAAAAAGCGATGCTTCATTAATATTACTTATATTAATAATTCTCCTTTTTATTATCGGAATCGTTGTTTCAATTTATACTTTCCGCAGTAATCCGGTTGATGATGCGCTTTCTTCTAACCGTGTTATCAATGTACTTTATGTTATCGAAGAAAATAAAATGCCTGTCAGTACTTATGTATTGATGTATTATCCTGCAACAAGACGCGCAGCGGTTTTTGATATACCGGGCGATCTTGGATTGCTGTTAGCCCGTATCAATCGTGTTGACCGTATCGATAGAGTTTATGATTCGAACAGGATAGCGGCATTTGAAAATGAAATTGAAAAACTATTAGGGATAGAAATTAATTTTTCTATCGTTATAACAAAAGATAATCTTGTATCTATTGTTGATCTTCTTGAAGGTGTGGAAATTTTTATCCCTTCTTATGTATCGTATATCAGCGATGATCAAATAATTTTATTTCCTTCAGGATTGTCGGTTCTGGACGGTGACAAAGCAGCTCTTTATGCAACATACAGTTTAAGCGAAGAAGACAGCGAAGTACCTATAGTCCGCAGACAGCGTTTCTTTCTTGGTCTTATAAACCGGCAAATTCAAATGAATGAAAAACTTAATAATCCGTCTATGGCAAAAATATATTATTCGTTTTTTAAAACAAATATGAATCAGCGCACATTAGGGCTTTTGTTTAATGAATTTGTTTATATCGATACTGATAGAACTAATATTCAATCTGTTGCCAGAGTGCCGCATTCTGCAAATCTTCGGGAAGTATCGGGACAAATGCTGATTATTCCGCATTGGGACGGAAATTTAATAAAAGAAATTGTCCGCCAAACTTTAGGTGCGCTGACACGAGAGATAGAAGATCATTTTATTGAACAGTCGCTTACAGTAGAGGTTTTAAACGGAACTGCAGTAAACGGTCTTGCAGGAAGAACTGCGGAGTTGCTTCGCAGTTTCGGTTATGACGTTATTTCTGTTGGGAATGCAGACAGAAACAGTTATGAAAGCACTGTAATAATTCATCGTGCAGGAGATGAAGAGTCGGTAAATGATTTTGCTGATTTAATACGATGCAGAAATATACGCAGAGAAATTTTTGCAGAGGAAGTGGATAACGAAACAGATAATCAGGATATTGAATATAAAGCGGATATTACTTTACTGATTGGCAGGAATTTTAATGGACGATATGTTAGCGGAAATTGAAAAACACACAGCTAATTTAAGCATGTTATTGCAGGAACACAAAGGACAGGACGTTTCTGTTTTGGATTTGCGTAAATTTCAAATGTGGACAGATTATTTTATTATTGCGACAGTCTCAAGCAAAACACATATGGATGGTTTGGAACGTCATATAAAAGAATTTTGCTATGATAATGAAATAGATATATTCGGAAGTTCTTTAAAAAGTGAAGATGATGAATGGCGCTTGCTCGATCTTGGATCGGTTATAGTCCATTTGATGAGCAAGCGTCTTCGTGATTTTTATGAGTTAGAAAGACTTTGGTCTGATTGATAATTATTCTTCATCGTCCCAATCTTCGTCTTCGTCTTCATCATAGTCATCTTCTTCGTCTTCATCTTCGTAGTCATCTTCTTCGTCGTAATCATCGTCTTCGTCTTCGTCTTCATCTTCGTCCAAATCATCATCTTCATCTTCGTAGTCGTCTTCATCTTCGTAATCATCGTCATCATAATCATCATCATCGCTGAGGATGAAAACCGGCAGGCTGTCCTCTGATTCGCCGTTAATAGCACAAACAGAGTTTGTACTACCATCCACAGGCATTAGGGTCAGCTCTTCATTCGCTCCGTTCAGAAACATAATGTTCTCCCTTTTGTAATTTATTTTTTGATAAAAACTTTGTTTAACAAACCTCTCTCTAGAAACATAAGGGAGGAATAAGAACATTGTCAACTGGTTTTTCTAATAAATTTTGTTTTTTTTTTAATTTATGATAACCTTAAATATGTTTAAATTTTATACTGATTTTACCGTCAAAGCGCCTGCAAAAGTTAACCTGCATCTGGCTGTAAAAGACAGGCGCGAAGACGGTTTTCATAACCTTGAAAGTCTTTTTTTAGCGGTAGATTTCTGCGATATTTTAAAATTCCGTCTTATTGAGGGCGAAAAATTAACTAAAATTGACATGGAAGGGTTAAAATTCACCGTTAAAGATAAAGAAAATATCATTTTTAAGGCAATATCCCTATTCAGGGAAAAAACCGGCTTTGACAAAGGTTTGGAAGTTAATGTTGTAAAAAATATCCCTCTTGGCGGCGGATTGGGCGGAGGTTCTTCCGATGCGGCGTCAACTTTGCTTGCTTTAAATAAAATGACAGATTTTCCGCTGACAAAAGAACAGCTTCTTGAAATAGGTGCTGTTCTTGGCAGCGATGTCCCCTTTTTTCTTCACGAAACACCTGCTGCTTGGGTCACAGGACGCGGAGAGCTTATAAAACCGCTGAAAACTCCGCAGATGTTTATCGCTCTTGTAAATCCCGGTTTCCCAAGCGATACGGCAAGGGCTTTTCGTTTGCTTGATGAAAAAAGGGAGCATTATGCAACGAAGTTTCCCGCGCAAGAGATATTTGATTGCTTAGAATCGCACGATTCGTGGTTTGAGAAAAACATTTTTTCTTCTTTTTACAATGACTTTTTGGAAATTTTTGATGAGAGCGAGAAAGAGGCTTATGATAAAATTATTTCTGATTTATATGAGTCAGGTGCAGTATACGCAAATCTTTCCGGGTCGGGTTCCACTTGTTTCGGTATTTTTAAGGAGAGGGTTGCGGAAAAGATGTCACTCACTGCTAATATCTATAACGCCGCTTTTCATTGATCAAAACGATATATAGTGATTGATACCTTAAGGCTTTTAAATTTCTTCTTTGTAAATCTCCATTATAATTTTTTCCATCGGCAATTCTTTTATCGCTATGTCTGAAATGCTGAATTTGCGCGATAATGTTTCTATAAAATCACTTATTGCGATTTTTGATGTGTCTGCTTCAAGCGTAAGTTCTAACGGTGATTTTTGCTCAATTATTTTTATTTCATTATTAAAATTTTGTTTATCTTGATCTATGTCTAAAGGTTTTTCCAAGATAAGTTCTATTATTTTCTTTTCGCCTAAGTTAAGCTGGAGTTTTTGAAGCGTGTCATCAAAAACTTTAACGCCGCGATTGATTACTATTACGTTATCTGCTAATTGTTTTACATCTTCCAAGTCATGAGTTGTTAATATAAAAGTTGTGCCTGTTTTATTCATGTTTAAAATAAATTCGCGGATCTTTGCTTTTGCGATTACATCAAGCCCGATGGTCGGCTCATCAAGAAAAACAATTTCAGGTTTGTGCAGCATCGCCATTATAAACTCGCACTTCATGCGCTCTCCAAGCGATAATACCCTTGTCGGTTTGTGCATAACGTCCTTTATGTCAAACATAACCGAAAGCTCTTCAAGACGGGATTTATAATCATTCATTGATATTCCGTAAATGGCGCGGTTCATGTTAAAGCTGTCAACAGGAGGGATATCCCATACTAATTGCGAACGCTGACCGAATACCGCGCCGATTTTGCCGACATATTTTTTTCTGTCTGCTGAAGGGCGGTATCCCATCGCTTGAATTTCTCCTGAGGTGGGGAAAAGCGCGCCGCAAAGCATTTTAATCGTAGTGGACTTGCCCGCTCCGTTAGGTCCGAGTATTCCGCAAATAGCGCCTTTTTCGACACTGAAAGAAATATCATCAACCGCTTTGATAATTACTTTTTCGCGTTTAAAAAAGCTCTTTAAGGTTTCGCGTAACCCGCTTCCGCGTTTATAAGTAGTATAAATTTTACTAAGATTTTTTACGCTGATAATTGTTTCTTTATTCATATTTTTTCCTTTTTATCCGCCGACGCCTTCATATAATCTGACCATAAATTGATAAAGCCATATCCCTAAAAACATAAACAGCATGCATGGAATTACCGCAAATAATACTGTAGGTTCTAATCGGCAAAGAAGTGCAGATGCAGGATAAAATCCAATCATACCGACAGGGATTATATATGTTACAATCCCTTTTATCGCTGCCGGAAAAATATTTATCGGGTATTTTCCAAAGGTAAGCACAGTGTCAAAAATTTCAGGTATACGGGAATTTCCAACCCACTTAAAAGATGTCGCCGCCATGATTAAATTTATTCCAGCCATAACTGCAAAGCCTGCCGTAAATAAAAGTAAAAATTGAGGTATCGCTGCGGCGGAAGTGCAAACGAAATTTGCAATTTCCGTTTGCATAAGAGAAAAAACAAACAGAACAATGCCTCCGATAATTAAACCGACGCTTTCAGGATCAAAATTGGATGCAATCAAATAAAACAAAGGGTTCAAAGGTTTTAATAAAACAATTTCAAAACTGCCTTCGCGTATATGATACATTGTTGTCCATAACACGTTGTTGAACATAATGCTTGCAAAACCTTGAGACAAAATAAAGATTGACTGCATCAACAGCACTTCGTAAAAATTCCATCCCGGAAAACTTGCCCCTGATCGGTAAATCAATATGGAAACAAGCGGAAATAAAGCGTTATAACCGATTGTAATTAACAGTGATAAAACAAAATTTAATCTGTAAGTTAAAGCTCTAGCCATCGCAGTTTTAATACATTCAATGTAAATTGTCAGGTATCTTTTCATATTAAGCTCCGACTGCGGTAAATTGTTTCATTGCCGCTTTATACATCAATTCTGAAACTAAAAATACAACCAGCACTGCAATTGCCTGAATCCCTACTATAGCGGGAATTGATAATTGTATGTCACCTAACGAATACTGACCGAGAAAAACCATTGCAGGAACATAAGATGTGTATTGAAACGGAAGAAAAAACTGTATTACCTGTATTGTTTTTGGAAAGAAAACAAGCGGGATAAACATACCGGAGAAGATATTGCCAATAAGTTCATACACAGAGCGCAGTCCGCCTGTTTGCACTATCCAAAATGATGCCATTCCAAGACAGTAGTGGACAAAGAAATTCATAAGGTAAGCCAATAAAATTGATGCAATTGTCCATCCGATAAAAACGGGGCGCATATCAATTTTAAAAAGAAGAGTGAAGATTAAAACGCATGGAATAAATTCAACGATAAAGCCGAGTATTCTATGCCCGGCTTTCTGCGAAAAAGCAAATAATCTGTGATCGAGGGGGCGCAATGTATAGGTAAGGAATTTTCCCGTTCTTATAAGCATATCCAAATTCCAATCTGCAAAATCCATAGTAAGATAGCCGATCAGCGCTGTCGCGCCGAAGTAGCGTATCATCTGTGTTAATTCCATTCCGTTAAGGGTTTCTGCACTGCCGTAAACCGCTGTCCAGATAAAATACTGCACGATAAAATAAACAGGACCTACAAAAATTGATACCATAGAATGTGTACGGTAAGCGCCCCATTCCTTGAAAGTGACAAATGCCACCGCTTTGATTATGTCTATTTTAGTTTTAATTGCGTTTAACATCTTAATCATTCTTTGCGAAAAAGGACTGGGAGTTATCCCAGCCCCTAATCATTATTTCAATCCTGACCAAATTATATTTTGAACATTGTATAATGCTCTCGGAAACCATCCTTCTTTTGCATATGGTACGAACCATGCCGCTACAAGTTTTTCTATCGGATCGACATAAAGAGAACAATATCCCCAGCCTTCGTGCATATAAGTGCCTTTTGAATGTGAAAATGCAGGACCGTTTCGCATATCAAAACCGACTCCGTAATACCGCGCTTTTTCATTTGCACCCCAACAGTAATTAGGATATTCAACAGCAAGCGTTGTCATTTTTTCTACCGCTTTTCTGCCGAGTATACGCGTGCCGTCTAACGTACCGCCGGAAAGCATCATGTTTCCGAAACGGTTTATATCATAAGGTGTTGAGTTTAAACCGCCGCCTGTTGACGGGATTTTATCCCATAATGGATCTTCTTCTGTTTTACCGTTTAAAGCGTTATCGATACGTTCCTGAATATCATCTCTTAAACTTGATACGATAAAACGCTTTGCCATATCATGGGTTATATC
>WQSW01000031.1 GCA_009787695.1 Treponema sp.
ACTTATGTTTCCAGCGATGTAGTAAAAGAAATTATTACCGATCCTTCGCGCCTTCAATTGGGAGGAACAAAACGTCACATGACAGCGATTTTTACCGATGTCAAAGGATTTTCCTCTATTTCTGAAAAACTCGATCCTGAAGAATTGGTAAGACTTCTTAATAAATATTTAAGCGCGATGAGCGACGCTATCCTTGCAGAAAAAGGAACTATAGATAAATACGAAGGGGATGCAATCATCGCTTTCTTCGGAGCGCCGCTTGATCTGAAAGATCATGCGCTGCGTGCCTGTGTATCTGCCATAAAAATAAAAAAGCTTGAATTGGAATTAAATAAAACAATCATGGAGCAAAACTTATCTCCGATACCATTAATAACACGCATCGGAATTAATACAGGCGATATGGTTGCAGGTAACATGGGTACTGCAAATAAAATGAACTATACAATTATGGGAAATGCGGTTAATCTTGCCGCGCGCCTTGAAGGTGTAAACAAACAATACGGGACATGGATACTTGCATCCGAAGATACAATCCGTGAAGCGCATACTGAAGGGGAAATTCTGTTTTACAGAAAACTTGATCGGGTACGTGTTGTCGGTATAGATAAACCCGTACGTCTTTGCGAACTGATAGATTTAAACAGCTCTGCAGAAGAGATTGATAAAAAGCGCATAACAATTTTCCATGAAGCGCTCTCTCACTTTGAAAACCGTGAATGGAAAACAGCCGCCGAAGGTTTTAACGAAGTGTTAGCAATCAAAGCCGATGATGAAACTGCAAAAATGTATCATGAAAGATGTCAAAAGTTTATAACAACCCCTCCTTCCGCTTCATGGGACGGTGTGTATAATTTAACATCGAAATAGCTGTATGCAAAGAGAATAATTTATCGCCAAGACGCGCCTTAGCGTACTTGGCGTTCCTTTGCGTCTTGGCGATAAAAATTCTTATCTTATTCCCCTCTTTATTAAAATAATCTACTTATGATAAAATAAAAACTTAAGGAGCAATTTATGGCACAAGAAAAAATCCCGGTTGGTATACTGGGTGCTACAGGTATGGTTGGGCAGCAATATATTTCCCTTCTCAATGATCACCCTTGGTTCGAGGTTCGTTATGCGGCAGCCTCTCCGCGCAGCGCAGGAAAAAAATATGCAGAGGCGGTAGCGGGAAGATGGCAGCTTACAAAAACTTACGCGCCTCATGTTGGAAACATCATCGTAGAAGATGCCAATGATGTCAGCCGCGCTGTAGCCGCTTTTAAAAAAGGCGGATGTTCGTTTGTTTTTTCCGCACTGGAGATGGGTAAGGATGAAACCCGCGCTCTTGAAGAGCAATATGCGGCGGCAGGAATCCCCGTTATTTCAAATGCGTCGGCTCACCGTTGGACAGCGGATGTCCCTGTCCTAATCGCTGAGATTAATCCTGAGCATACAGATATTATCCCCATGCAAAAAAAAGCGCGGGGATGGGATCGCGGCTTTATCGCTGTTAAACCAAACTGTTCGATACAAAGTTATATGAAACCGATTCACGCTCTTGTAAAAGCGGGTTACCCTGTGCAGAGAATCATCGCAACTACGATGCAGGCAGTTTCCGGCGCAGGATATCCGGGCGTGCCGAGTTTAGATATGCTTGATAATATCGTTCCGTATATCGGCGGCGAAGAGGAAAAGTCGGAAAAAGAACCTTTAAAGATTTTCGGCACTATCGAAAACGGTGTTTTTAAAAACGCGCAGTTCCCGAAGATTTCCGCTCATTGTAACAGAGTGCCTGTAACAGACGGGCATACGGCTTGTATCAGCCTTGAGTTTGCGTCTAACAAACCGTCTCTGGAAGAAATTAAAAAGCTGTGGGCAGCCTACAAGGGTTTACCTCAGGAAGCGGATTTACCGATGGCGCCGAAGCAGCCGATCATTTACCGCGAGGAGGATAACCGTCCGCAGCCGCGCAAGGATCGCGATGCCGACAAAGCGATGGCTGTCGTTATAGGACGGCTTCGCCCTTGTAATGTTTTTGATATACGTTTTACAGCCCTTTCGCATAACACAGTGCGAGGCGCAGCAGGCGGCGGAATATTAAATGCGGAGTTATTAAAGCATAAAGGTTTTCTTAATTAATCAAGGACATTAATGTGAACGAAAAATATTTTCCATTGGATAAAACTGCGCTTGAAAAGATCGCACAGCAGTATCCGACACCGTTTTATATTTATGATGAGAAGGCGATAATCGAAAATGTACGAAAAATAAAAACTGCATTTTCGGTTTTCCCTTCTTACAAGAATCATTTTGCAGTGAAGGCGCTGCCTAATCCTTATATCCTCAAGCTTCTTGCTTCTGAAGGTTTCGGCGCAGACTGTTCAAGTCTGCCCGAATTGATGTTAGCCGAAATGTCAGGCATGAAAGGCGAAGACATCATGCTCACTTCAAATGAAACGCCGACTAAGGAATATATTGCCGCAAAGAAGATGGGCGCTGTTATCAATCTTGATGATTTTTCCCATATTGAATTTTTGGAAAAAACGGCGGGATTGCCCGATCTTATTTCCATGCGCTATAACCCAGGACCCCTTAAAGAAGGGAATGCGATTATTGGAAAGCCCGAAGAAGCAAAATACGGTTTAACGCGTGAGCAGCTTATTGCAGGTTTCGCTTTACTCAAGCAAAAAGGTGTTAAGCGTTTTGCCTTGCACACAATGGTTGCGAGTAACGAACTGTCAGTTCCTTATCATGTTGAAACTGCGCGTATGCTTTTTGAACTTGCTGTAGAAATTTTTAACAAGACAGGAGTCCGTTTTGAATTTATAAATCTCGGCGGCGGAGTGGGAATTCCCTATAAACCCGATCAAATAGCTGTGGATTATTCTCTTCTTGTTCAGGGTATACAAAAAGCGTATAACGAAATTATCAAACCGGCAGGTCTTGATCCGATGAATATCCGCACCGAATGGGGCAGGGTGGTGACAGGTCCTTACGGCTGGCTTGTTTCTCGCGCTGTTCACAAGAAAGAAATTTACCGCAACTATATCGCCCTTGATTCATGTATGGCGGATTTAATGCGTCCTGCGCTTTATACAGCTTTTCATCACATAACAGTACCGGGCAAGGAAAATGCCCCGTTAAGCGAAACCTACGATGTAGTGGGAAGTTTATGCGAAAACAATGACAAGTTCGCTATCCAAAGAAAATTGCCGAAAATTGAAACATTGGCAGAAAGTAAAAACGGAGAAGGCGATTTTGTCGTAATTCATGATGCTGGCGCTCACGGGAGAGCTATGGGTTTTAATTACAACGGAAAGCTTCGCTGCGGTGAATTGCTTCTGCGTGCAGACGGCTCTGTTTTACAGATACGCCGCTCTGAATCAATCGATGATTATTTTGCAACTTTAGATATTAAAAGACTGGAAAATTTTAAATAAATAAGTTATTCTGATAGAAATGAGAAAAGAGAGGTAATTATGCCGACAGACGCAGCGGAAAGAAAAGTAATTTATCGCAGCAGAAAAAAAGACGGGTGTTGCCCCAGATGCGGAGTAAAGAAAAAAAAATCAGATAAGTTTATTTATTGCGGAGATTGCAGGGCTTTTTACAGAGGCTACAATCAGGAAATGTCTGATGATATCAACACAATAAGAAAAGAAAGATATAAGAAACGAAAGAAAAATAAACAATGTCCGCGTTGCGGAAAAAAGCACAGTAAAAGTTATAAAAAAATAATTTGTGCATCATGTCTTAAGAAACAATATAGTTATTTATAAATTTTAATAGAGGAAATTATGATTACCAGAAACCCCTGTATTGCAAACTTAAAAGCAGGTTATCTCTTCCCGGAAATAGCGAAGCGCCGCCGTGAATATGCCGCATCTCATCCGGATGCGAAGATCATCAGTTTAGGTGTGGGCAATACGACAGAACCAATTCTGCCTCATATCAATGCAGGTCTTACAGAGGGAGCGCGAAAACTCGGTACAATAGAAGGCTACTCAGGTTATCAGGATGAAGGGATGGCTGCGTTACGCGAAAAGATTTCATCAGTTTTTTACGGCGGAAAATTTTCGATAGATGAAGTTTTTATTTCTGACGGTGCAAAGTGCGATATAGGCAGATTGCAGATACTTTTCGGATCGAATGCAAAAATCGCAGTTCAGGATCCGTCATACCCTGTTTATGTTGACGGCTCTGTGCTTGCAGGCGCTGCAGGCGGATGGGAAGGGACAGGTTATGCGGGTATAACATATCTTCCGTGCACAGCGGAAAATAATTTTTTCCCAAATCTTGATTTAATTCCGCAGAACAGCATTGTTTATTTCTGTTCACCTAACAACCCGACAGGCGCTGTTGCAAATCGTGCGCAGCTTTCTGCGTTAGTTGAAACTTCTGTTAAAAAGGGATGCATCATCGTTTTTGATGCGGCGTATAGCGAGTTTATCCGCGATCCGTCCTTGCCTAAAACCATTTATGAGATTGAAGGCGCGGCGCAATGCGCTATCGAAGTAAACTCATTCTCCAAGCCTGCCGGTTTTACCGGTGTGCGTCTCGGCTGGTCTGTAGTACCTAAGACGCTTAAGTATGCAAGCGGCGAAAGTATTAATGCAGACTGGAACCGCATTGCAGGGACAATTTTTAACGGCGCGTCAAATGTCGCTCAGGAAGGGGGGCTTGCCGCGTTAGACGACGAGGGGTTAAAAGAAATCCGCAAGTTAACAGATTTTTATTTAGGGAACGCAAAATTAATTAGAGACGCGCTTGTATCGCTTGGAATAAAATGCATAGGCGGCGATAATTCCCCGTATATTTGGGCGCATTTTCCGGGAAGGGACAGCTGGGAAGTTTTTGCAGAAATACTTGATAAGTGCCAAGTTGTAACAACTCCCGGTGCGGGATTCGGTCCTGCAGGGCAGAGTTTTATACGTTTCTCGGCTTTCGGTCACCGCGCAGATGTTGAAGAAGCGTGCAAGCGGCTTGAGAAAAAATTGTAAAAATTTTTCTTAGAGCTGGAGATTTTCATTGGAAGAAAGCATCATCAATAAAATAAAACAGAAACTTTCCGAAATAGAAAAACAGCATGATGTTAAAATATTATATGCTTTAGAATCAGGATCAAGAGCGTGGGGCTTTGAATCTACAGACAGCGATTATGATATTCGTTTTATTTATGCACACAGTAAAAATTGGTATTTAAACATCCTTCCAAAGAAAGATGTTATTGAATATCCGATTACAGATGAGTATGATTATTCAGGATGGGATTTACGGAAAACATTATTTTTAATGAATAAATCAAATCCTGTTTTATTTGAATGGTTAAAATCTCCGATAGTTTATTTTAAAGATGATTTTTCGTATAACATTCTTGAACAATTATCAAAAAGTTATTTTTCTCCTATATCATCGGTTTATCATTACTTGCATATGGCGAGCGGAAATTACAGGCATTATCTGCAAACAGAAGAAGTAAAAATAAAAAAATATTTTTATGTTTTAAGACCGATATTTTCCTGTATGTGGATAGAAAAATTTAAAGAATCTCCTCCTATAGAATTTGAAAAGTTATTAACTCAAATAGAAGATAAAAAATTGATTGAGGTAATAACTGAATTATTGGTAAGAAAAAAATCCGGAATTGAGTTAGGGCTGGAGCCTAAAATAAAAGAAATTAATAATTTTATAGAAGAAAAACTGCGGTATTTTGAAAAAATCAGTAATACATTTGATCCGAAAAACAAACCGGATCAGGAAATATTGGAAGAAGGATTTATTCAAATATTAGAAAATATTTCACCCATTGATTAGCCTCTGATTTATCGGTATATTATAATAAGTATGAATAAAAAAATTGATCCTAAAATAATTAAAGCGCTTGCAATTGATCTTGACGGGACAACCTTGATGCCCGGAGGAATTTTAGGAGAAAAAACAAGAGCTTGCTTAAAAAAATTGATAAATAACGGGATGCAGATAATAATCTCTACAGGAAGGGCGATAGAAGCGGCGGAGAAATATCGGAGCGCAATTAATGCAACAGGTCCGATGGTATTTTTTAACGGCGCCGAAGTTGCAGATGTGCCGTCCGGAGAAATTCTGCACACAAATTGTATCGGTATGGATGTTGTTGATTTTGGAACGGATATAGCCCGCGAACTTGGAATCCATTATCAAGTTTATCTTCCGGCTAAAATTTCTCCTGACACCGGATTGACAGATCCGAATCAAAAATGGGAAGCGCTTGTAATAGAAAAATATACTAAAGACGCGGAATATTATCAGCAGCATACAGGCATAGTTCCTGTCATAAAAGATTTAAAAAAAATTGCAGCATTACCGCTTTCAGGCTGTATTAAAGGGATGTTTATTGCAGACCCTTCTTTACACAATGAAGTCCGTGTAAGAATGAAAGAACGTTTCGGCGATAAAATTACCGTTATGCGAAGTTTCCCGACTTTTCTAGAAGTGATAAATAACGGTGTCTCAAAAGGAGAAGGTTTACGAATCGCTATGGAACATAGAGGTTTAAAAAAGGAGGAAGTAATTGCATTTGGAGATGAAGAAAACGATGTACCGATGTTTGCAATTGCAGGTTTCGCATGTGTCCCTGAAAATGCCCGTGATAAAATCCGCGAAGAAGCCGATTTTATTTATGAGTCTGTTACAAAGGAAGGGCTTGCGTTATTTTTAGGAGAATTGTTTGGGTGATGACGGTGTACCGGAAGCCCGCCGCAGAAGATTGGAATTGACACATAACGGATCGGCAGATTCATAAATCTTGATTCACAATTTCTCTAATTCTCTGTGCAATAATTTTCTCGCTGCTGTCAACCTCTATCCACTTAACATCAGGTATACCTGCAAAAAACGTAATCTGGCGTTTCGCATAACGGCGGCTGTTTTGCGCGATAAGAGCCTGCACTCCTTCAAGGTCTTTAGAAATACTCCAACGCGGCGCATCATCATACGGTTCCTTAGAAACGTACGTTTCAATAAAAAACTCTCGGTAACCTATGGCGCGTAAGCCGGGATCGTCCGGTGTGTATCCCGCTTTGTAAAGGGATTGAACTTCTTCGTGTAAACCTAGTCGGAACATTTCTTCGCAGCGTAAATTAATGCGGCGGTATAATTCCGCTCTAGGGCGGGATAGACCGATTGTGATAAAGCGGAAATTACCGCGTGTTTCTACGGAACTGTTTTCAAACGAAGAAAGAGGCTTACCGCTTGAGCGGCAAACTTCCAGAGCGCGCAAAAGACGGTATTCATCGTTTATGTGAATACGCCCAGCGCTGACAGGATCGCAGAGCGCAAGTTCTTCCATTAAAAGGTTAGAACCTTTTTCATTTAATTCTTTTTTTAATTGTTCACGGATTTCCAAATTGGAAAGGGGCGCTTCGCTCAAACCTAAAATAAAATTTTTTAAATAGAAACCTGTTCCGCCTGATACAACAGGAAGTTTTCCGCGCTGTGTGATTTTTGCGCACGCCTCGTCTGCAAGACGGACAAAGTCTCCGGCGTTGAATTGCTGCGAAGGATCGCAAATATCAATTAAATGATGAGGAAGTCTTGCGCGTTCTTGTGCCGAAGGTTTTGCAGTTCCGATATCCATGCCTCTGTAAACCTGCATGGAATCGGCGGAAATTATTTCCGCCTGAATTGCATCTAACGAGTTAAAAAGTTCAAAAAGGATTCCGGTTTTGCCTGAGGCAGTCGGTCCGAAGAGGACTAAAACCGGGATAGGGGTTTTCATCGCTCTATAAAAAGCGATTATTCACTTTCTAAACGGAATTGAATCTTGTTTGTAAAAACCTGCATGGCGGCAAGGGCAACCATTTTTCCGTCGTATTCATCTTTTTCTATTTTTTCCAATACTGAGGAAAGCTGATATGCTCTGTGTGAAGCGGCAGTGGTAACTTCGTACATATTATCGCCGTATTCGATTAGGTCTCTTAATGGGAATATCATAATGAAAAATTATATAAAATTTATAAATGTTTGTCTAGGTAAATACACAAATCAACACCTTAATGTATGTATAGTTAAAATTAAAAACATAGAATATTTTTAATAATTTAAGTAAAGTATTAAAAAGGAAAAAATGACTGACAACTTAATCAAAAAAAACAGACCGCAATTTATTGATGACATTTACCGTTCCGATTCAAAGGTTGGACGTTTCTTAAGTGTCTTGATTCTTTTCGGCGTCGCTTTCGGTTTAAAACGCGGTATTCAGGATAATTATCTTGCAGAAATAATTAACATAGAACCTTTTGAAAGAGGTATCGTAGAATTTTTCAGAGAATTGCCGGGACTGTTATTAATTTTTATTTTAGCTCTGATGTACAGGTTTGCTGACAGTAAGGTTTTTAAAGTCGGTATCGCTCTTATGACGGGAGGCTTGGTTGGGCTGTTTATTGTAAGTATGACAAACAGCACAACGAGCAGCGAAGTATTTTTAATAAAAATTCTTGTCATTTTTTTTATGGTTATTTTCAGTACAGGAGAGCATGTTATCATGCCTGTGCGCAGCACCATTGCGATGGAACTTGCAAAAAGAGAAAAAGCCGGAGCGTCTTTAGGAATTACCACTTCGATAAACCAGCTCGGCAATATTGCAGGATTTCTTCTTGTTACGGTAATTTTTTTATTTGTTAAAAAAGCGGGTTTTTCAAGAACAGATGATATATTAGGTTACAGAATTGTTTTTGGTATTGCTTTAGGATTGATGGTTGCAGCAGCTCTTGTTGCAGCAGCCCTTAAGGAGACAACTCTTAAAGCGCCTCGCCAGCGTTTTTATTTTGCAAAAAAATTCAGCAAGTATTATATACTGGAAGTTTTTTACGGATCGCGCAAACAAATTTTTCTTACCTTTGCACCTTACGTGTTAATCCTTCAGTACGGGGCAGACCCTTCGCTTATGTCAATTCTTTTTGCTGTCTGCGCTGTTTTTGTAATGTTATGCAGCCCTTTGATCGGTAAATTAATTGATAAAGTCGGATACAAAGCCGTTATGGTAGGGGATACTATCATATTAATTGTTGTCTGTTTAATGTACGGATTTGCGCACAGAATGTTTGCACCTAACATCGCTTTTATAATTGTGTGTATCAATTTTATTCTTGATCAGATTATTTCCATTGCAAGCATGGCGAATAATGTTTATGTTCAGAGAATTTCCAAAAACCGCGCAGAGATTACAGCTACTTTATCTACAGGGATTTCTGTGAATCATATTTTCAGTGTTTTAATAGCTCTTTTGGGCGGCTGGGTTTGGAAAGTTGCCGGCATTGAAACGCTTTTTACCATTTCCGCTTTTCTTGCCCTTATTAATAGTATTTATGCGGTAACGATTAAAAAAGAAGAGGAACAGCAGGGCGGTACGGACGAGGAATAGAGATGCTCGTTGTTTCATTGCATTATACAGAGAGTTATGTTAATCTGTAGAAATGGTACAACAGTTGTCAAATTTTTGGGAAATAAATTCTAATGTTATTTTATCCCTTCTTAAAAATATAGGTATTTCTGCGGTTATTATTATAATCGGTGTTTTACTTTCCAAAGGATTGCAAAAACTAATCAGAAAAAGTAATTCAGAGCGTTTGCCTAAAGAAGGAAGAATAAGACCTTTATTTAAGGCAATGGTTCGTTACGGTATTTTAATTATCTGCGCGATTATGATTCTTAATGTTTTCGGAGTGAACACTACAAGTTTGCTTGCCGTGCTTGGAGCGGCGGGTATCGCTATCGGTCTTGCGCTGAAAGATACTTTGGGGAATATTGCATCCGGAATAATTCTTCTAATTCTGGGTCCTTTTCACATAGATGAATTTGTAGAATTCGGATCTTACAGCGGGATTGTAAAAGAGATAAATCTTTTTACGACGATTCTGGAAACACCGGACGGCGTTTTTATTTCCGCCCCCAATTCATGTATCTGGGGTAACCCTGTAAAAAACTATACAAGAAACGGAAAAAGACGAATGGAAATTTCTATCGGTATAGCTTATTCTGATTCGGTTGATAAAGCTTTTCAAGTAATGCAGGATTTAATCACAGCAGAGCCGCGTTTTTTGCATGAGCCCGCTCCGTTTGTTATACTTCAATCAATTGAAAGCAGTTCTGTTAAAATTACAATTCGGGCATGGACTGCGGTAGAGAATTACTGGATTGTCTACTGGGAGATGAATAAAAACGTTAAACGCAAGATAGAAGAAGCAGGTTTGCACATACCGCTTCCTCAAAGAGAAGTACGCATTGTAAACGAATCAATATAAATCTATAAAAAGGAGAGAATGATGAAAAATTTTGAGTATTGCAACAAGACAAAAATTATTTTCGGAAAGGGAACGGAAAATCAGGTTGGAAGCGAAACTGCAATTTATGCAAAAAAGGTTTTGCTTCATCATTCGGGAGGTTCTGCTGTTCAATCGGGGTTAATCGGCAAGGTAAAAGAAAGTTTAAAAAGCGCGAATGTACAGTGGGTTGAATTAACAGGTGTTAAACCAAATCCGCGCCTTTCTTTAGTCAGGGAAGGAATTGAGATTGCAAAAAAAGAAAAAGTTGAGCTTATCCTCGCTGTCGGCGGAGGCTCTGTAATTGACTCTGCAAAGGCAATCGCAGTAGGAGCTGTAAATGACGGCGATGTGTGGGATTTTTTTGACAGAAAAAGAGCAACCGAAAAAGCGCTGCCTGTTGCCGCAATCTTAACAATTCCCGCTGCAGGAAGCGAGTCGAGCATAAGCAGTGTGATTACAAACGAAGAAGGTCCTTGGAAGAGGGGGATAAACTTTCAATGTATCCGCCCTGTTTTTTCGATAATGAATCCAGAATTAACTTATAGCTTGCCGTTGTATCAGACTGCCTGCGGAATTACGGATATGATGGCTCACATTATGGAACGTTATTTTACAAAAGAGCGCAATGTCGAACTTACCGATGAGCTTTGCGAAGGTACGTTAAGAACAATTATACGCAACGGAAGAAAAATATTTTCAGGCGGCGAAAATAATTACGATGCAAGAGCGGAAATCATGTGGGCTGGCACGATTGCACATAACGGTTTGCTTGACACAGGCAGAATCGGCGACTGGGCAAGCCATGCTCTCGATCATGAATTATCCGCGCTTTTTGATATTGCTCACGGTGCAGGTCTTGCAATTATTTTCCCTGCATGGATGCGTTATAACATTAAAGAAGACACGCCGCGCCTTGCGCGTTTTGCCGCAAAGGTGTGGGGTGTAGACGGCGCTTTTTATGATCTTGAACAAGCCGCTTTAGAAGGTGTTATGCGAATGGAGACTTTTTTCCGTTCAATCGGTATGCCGGTACGTTTTGCAGATGCAAATATCGATCCTTCCTGTATTCATGAAATGGCAAAACGCGCTGTTCATTTCGGACCGATAGGCAATTACCGCAAACTTGAAGAAAAAGATGCAGAAGCGATTTACAGGATTGCTGCACAATAAATTGCAATGACAATGACAGCAAGATGGTTTCGTTTTAAATATGAACTTATGCTCTGTATCTTGCTGTTGATTTTATTTCAAGTTGATACAGTGATTCAATTTGTTATGTTCAGAATTATCGGTATTCAATACGACAGTATAGCCGCTCATATTGCAGCAATTTTACTTCATGCACTTATTTTTGCTACGGTTATTGGTGTAGGTTTGTATGATCAAAAAAAATCCCTTGTTGATGTGAGTCATTTTAAAAAATCAGGTATTGCTGTTTTTAGTGCGGCGACATTGTGTTCAATCGGTTTTATTTTACTTTTATTTTATCTTGATCATTTAGCATACCGTATTTTTACAGGCTTTTTTGTTTTACCTAGCGGAGATTATTTAAACCGATTTCTTCCTGTTATAATCATCAACTCATGTTTAATTCCTGCTGTTGCAGAAGAATTATTATTTAAAGGCGTAATTTTTACAGGATTGAAAAAAAGATATTCGCAAAAAACAGCTGTAATTATCAGTTCTGTATTTTTTGCCGTTTGCCATCTTAATCCTGCAATGCTTATAAATCATTTTTTGTTTTCTATCTGTACATTCTGGCTATATCTCCGAACCGGCTCAATATTTTTCCCAATGATGATTCATTTTACTACAAACCTTTTTGCAACTGTTTTAATTGCTGAACCTTTTTCATCGCCTGTAACTTTACTAGCAGCGCAGATTATTTTTTGGTTAGGGTTTTTGATGCTTTATAAAGCTACTGAAAAGAAAGAAGTGATAAAAGTGCCGGAAGAAGAAAAAACTTTATAAAAATTTTCTGGATGATTTTCTGGTACCTAAAATTAAATACTGCTTATTATTTTTTATTTCCGTATTATTTATAATGAGAGTGTTAAAATTAAAACCATAACCAATCTGGAATAAAATATCTTTCCCTAAAGGCAGCAAAGCTGATGCTTCTATATTAAAAGAATGACCTATAACCGTTGTTTCAGGAAAAAGATATATAATTTCATAGTTATTATTTAAATCATAATCATAGTCAATTTTATCATAATTTATTCGTGAAAAATTATAATGAAAGTTAAGATTAAAATATTTAAATAAAATCGTATCTAAACTTAAGTAAAAATAGGGACTGCCCCATGTATCCTGTGAATGTACGATTTTTGAATCAAACAACGGATTGATGTTGAAATTTTCTTGTGCGTTTAGGAAAAAGAAAGGAACAATACCGCCTTGTAAACATATATCTATAAAATTTATTGTGATGTAAAATTTTATATCAATAAGAGGTCCTAAAACATGCATAGAAAAATCATTAGTAAATGAATTAAGTCTTGCATAATCAAAATCTTCCAGTTCAGGGTAATCAAAAAAACCTTTTTCATTTAATTTGTTGTATTCATAATATATACCGCCGCCTGCCCAAAATGTTATATTTCTGTTTTTAAAACGGTATCCTGCAGGAAGGATAAAAAGTTCATATGTTTTTTCGTTTACCGCATTTAAAGAGTCAAAATAATCAGGAAATTCTTCGTTATACGAAATCATTGTATTTCTAAAACGATACTCCCCGCTTAATTTGTTATTATAAATAACATCGAATAAAATATCTGTAATGGAACCGTCTTCCATTACTTTTGGTGTTAATGAAAAATTGATATTTCCGAAATTGAATGAAATTTCTTCTTGCTGGCTGTATGCAAGACAAGGAATTATCAATATTATAATCAAAATAAAAAATAATTTTTGTGTCATTTTTGCCTGTTAAAACCTTACTTTAAAGTAGATTATATCTCCCGCACCGATAAATGATGTGATTTGCTCGTCCGGTTTTATTTGTTTTGCATTATTCTCTGTGTTATGAGCTGTATAAATATGATCAGGAGTTAGAAAAAAATCTGAAGGTATGTTGTTAAGAATAGGAGGAATAGTATTATTTATTTTAAATGAAAATGCTGTTTCATTCCATGTTTCCGCACACGAGAATGCAATTAGATAATCTTCTTCTGAATATTTGGGAACCGGGAATAATTCTAAATTCTGAGTTTCATTTCTGCTAGCAGAAAAATGATACGCTTTACCGCCTGGAACTATAATTATACCATGAATAGTTCTATTATCTCCCAGCGGTCCCATTGCTTTCATTCCGATAAAAATAATATCATTATTAAATTTTAATGAAACTGAATCATTCCAAGTTAAATCTTGTTCGGAATTATCAATTATTTTTATTTCAATTTTTTTATATTCATATTCTTTTATTAATGGATCGCAGAAAACAGTAATTGGTATTTTAAAAGTCATTCCAGGGTTTATTGTTCCTATTGTTCCTGTTTTTTCGCTTTCTATATCTAATCCAATTGTGCTTGATAATGTATAAGCGCTGTATTTTGATTGTATTGAACCTGTATTAGTAATCCAAATATTAAATTTATATTCTCTATTAGAATATAATCCCATCATTTCATTATCTGATGTTGCCGGTACTATTGATGCCTTAAAACTTAACCCATTGCCGTTTATCAAAGTTATTGTTCCGACATCATCACCGTCAGTATTCGGTTGTATTCTGACTGTATCGTTTCCGATAATTACATCGTATTCATCACCTGCTATAATTCCTTCTACTTCCAGATTACCGTCGTTATCAGTAACAGCTACAGGGCTGTTTCCGGAGTTATTTACGTTTGGAATTTTTGCTATCATTCCTCCGGGTGCTTTAACTGCTCTGGAATTAATCTTAAAAGAGTTTGAAGATATATTATCGTCCATCACAACAGACGCTTTAAAACTGCTGTTTGGTACTCTTGATGCATATAAATAAAATTTTGTCTGGGCAGAATTTTCTGTTACTTGAATAACATTGGCAGATTGTTTGTTAAAAGTGTAGGAAATGTATTCATTATAATCGTCGCTTTTAATATAATTACTTGCAATATACCATAAATGACCGTTATCTATGCGAATCCATTCACCCCATAAATTTTTTGGATATAAATATATCTCGTTAAGATTTCCGGGTTCTTCGCAGTTTGTTGTTAAAAATATTGTTATTAAGAATAAACACAAAAAAATAATTTTATTGGTTTTCATTTTACCTATCCTTAAAAGTTGCTGTGTTAACATCAACAATGGAACTTATAGTTGAATTAGCTGAATTACTTCCTGCTGTCCATTTAAAATCTAGAGCATCTGTGTTTATTACTACAATTGTCACTGTGTTATATCCATATAATAAAATCGGCTGGTTTTTTTTATATTCTGTAAAATCTTCGCCTTCTTTTATTTGATAGTCTTTGTTTACGGTTATAGTAATTATGTGATTTGTTTCATTAATAAAATCATATGTATAATTTACTAAATCACAAGAAGTAAAAAGAGTAAGTATTAGAGCCGGAATAATTAAATAAAAACAATTTACTTTTTTCATCGCTTTCCTTTTTTGATTTTTTATTTTATATTATTTTTATTACTTGATCAAGGAATGAACTAAAGATGTAAAAATAAAAAAATTAAGACTTCACATTAAATCCAAATTCTCCGCAGCTCCAGTATTGGTTTTCTCCCTGCTTTTTAATGTAAATGCGTAAAAAATATTTGCCCGGTTCTAATTTTGGAAGTTTTACTTTATAAACTTTCATTCTTGACGGGAATATACGGTTGATCTGTCTTCCTGATTGTGTATAAATATGATAAGCGAAATCGTATCCGCTATTTACGGTAAATTCCATTTCTATTTCATCATTTTGATTTACTTCTGATATTCGCGGCAGCTCTGTCCATGAGTTAATCGCCTGAAAAAAACGCGGCTTAAGATGCGGAAGATTTGTAAAATCTTGTGCGCTTACAGGCGGATTTATTAATTGATAAGCACTGACAATAGGGAAATGATTATAAATAAAAACTGAAGGGTCTGCAAAAAGATAATCTGTTTCATATCTTGCTTGAAAATTTCTGCCGTTTACATAACCTGCATTCCATGTCGAATCGATTAAAAAACTTTTTCCGTCTATTATTACGATATTCCATGCATGGTTTGAGTCCGATGTATCTTCATATGAAAATAAATTACTGCCGTATCCGCGCGCGAAACCTGTAACGACAATACATTCTATTTGAAGCGCGTCACAGATCATTTTAAAAACATCTGAATATCCTTGACACACTGCGCTTCCTCTCTTTATAACATCGTTTGCTTCCTGTGAAGAATAGCGTCCTGAAAAAAATGATTGTGTGTCATATCTGATATTTAACGTTACCCAATCATGCGCTTTTTTAATACGATCATAATCGCTGCTTGCTTTCTCGTTAATAAATCCTGCAAGAAGAGTGACAAACTCAGAAGGATTGCTCTGCCTTTTAGAAGTAATATTAGAAGACAATTGACGCATAACAGGATCGGCAGTATTTTCAATAAAGGAAAAAACCTCTGTGCCTTCAGCATCGTAAACTGATATTTTATTTTGTGCAAATGCTGAAGAGCAAAGAAGAGCTGCCAATATAGTTAGTATTATTTTCTTCATAACGAGATTCTCCTTGTAATTGATAAGGATATATTATTTTTGTGTTCTTGTCATTATAAATAAAAAACTAACATCCGATTAAAATCAGATGTTAGTTTAATAAATGTTAATTTTCTTACATTAAAGAGAACGCAACAGTAACACCTACAAATACAATTGCAACAGTCGCTGCGAGTGTAATTAAAATATTATAAGAAGGACCTGTAGTGTCTTTTAAAGGATCGCCGACTGTGTCGCCGATTACTGCGGCTTTATGACATTCGCTGCGTTTGCCTCCGTGTTTTCCGCCTTCGATGTACTTCTTCGCATTGTCCCATGCGCCGCCTGCTGTCAGCATGTAAACGGCAAGCGCGAAACCTGTTACGATAACACCTGTTAAAAGCCCGATAACGCCTGCAGGACCGAAAACCAAACCTGTGGCTATCGGAGAAATAATTGCGAGTAACGATGGGATTATCATTTCTTTTTGCGCGCCTCTTGTGCAAAGATCAACGCATTTCGCATAATCGGGTGTTGCATTTCCTTCCATTAGACCGGCTATTTCTTTAAATTGACGGCGCACTTCCAATACGATGTTTTGCGCTGCGCGGTGTACCGCTCTTATTGTTAATGCTCCGAACATGAAAGCAAGGGTTGCGCCTAGGAATAACCCGATTAAAACAATAGGGTTAGAAATTATATTGAGATCGAGAGTGCCGTCTGCAAGCAGTCTGTCCATCTTGCCGGCTTTTTTCAGCGCTTCTTCCGCTACATTTTTATATGTAACCAAAAGTGCAAGAGCTGTAAACGCTGTCGAGCCGATTGCAAAACCTTTTCCAGTTGCTGCTGTTGTATTTCCAAGCGCATCAAGAGCGTCTGTTCTTTTGCGGACTTCTTCCGGCAAGTGCGCCATTTCCGCGATACCGCCTGCGTTATCTGCAACAGGACCGAATGCGTCACAGGCAAGTGTAATACCAAGTGTTGCCAACATTCCGACAGCGGCAATACCTATGCCGTAAAGACCTGTGTAAAAATCATTCATACCGTCGCAAATTAAAAAACATGAAATAACAGCAAATGCAATTGTTAAAACAGGACCCGCTGTGGATTTCATACCGAGAGAAATACCGCCTATCATAAGTGTTGCAGTGCCGGTTTCACTTGATTCTGCAAGTTCTCGTGTCGGTTTATAATGATCAGATGTGTAATATTCCGTAAAATAGCCGATTATAAAACCTGCAACGATACCGATTAAAATTGATGCGAAAATCCCCCAAGCGTTATGCGCCATTGCCCCGCCGACAGAATTTGCAACAAAAAGCGTTAGCGGCAATGCGGCGACAGCGGATAAACCGCCTGCAATAAATGTTCCAATATGAAGAGACTGTAAAAGATTTTGCTGAGTTGCCTGTTCTTTTGTCCTGACAAAGAAAGTTCCGATTATCGATGTAATAATTCCGACAACAGCCATCAATACAGGTAATAAAAGCCCTGCAAAACCGTATCCTGCAGAATAACCAAGTGCAAATGTCGCTACGATAGCGTTGGTATATGACTCGTAAAGATCAGCGCCCATTCCCGCAACATCGCCGACATTGTCGCCGACGTTATCTGCAATTACGGCAGGGTTTCTTGGGTCATCTTCCGGGATGCCTGCTTCAACCTTACCTACTAAATCTGCGCCGACATCGGCTGCTTTTGTAAAAATACCGCCGCCGACACGTGCAAACATCGCCATAGAAGCAACACCCATTCCGAAACAAATCATAACCTGCGCGATATCATCAGGGTTAACTTTAAAAACAAATCTTAATAGAAGATACCATGCTGCAATATCCAAAAGCCCCAAACCTGCAACCGTAAAACCCATTACAGTTCCCGATGAAAAGGCTACGCGAAGCCCTTTATTAAGCCCGTCTTTTGCAGCATTCGCTGTGCGCGAATTGGCTCTTGTTGCAACCTTCATACCGATAAAACCGGAAAGCCCTGTAAAAAAACCGCCGATTACAAATGCAAACGGAACAAACGGATTAACCAATCCGAATATTGCAAGTACGCCGAGAACTGCAAACATAATTCCGAAAAACCATGTAAGTGTGGTGTATTGCCGTTTTAAATAAGCACCGGCTCCCGTACGGATAGCGGATGCAATTTCAATCATTTTTTCGTTACCTTCAGGGAATTTGTAAACTCTGCGGGTTTGCACAAATGCAAAACAAAGCGCTATCAATGCGCCTGCGATACCTAACCAGAAAAGATGTTCAATCACTTTATTTCTCCTAACAAATGTATAGCATTTTTGGATTTGATCCAAATTAGTTCATTTCAGCACAAAATCATGATTAATGTCAAGGAAAGAAAAACGAAATTCGTATTTAAAAATTTAATATTGATTGAGGTGTTTTCGCCCCGCTTCAGAGCGCAGATGACATTGAAAATACATGGAAAAATCTGATAAATCAATTAGCAGTCGTTTTTTAACAAAAACAAGTTTTGCTGTCTGCTCTTTATTTATAAAGAAAAAATAATTAATTTGTTAGGTGAAAATAATGATATTAATGAAAAGAGAATAATATAAAAAATTAATCAAATAAAAGAATATTTTTATTTATTGTATGGAAAATAATATAAATAAAAATAAAGATAATAAAAATAAAAAAAGCTTGACTTTGCTATTTCTTATTTTTATTATTTTGTTATGTGCAATAAAAAAACAATAGAAAAAAATAATTGTATTAGTATCTTGGGAATTTTGATTTTATCAATAGCAACGATATTTTCAATGACATTTTGTGATATAGAAAAAAATGAAAGCAGCTGCAAGTGTGAGACAGAAATTTGTGCTTGTGAAGATTGCATCTGCAGCGAATGTGCTTGCGAAGATTGCGGCTCTGATAATGAAGGCATAAATGACAATGTTCTGAAAAAAATAGAAATAATTGACGCTGTTGTTTTTGCATTTAATATGTCTGAACAATCATATCCGCCGTATACAGGCAGCATTACTAAAATTTATTACGATGATGCAAATGTTTCCGGTTCAATTATTAACGGAAAATTAAATTTAATAATTGATGCGCCGTCTGAAAAACATTTTCAAATATTTAAAGATTCTGAAATTTATAAATTGTTTGAAATACCTAATGATATAGAGATATACGGATTAATAATTAATGGTGAGCCATCTGGTATAATTGAAATATTTCCTGTTATTGAAGATGAAACTGAAAGAAAATTAATGTTAGGACGTTTCCGTGAGGATCAAAAAGGAAACGGTATTTGTCAGTTATTTTACTCAACAGGCATCGGTCAGATTAAAGTATATGATGAAAAAAATAATACAAATAAATCTATCAATGTTAAAGAAGGCTGGAATTATTTCGAGTTAGCAGACGAAGAAGGATCATTATACGAAGAACCGAAAAGTATTACTATACCAGGAGATAATTATAAATGGTATATATGGGAATATAAGCAGTAAAAAACGATGAAGGAAGAGCGGTCAATTTAAGGAAAAACCGTCAGTAAATTTCAAAGAAATAGCGAGTATATTAAGATTTTATCTTTTATCTATTGACATTTTATAATATTTTATTTTATTATATTATTTATGAATGACATTGATTCATTTGTAAAAATATTAAAATATCAAAATACCTCAAAAGTTTTACAATTAGAAAACTACACGACAGAATTATTTGTGTTTGTTTTAAATTATTTAAAATATTGTAAATCTATTATTTTAGTATGGATATTAAATCTCTTTAAAATAAAAATAAAGGACGATTTT
The DNA here is from genome assembly GCA_009787695.1 of Treponema sp. Lineage (GTDB taxonomy): Bacteria > Spirochaetota > Spirochaetia > Treponematales > Breznakiellaceae > WQXQ01. The sequence goes on from WQSW01000031.1 coordinate 19,746, forward strand.
AAAAATTTAAATATTACAACTCAGCAAAATTTTTGTGTTGGGGATAATGAATGTATACTGGATATACTAATTGAGTATAAAGGAAAGAAAACAGTAATAGAGGTAAAAATTGATTCAAGGTTAAACAGCTATTCATATAATGGAAAAGAAATCAATCAAATAGATTATTATAAAAATATAAAAGGAATAAACGCTGTATATTTATTATCAAAAAGAATAATAAGCATAAAAAATCCTGAGTATAGAATCATATGGTCAAGAATCAGTGATTTAGTAGGCGGTACAAACGATTTTATTTTAAAAAATTTTTACAGACATTTGGAGGAAAACGATATGGCTTCATATAAACTTGCAAAGAGACATATCAATTCAATTTCATCGGCGCTTAGATCAATTAATATAATTGAAAAATTATTAATTGATAATTGGCCCTATGATATATACAATTATTCGGTCAAACCGATAAATGTATCATTAAAAAACGGCTGGGTCGGCAGTTATATTTATAATGATAAAAAAGAACAATTGTTTTGGGTAGGCATAATTAATGATGATTCACAATATATATACATTCAATTACTGAACAGCAAATTAAAAAAGAAATTAGGCGAAAAAAAGTATGGTAACATAGAAGGCTGTTTTGATCGCCTTGATATTGAAAATATAGCAGCACTTGATAACAGCGAAGATCAAAGAGATGCAATTTATAATTGGTATATCAAAGTGATGAATAAATTGGAAAGGTTGCTTGTAAAAAAATGATAATATTTTCTACCCTCGTATAATAAGTTTCTAAATTAATAATTCTTGAATTTACTAGATTTTATTTATTTAACGCTTCCAACTGTGCTTTTAATTGAGCGATTTCCGCATCTTTATCAGCAACAATGCTTTGCCATATTTCACGTTCTTCTTCTTTTGCATTACTTAAAGCTTGAGCCTCGTCATGGCGGGCTTTTTCCCATAAACGTTCTCTTTCGCGGAGTTCCGATTCAGCTGTAATATTGTAATATGCGTTAATTGCCTGATCCATAATTTTAACCTCCAATGATTTTATTTTTGTCAGTTCTTCTTCTGTATCAGCTTTAAATAGCGCTAACCACAATAGTAACATATTATCGGCGTTTATGTCATCAGGGATTTTTGTCAGTTCAAAAAAGTGAAAACACATTTTATCTGACAGAAGTTCGCGGCGGCTTACTTCAAGCAGTTGAAATTCAGAGTGAAATTCGGAACAATCAAACAGAGGAAAATCAATAATGTTGATAATTATCGTACGCGGTAAAACTTTATAATCTTTACTTGACGGCAGCGCTGTTGAATATTCACGCGCCCAATGATATAAAACTCTTTCCGGGTAATTGCCTTCGTTCTTTACTTGAATTTCAAGATTAACACGTTGTTTGTTTACTATCATATTAACATCAAGACGGCAGAATTTATCCCTCATCGCTTCAGGGGGCATTTCGGGGTTGGTAATTAAAAATTGCTCTATACTTTCCAGACGGATGTTTAATAATTCCGATACCAGATGTTGTAACAGGTCAGGGTGTTTAACAAACAGTGTTTTGAAAAGCCTGTCGGTTTTGAATGTGTATTCCAATTTTTTCATTTTTACTCTCCGAGTTCTAAAATAAGGAGTAAAAACAGATCACTCCCTGACACTTTTTAAAATCAATTGATTAAAAAAAGTGACAGCTATATATGGGTTACAAATGCGCGGCGCTTGACCGAAAATGAAAAAAAATTATTTTTTTGTTAAAATTTTTAATCAACAGGTTTTAACCCATAAAAAGCGAAAAATACTCAGGCAATGGCGCACAAACATCAATATTATATTTTTCTTTAATAATTAATCGCGATGCATGAAGCATAAGTTTTTTGAGTTTAAGTGTTTTATGCAATTTCTTGTTGAGCGCAAAATCCCCGTATTTATCGTCCCCCAAAATAGGGTTTCCCGTCATTGCAAGGTGGCGTCTTATTTGATGCATACGCCCTGTGCCTAGTTCGATTTCTAAAACCGAGTAGTCACACTCTGCCTTAGCTGTGCACGCTGCTTCAGCATCATCTGCCTGTTCTATTTTTCCTATTTTTAAAACTTTGAACCTAGTTTCTGATTTCTTCATATCGCCGCGAATTTGCAATTCTTCTTTAATAACGCCTTCGTTTTGTGCAGGCTGCCCCTTGCAAACAGCGATATAAATTTTAACAGCTTTTCTGTTAGTTTTTCCGCCTTCGAAAATTTTGGAGAAACTCGCCGCCGATTCGCGGTTTTTTGCGGCTAATAGAACTCCTGAAGTATCTTTATCCAGTCTGTGAACCAAAAGCGGGGCAGGGGTGCGGATTTCTGCAAGAAGCCTGTCAAGCGAAGTTTTTACATCTTTTCCGCCTTGAACGGCTAGTCCTGCGGGTTTATTTACTATGATCGAAAAATCATCTTCATAGAGAATTTCTATGTTTTTCATTCCGATAATTATAACATGAAAAGATTGTTTTTCTTTCTGATTTTATTACCGTTGTTTTTTACGCACAAACAGAGTTTGCAAACTTTATTTGCAGAATCCCTGTATTCGCCGACTTGGGGATTTTATATCGATCTTCCTGAAGGTTATGACTATACCGAAGGAGACGGAAAAGATCGCTTTTCATTTAGTAATCCTCAAGGTTTGATGTTTGATCTTGTTGTCTATAACGGACGCTTCAATTCTTTAAAGGATTTGGCAAGTGATATTACAACAAGACTTTCCAACCGCGGNGATGTTGATTTTTTTCAATACAGAGATAAACAAGCNATGATTATGAAACTGGANTTCGGNAATTATGACGGATGGGCGCTTGCCGTTGAATTAGCCGGCTCAGCTTCAGCAAAGCCGATGTTGCTTGCCCTCTCTTACGGAACTGCGGCTAACAAAGGTATGGATTTATTTCATTTATCTGCGCTGGATTCTATCTCTCCGACAGAAGCCGAACTCCGCTATCCGGGTCCTCTGCTCGAATACAGTTTTCCGCGCGGAAATGCAAAGAACACTCCTCTTGCCGTGCGCGGGCTTACTGCATCAATACGCGAAAATGATGCTGAGGCTTCTCAAGTTTTAATCGAACGTGAGTTTGCAATTCTTCATCAATATCTTAACACGCCGTATTTGCAGGCGGCGACAATTCGTTATTACCGTTTTATTTACCGCGACTCTTATGATCGCATATTAAATGCAGCAAGTGTTATTGCAAATAATTTAGGAGCGAACTCTGTTGCAACAGATATTCAAAAAAGAGAATATGCGCAAAGATCACTTGCATTTGTTCAAGGTTTTAATTATGAGCGGGATTTAAGCGGCAGCGATTTTATTAATCTTGTAACTGCAATTACGGAAGGCAGAGGCGATTGCGATACACGCGCTGTGCTTTTTGCAATTCTTCTTTCCCGTGCAAATATCCGTTCTGCGATCATGCTTTCTCATCATTACAGCCATGCGATGGGTCTTGCAGATATACCCGGTACAGGCGCGCGCTTTGAAACAAATGAAGACAGATGGCTTGTTGCAGAAACTACAGCAAAAATTAATATTGGCTTAATTGACCAAGAGCAGTCCGATACAAGGCATTGGTTCGCCGTTTTATTCGATTAAATAACCTTTTTTATTGGTGACAGCTCTCTTTTCTCATGATATAATCAATACATGGATAACAATTTAAATCAATTTATTGAAAAGTATTCAAAGATAATGATTGAGCGCGGAGTTATCGACAATGAACTCTATCGGAAATACGAAGTAAAGCGCGGGCTTCGCGATATAAGCGGAAAGGGTGTTCTTGTAGGTCTTACAGAAATTTCTGAAATAATTTCGTATGTAATCGAAGAAGGTGATCTTGTTCCATGCGAAGGCAAACTTTTTTACCGCGGTATTAATATAGAACATCTTGTTAAAGGTTTTTTAGACGAAAACCGTTTTGGTTTTGAAGAAGCATCTTTCCTTCTTTTATTCGGGCATTTACCTAACAAGAGTGAATTTAAAGAATTCTCTGATTTAATAAAAGATTTTTCCGAACTGCCTGAAAATTTTGTGCGCGATACAATTATGACAGCTCCCAGCAAGGATATGATGAACTCTCTTTCAAAAAGCGTTCTTACCCTCTATGCTTATGATGATAATGCAGATAACATTTCAATCGAAAATGTATTGCTTCAATCGATTCGTCTTATCGCGCAGTTTCCTTTACTTGCTGTTTACGGGTATCAATCTTACAGTCATTATTTTGAGAACAAAAGCCTTGTGATTCATTCACCGCAGAGAAATCTTTCTATTGCGGAAAATATTCTTTATATGCTGCGCCCCGATTCCAGTTATACAGACCTTGAAGCGCGTATTTTAGACCTTGCCCTTGTGCTTCACGCTGAGCATGGCGGCGGTAACAACTCAACATTTACAAATCACGTAGTAACATCGTCTCATACAGATACATATTCTGCAGTTGTTGCATCACTTGGTTCTCTTAAAGGACCGCGTCACGGCGGCGCGAATGTCAAGGTAGTGCAGATGTTCCGCGACATGATGGAAAATCTTTCTGATTGGAAAGATGATGATGCGATTAACGCCTATCTTTTTAAACTGCTTAACAAAGAAGCGTTTGATAAATCCGGTTTAATATACGGCATGGGTCATGCGGTTTATTCATTATCCGATCCAAGAGCGTCAATCTTCCGTCAATTTGTCGAACAGCTTGCAAGAGAAAAAAATCGTCAGGATGAATATATTTTATATTCAAAAGTGGAAAATTTAGCGCCGAAAGTAATCGGAGAAAAACGCCAGATATACAAAGGCGTCAGTGCCAACATCGATTTTTATTCCGGTTTTGTTTACAGCATGCTAGATTTACCGACAGAACTTTTCACACCGATATTTGCAGTAGCCCGTGTCGTAGGCTGGAGCGCCCACAGACTCGAAGAACTTGTTAACAACGGAAAGATCATCCGCCCTGCATACAAGTCGGTGACAAAACAGCAGAAGTACATTCCGGTGAGTGCACGCGGGTAGCGGATTTAATAAAATTATTAAAGAGTTAATTACTAAAATAAAAATTTGATTATTCATTATGAATAGTATAAGGAATTAATAATGGAAAAAACAAATGAATCAAGCAAAGAGGACACTCTTTTAGTATGGTTTAACGGAATGGAAATAGAATCAATCAGACATGCAATATTTAATTATTTAGATAGAGATGAATTTACAAATAATTATAATAAAGATGAAGCTATTAAATTAGAGGAAATTGAGTTAGATAAAATAGAACAATTATTCAATCATAAAAGAGAAAATTTTGAAAGTTATGATAGTTTAGAGATTAATTTAACTCTGCATCAAATATATAAAATTATAAAAGTAATTACTATAGAAGAAGAAAAAGAAAAAAAAGAGAATAAACATTATGATGATTATGAATATCCAAAAAATAAAAAAAACTATGAACAATACTCATATAAATTTTTTTATATAAAAGAATTGGGAAAACTCAAAGAAAAGTTTGATTTTATATTAAAAAGAGTTAAGAAAAATTAATTTTATTACACTTTGTAAATAAAAATATTCTAAAATAAAAGGAGAAATATATGGCAATAAAAACATTGGAATTAGAAAGAGGTTCTATTTACGAAGGTGAGGTTTCACGCGGCAAACCCAACGGCAAGGGAAAACTGACCGTTAAGTACGAAGGTGTATACGAAGGCGTTTTTATTAACGGAGAAATAAACGGCAAAGGAAAATTTACTTCAGAATACGGCAGCATATACGAAGGTGATTTTGTTGACGGTTATAAAGAAGGTAAGGGGAAATCAACTGAAATGTTTCGCGGTATAGCAGGCGATGTCTACGAAGGTGATTTTAGTTTCAACAGAAGACATGGTATAGGAAAAGTGACACGTCAAAACGGTGATGTCTACGAAGGTGAGTTTTCAAGCGATCAAGTTTCCGGCAAAGGAAAATTAACATATAAAAATGGCGATGTCTACGAAGGGGAATTTACCACAAATAAAAGAGACGGCAGAGGAATTCTTACATACGCAAACGGAAGAGTACAAGACGGATACTGGTATGAAGATAAATTTATGGGCGAAGGAGATTTCGGCAAAGCTAAAATGAAGAAAGAACAAGCAGCACGTTCTGATGCATATGAATTGCAAAACAGGATTTGCCCGTAATTTTTTTCAATCTGTTTAAAACGGAAAAAAGTCTAAAATTACCGCTTTTTCTCCATAATAATAGGTATAAAAATCAAGTAATAATAAAAAACGCAACAAAAGTCCATAATTACACACGTTTTGTATATATCTTTTTTGCTTATTTATAATAATAATTAGATTTGGAAAGTATGCAGGAAACTGCGTTGTAAGTACTCAATAAAAAAATTTAAGGAGATGTTATGAAAAAACTAATTTTGATTTTTGGAATTATAGCGTTATTAACAAATTGCGCTACAGTTGCCACCGCCCCTGACGAACTTGATATGGCTATCAGAGACGCTTCGGATTATCTGAACGATAATATTCCGAGAGGCAGCAAAATTGTCATACTCAATATGCAGTCTGATTCTGAGGCTTTATCGGATTATATTATTGATGAATTAATCTCAAACGCAGTTAATGACAGGATATTTACCGTTGTAGATCGGGCGCAGCTTGATATGATTCGTGCCGAACAAAATATTCAGCATTCAGGCGAGGTTAACGACAGGGATGCTCTTGCTATCGGTAAATTTTTTGAAGCGCAATTTATTATTTCCGGTGCGATAAGCGAACTTGCAGACCGTTACCGTATGAGGATTAGAGCTTTGAATGTGCAGACCGCACAGGTACAAGCTCAGTATAACCGCAATATATCGGCAGGTAAAACAATAATGGCATTATTGAAATCTTCTTCAGGAGGAAGCAGAAGCGGTACATCAGTTGCGTCAAGCAATACAAGACAGACAACGCAAGCGGCATCAAATACAACAAGACAGGCAGCAACTGTTTACAAAATCGGTGATACCGGTCCTGCAGGCGGTTTAATTTTTTACGATAAAGGCAACAGCATAGGCGGCTGGAGATATTTGGAAGCCGCACTTGAAGATTTAGGACCTTCTATTTTTTTATCGGGAGCAGAACTGGATTCGTTACCCAAAAGTGTTTATGAGTCATGGGAAAAAACAATGGGTGACAGCGGACGTGGAGTCGGCAAAGGAAAATACAACACAGAATATATTATGCAAGTAGCGCATGCGAGAGGCGGCGGTTTCGGCTGGGCAGTTCAGCGCTGTGAAATATACGAATCAGGCGGCTTTGATGATTGGTTTTTACCGTCCAGAGACGAATTAAATTTTATGTACGGCAACTTGTATATGCGCGGGCTTGGAAATATTAAACCGGAAGAATACTGGTCTTCATCAACTTGGACAGATACATGGGGTTCTTACAGAGCATGGTATATAAATTTTTATGACGGCAAACATGATAATCAAAACGCAGCGAAGCAGCGCCGTATCCGTCCTGTCAGACAGTTTTAATTTTTAACGATATTTTACCGGATGATTAATCTTTGGCTGATGTTAAATAAAGATGGGCAAAGAAAAGAAAAATTTAGAACTTGCAGAGGAAGTTAAAAACGAAGTTTGCACAAACTTTGTTTGCACTTTCTCTGCAATTGGAAAATCCAAAAAAGAGTTTCTTGCTTATGACGAACTTGATTCCAAAGGAGACGGAAATTATTTTACAGATGATGTAAATATTTGTAACCGTTATTTTTTATTTTCTACGTACGAAGCCATTGATGAGTATGAAAAAGCAAATAAAATTAAATTGAAAAGTTATCGTGTTACCATAACAAAAACCGGTAAAAATTATAACATCGAAATTTCTAATGATGATTATTTAGATCAGAAGACAGAAGAAAAACATGATAAAAAGAAAAAACAGGTAACAGAAACGGAAATCCAAACCTGTCAATTTTATGCGGCAGGCATTTCCAAAAAAGAATTGATCGCCTATGACGGCTCTTACGGCGGAAAAGGATATTTTTATACCGATGATTTATTTTTATGCAGCCGCTACAATAGAAACGAAGCTTTTATAATAGCAATGGAAAGAAAAATAAATTTTTTCCTTGTTGAAATAAATAAAACAAACGGTAAATATAAAAAAGAAATTTCAAAGATGGAACTTCCGCCTGAGCCGCCTTTAGGAATTGTAAGCCAATGGAATCATACATCAGCTTTAGGCGGAATATCGGAAGGTCTATCAAAAGAAAATTTAAAATCATTTATAAAAGCCCTTCAAAAAAATCCATACTATGAGGACGAATATTTTTCTTTTGATAAGACTTCAATCAAGAGAAGTCAGTATTCTTTTCTTTGTGAATTTGAACATTATAACGCTTCCAGAAGAAGCGGAGTACCCGGTCATCCTCCTCATGAAAATGATTTTTTTGCCCGTCTTAAAAAAACCGCAAAGCCTTCATATAAAAATTGGGAAATTTACGATTGTACTTTTGAAAATATATATAACCATTGCAGGGAATATTTTATTATTAATAATAACACCGTAAGGCAGTACATACGTTTTGCTCTGAAATGGAATTGGGGAAATCATTTATATTATATAAAAGAAGCGCCGACTGAAGGATATATCAGTAAAAAAGTACGTCCTGAAATTCAAAAAATAATTAATGAATGGTATCGCCCGATGGAAGTAATAAAAAATCAAGACGAAAGTTTCACCGCTTCATGTACCGCGACTTGCAAGGACGAAATATACCGTCTTGATGTTAATGTTGATAAAACGGGTGCACTTACAATTTTAAGAGTAATAACATTAGCAGAAAATGTTTTTGAGATTGATAATTCAGATTGATGGTTTTAGCCGGAATTGGTTTTTAATTTATCGATCCCAGTTAAAACCGCTTTAAAAATGTATAGTTAAATAAAATTTTTCTTCAATTTTTTTCAAAATTTTTTCGTTTTCAGTCAAGCGCCACGCATTTGTAACCCATATATATGTGACACTTTTTAAAATTAAAAAGTGTCAGGGAGTGATCTGTTTTCCGCTTCTTATTTTATTACTTGGAGAGTAAACAATGACCAAACTGGAATACACATTCAAAACTGATACGCTTTTCAAAATACTATTCGTGAAAAATCCCGATCTTTTAAAAGATTTAGTCAGTGAACTATTGCAAATATCAAAAAAAAGCATAAGCCGATTTGAAATTACAAACCCCGAAATGCCATCCGAAGCGGTAGGTGATAAATTCTGCCGTCTTGATATTAATATGATGGTAAACGATCAAAGGATAACACTTGAAATTCAAGTCAGAGACGAGGGAGACTATCCCGAAAGAGTATTATTTCAATGGTCAAGAGTGTATTCTAATTCATTAGAAAGCGGAAGTGATTATATAAAACTGCCACGTACTGTAATTATTAGTATAATATACTTTAATCAATTGGAATGCAAAGAATTTCACTCGGAATTCCGCCCCCTTGAAATAACAAGACACGAAGAATTAACCGATAAAATGACTCTGCATTTCTTTGAATTAAAAAAACTTCCTGATGACATAACCGACAAAGATATGTTAAAATTATGGTTAGCATTGTTTAAAGCAAACACACAAGAAGAGTTAGATAAAATTAAATCATTGAAGGTATCAATTATGGAAGAAGCCATTAACGCCTACAATACGGTAACCGTCTCCCCCGAATTCAAAGAACTGGAACGACTGCGCTCTATGGCGCGTCATAACGAAGCGTCAGCTTTAAGATTTGAAAGAGAACAAACAACTATTGAAATTGCCAAAAACGCATTACAAATGAATTTACCTATTGAAACTATTTCTAAATTGACAGGTTTAACAATTAAAGAAATTGAAGAGTTATGAATCGGGTCTCTCCCTGTACTAAAAAAACTTGTAATTAAAAAGTTATTTAATCTGCCGCAACTAAAAAAACGCAACATAAGTCCATAATTACACACGTTTTGTACATATATTTTTTGCTCTTTATAATGTAATAATTAAATTTAGAAAGTATTACCAACAGAAGAAGGAAAAAAAATGGGATTAACAGATAAAGTAGAAATGCTTGTACCAACATTTTGTGTATTTCTTGTTATTAAAACTTCGAGCGATATGAAGGGAAAGAAAATAAGCGCGGTTGACAAGGTTATTAAAGAATTTATTACCGAAGTCAAGAGAATAATATCTAAAAATGCTGATATAGCTACTAGGATCGCGGCTCTTGAATTTTCAACAGGAGCGCGCTGGATTACTTCTTCAGGACATATCTTGGCAGAAAAATTTGTCTGGAACAGTCCGTATTGTTCAGGTAATATTGATTTTGGAGCTGCTTGCAATGCAAAGATTTTGGTTAATTTTATTGATTCGAGTTATCATAATTTTTATGATTAAATATTTAATGGAAGTAAACAACACAGTAAGTTATAACCGGAAAAAACTTTATAAAAAATCCGGTGTCAGCTTAAAGTTCACTTCTTGCTGTAGTAAGAGGTGAGCCAGTCGAGGTATTCCATTACATAATCTTGAAGCTGCGGCTCAAAATTATTGAAGGTTCTGATGATGCGTTCAAGACGTGGGTCTTTATCAGTATCAAACATTTCGCCTTTGCCTGTTTTTAACCATGTTTCGTTTACACCATAGGTTAGGCAAATTATTTTTATTAGGCGGTCGTTGACTTTGCGGTGGTTTGTTTCAATGCCGCCCTGAAATGAGGAGGAGATTTTAAGAGGTTCAGCGAATTTTTCCTGTGTAAGCTCCATTTTTTTTCGTATTTCGGCAACTCTTTTGTTGATTTTAAAGTCATGATTTGACAAACTCCGTTTAAGCAAAAGAACCTCTTAGCATGAAGAAATTGTATCAAAAGAGTATCTGTAAAGCAAGGTGATAACTTATTGATATTTTTAGATATATTGACATTTTCAATGAAAAAATTTAAATTTTCATAGAAAAGTTTCATTTTTATTACTCCAAGCGAGGGAATTATGGACGAAAAGGATAAGACTCAAGTTTTGACAGACTCTTACGCGAAGTTAAATAACGAAGGGCGCGAAAAATTAGACCTATTTGTTCAGAGTCTGGAAAAAGAAAATGATGAGGCGGATATCAATCAGCAAAAAAAATTTTCGGATAATTCTGAAGGTAATAAAACTTTTTGATTTTTTGCCAACGCAGAATAAAAAATTATTGGAGGTCGAAAAAACGTTTCATGGCATCTTCAACTAATACTATATCAACATCAGACAACTCTGCTATTTTCTTCTTTAAGCGTGATTTGTCGGCACTCATAATCTGGTCGGTCATAGCTTTGTTCTTTTTTCCTTCCACAGTTACCAAAGCCTCACCCGGATATATACGAGATACATTGCTTGTTAGCGGAACAACGACAACACGGGTAAGATGTTGGTTTGCAATATCATTACTGACAATTACCGCAGGTCTTGTTTTATTGATTTCTGTTCCCACAGAAGGGTCGAACTCAACCCACCATATACTGCCGCGTTTCATGTATTACAGACGGGTCCAAAATAAGCATTACACCATTCCTGCGCTTCCTGCTCGCGTTTTGTGTCTGCAGCCATTGCTTTATAACCGTCAACGTCATTTTCATATTCGGTTTGAGTTTTTTTCTGTAAATAGGCAACAAAGTCAAACACCTCGCCAAAATACTTTGGGGGAAGTTTGTCAATTTCTTTTATCAAAACAGCGCGTTCAGTCATTGATTTATCCTCTTAAATTAAATATAGCATGAAAAAAGGGGAAGGGCAATGAGCGGAAATGGGATGAAAAGGCAACAAAAGTCCATAACTACAAGCGTTTTATCTATATCATTTTGCTTTTTTATGGGAGATAGTAAATCTTAGATAGTGCTGTCTGTACAGGCAGATTAAATATAATAGGAGATTTTTATGGCGTACAAAGAACAAAAATGTAAAGTTTGTGAAGGTTCAGGAAAAGTTGTAAAGGGGGATTTAAAAGTTCAATGCAATATTTGTAACGGTACAGGAACGGCTTACGGGGATTGCAGTTCTTGCGGTTCTTATCTGTTTGAAGACGGGCTATGCTCAAAATGCGGAAAGCGTGATTCAAACGCGCCTTCATCTCTAAGCTCCGGTGCATCATCAGCGGGGAAAAATATATCGGTACTTATTGTCGCTGAGTCTACTTTGATGCGTAACTTATTCGGAAAAATGATCGAAGAATCGGGCATGGTCATTG
>WQSW01000032.1 GCA_009787695.1 Treponema sp.
TTAAAAGCCAGACAAAAGGGTTTTTAGGCACAAAAAGAATAAAATGGAATTTCACAAAATTCCTGATTGACGCAGAAGGAAAAACATTAAAACGCTGCAGCTCGACAATAAAACCTGAAATAATTGAAACCGATATAAAAAAATTATTAGGCTTATAATCTATTAAACATATACTATTTTTAATTTCTAACTGTTAGGACCTTCGGACTGCGGTAAATCTACATTCCAATCCGCAGGTTCATCGTGAAACAACAGCGTTAGAAATTTGGGAAGACACAAACGGACAGGTTGATATTTTTGTCGCTGGAGTAGGAACAGGCGGCACTATCACAGGAGTGGGAGAAGTTCTTAAAGAGAAAAAGAAAACAGTAAAAATAGTCGCTGTAGAACCTGACGCGTCTCCTGTTCTTTCAGGAGGATTGGCAGGACCTCACCGGATACAGGGTATAGGTGCGGGATTTATTCCCAAAATATTAAACCGTTCTATCATTATTGTTGCCATATTGCCTGATTCCGGCGAACGGTATCTTTCAACGCAGTTATCGAATTCGGAAGATTCATAATAAATCACTTTTTAATGAATATTTATTATTAATTAAATAAAATCCTAACACAAAAATAATATTTTTTCATAATAATATTTCAGGAGGAAAATTATGAAGAAAATTACAGGGATTGCACAACAGTGTGCTTTATTGAACAAATTAATTTTAATTGTAATTATTGCGATACTTTTTATATCATGCCAATCAACGCAATCAGGAAATCAAACTCTTAAACAGAGTATTAATGGAAAATTGACTTATATAGGGAGTTATTCTACAGGAAGCGTCAGTGAAAGCGGCGGCGTTGCGGAAATTGTTGTGTATAACAATGATAATAAAAAAATATACCTTGTAAACGGTGTTCTTGGCAGTCTTGATATTGTTGATGCAAGCGGTTTGCGATCCGGCAGATTCATTGAAATGCCTTTATACAAACGCATTGATATAAACGCAATGGGAGAAGCAAATAGTTTTAATTACGGCGATCTGACAAGTGTTGCTGTCAGCACAAAAAATAAAATGATTGCTCTTGCTGTTCATCATAAAAATTTTAATGAGCAGGGATATATCGTTCTTTTAAATTATGAAGGTGAATATATACGTCATTATCAAGCGGGAGTTCAGCCGGATATGATCTGCTTTACTCCTGACGGACAATTTATTCTTACGGCAGACGAAGGAGAGCCCAGAGACGGATACGGAGCAGATAAAATTGATCCTCCCGGTACAATCACAATAGTAAATGTCAAAACTCATGCAGCGCGCATTATAGGTTTTGAAGCATTTGATAATGCGCAGGCAAGAGCTGATTTTCTTCAAAGCGGCGGTATTTTAAATAAAGGAATTCCGCCTTCTCTGGATTTTGAGCCGGAATATATTTCAATAAGCGAAGACAGCAGTACTGCATATATTGCATTACAAGAAGCAAATGCGATTGCAGTGTTGGATATTGCAAACGGAAAATTTACATCTGTAATCGGTCTTGGTTTTAAAAATCATAACTTGCCGCAAAACAGTCTGGATGTTTTGAGAAACGGAAAGGCGGAACTTAATACGCAAAATCTTTACGGCGTTTATCAGCCTGACGGGATTGCAGTTGTAACAATTAAAGGATCAACTTATTTATTAACCGCGAATGAAGGGGATGCCCGCGAATGGGGTTCAGGAAGCAGCGCATACAATGATATTCTTCAGTTTAATATTGACGGTAACAGAATAGACACAATAAATAATTCTTTAAAAGAGGGACTTGTTGACGGTGAAAGATATTTATTCGGAGCGCGTTCTTTTTCAATTTGGGATGTAAGCGGAAAAACAGCAGCATTAGTTTACGACAGCGGCAACGAATTTGAAACCCGTACCGCTGAATATTTTCCTAATAATTTTAACGCTTCGCATACAAACAACGAATTAGACAGCCGAAGCGGAAGAAAAGGACCTGAACCGGAATATATTACAACACTGCAAGCCGGAAAAAATATTTTTGCTGTCATCGGTCTTGAACGAATCGGCGGAATAATGTTATACGATATTTCAAACCCGGCAGCACCCGAATTTACTGACTACATCAACACTCGCGATTTTTCAGGTTCAGAACTTAAAAACATGGGCGACCTTGGTCCTGAGGGGCTTTATGCCGTAGAAGCGTCTGCAAGTCCTACAAAACGCCCGATAATTTTTGTCGCAAACGAAATTTCAGGAACTATATCTGTTTATGAGTTCAAATAATTTTGAAACTAAATGATTATTTACCCAAATGTCTTAACGGCATTTGGGTATTTTTTTCTATAACTTAAGTTCCTTTCAACAGCATTTCAATTTTTTTTGCATTTATAACAGCCTGCGACTTTGCATGATTATTAAAAAACAACTGTACAATCTTTGCTCTCTTAAGTAATTGCTGTATTGGTTCAACAAAGCTTTGCAATTCTTCATCGCTGTATAAATAATCGTAGCGTGAAACAGTGTCACCGTTATACCACATTTTTGCATTCCTGCCGTGAAAACGTAAATAAGCGATATCGCTTGTGACAGTATAATCAAGTTTCATTAAATTTTTTAAATCGGGATTGTCTGTTATGCACCATCCTGAGTTTCTCTCTTTTAATGCATTATAAACCTGATCATTTTGCCATTTTGAATTGCGCATTTCAATTACAACCGGTATATCGGCAATTTCTTTAAGGAGCAAATCAAGGTAAATGCGCTCTTCTTTTTCATAATGAAAACTTTCCGGGAACTGAAATAATGCACATAACAGCAGATTGTCGGCTAACAAAGGTTCAATCGCTTTTTTAAATTCGCCTGCCAATAACTTATATTGGTTCATAATTAATCCGGGAGGAGTATGATCTTTCCCCTGAATAAAAGCGTGAGTTAAACCTTGAAAAGCTTTGACTGTAAATCTAAGGCGTTTTTGCGATCTTTCAATCATTTTTTGCATTTGTTCTGCTGTGGGCATTCTGTAATAAGTGCCGTTCAATTCAAGCGAGTTAAAATGTTCTGAATAGTACTCAAGGAATTTGTTACGCGCTAATTTTTCAGGATAAAATCCTCCCTTCCATTCAAGGTAATCATATCCGCTTGTGCCGATTAATATTTCACTCATAATTTCTCTTTTTCATCTTACCAAAGGTATCTCGTTAATATTAGTGGTATACCTCGGCGATAAATATTCGCGCCTTATTTCCCATGCAGAATGCTGCGCCGCTTGCCGCCCTAAACCGCAGGCAAGTTTAATTGTACCCCGTCCGTAGCGTTCATTGATAGTGTCAAACGCCCTCATTAGCGGTTCGTTTAGTTTTTTCCGGTTGTAACCTGTATCAAATAAATCAAACTGCTGGCAATTATCAACGGTAAGACCTGTAAGACCGATCATTACTTTTCTGTATTTATAATTGGGGCGGAAAATTCTTTTTAACAGCTCGTTTGCAACCGACTGAATTTCCGGCAAGTATGCGCTCAAATAGGGGAGTTCTGCAGAAAGGCTGTTAAAATATTGATCGCCTTGCGCATATGCGTTGGTCATTAAATATACGCTGACATATTTACAAGATAAACCGCCCGCCCGTATCCTGTTTACAGCTTCCTGAGTATACTCTGACAAAGCCGCTATGATCTCATCAAGTTCGTAAACAGGAGATTGAAAACTGCGTGATACCATCACTGCTTGGCGCGGCTTTTCTTCGATCTTATCGATGGCGGTAATACCGTTCAGTTCCTGCACCGTATTAAAACCGGTGATCGTTAAAAATTTTTTGGCATTAAGAAGCGGATAATTTTTTAAATCAAGGGCGGTATGAATCCCATGTCTTTTTAGTAATTTTGCTTTTGAATAACCGATTCCCCAAACATCTTCTACAGGATAGTTTTCCAATTCCGCATCTTGTCCGCTCTTGTCAAAATGCTGCCAATTACAAATACCACCGTGTTTTTTTGCAAGTTTGTTGCACATTTTTGCAAGAGTTTTGTTAGGTGCAATTCCTATCGATACGGGAATCCCTGTGTCTCTTTTTACGGTTTTTATTATTTCCATGCCAATCTCCGAATAGTCTGTATTCCAGTTTGGAAAAAAAAGAAAACTTTCATCGATGGAATAAACTTCGACATCGGGCGCGAAATGATTGTAAATTAGATTCATTCTTGCAGACATATCGGCGTATAAAGTATAGTTCGAACTAAAAACCACAACGCCTTTTTTTTCCATATTGTGTTTAACTTCATAAAAAACATCTCCGCGTTTAAAACCGAGCGCTTTACATTCTGCATTAAGAGCGACAACAATCCCGTCATTGTTGCTTAGGACAGCAATCGCTTTGTCCGCGAGGTCCGGGCGGAAGACCCGCTCGCAGGAGGCATAAAACGCATTACCGTCGATATGGAAAATCATAAAGCGTACAATTTAATGGAAGCTGTGACAACTCCGATAATTTCTGTTTGATCGATTGAATTATCAATTGAGTTTTTATTGAATGGATTGAACATGGGAATAATGTCAGATTTTCCGTTTGTGAAAATAATTTTACCGCTGCGTTTTGTCATAAGGCGGCATAAAAATTCATTGTCGCGGCGGATAACAACAATGGCTTCCTTTGAAAAAAAATCAGGAGTTTTTGAGCGGTCAACAACAAGAAGCGCGCCCATAGGAAGCCCCATTCCTTCCATATCACTGCTGTTCAGCTTGAAAAAATAAGTTGAATGAGGATTCTTTATAAGAAGCCTGTTAAGATCGATATATTGTTCTTCGTAACCCTGCGCCGGCGATGCGAAACCGCTAGGCTTGTGTTCGCAAGAATTCTCGTTAATACTGAATAACATACCTTAATTATACTATACAACCGTATAGCGTGTCAATATAAAAAATGTGCTTGTATATACATTGCCATGAGAGTCTGCGAATACGGAATTAAAACGAGGGTTTCTAAAATCGTTTACTTCTTCCTCTCCCGATCTTCCAATTCCTTAAAATTAACCTTACCGACATTGGTCATCGGCATTTTATCCAGAAATTCGATAATCCGCGGGCGCGAATAGGGCATCAGCTCATTTTTGCAAAAATCGATTATTTCCTGTTTTAGTTCTTCTGTCCCTGTGATTCCGTCTTTTAATCTAATGAACGCTTTCGGATCTTCGCCTCTGCTGTCATGAGGTATGCCGATTACGCAGGAGATACGGACTGCAGGGTGTTTGTTTAGGACATTTTCAATTTGAGAAGGATAAATCGCTATGCCTGCATTTTTGATGATGCGTTTGGCGCGCTGTTTGAAATAAAAGAAACCGTCTGCATCCATGCAGCCGACATCGCCTGTGTGAATCCATGTGCGCCCGTCTTTGTGATTTTTCATCACCTGTGCGGAAGTATTCGGATCATTGAAATAACCGATCATGACAGTCGGTCCCGATACGCATATTTCTCCGTCTTCCATCGGCGCGCATTCTTCTTCTGTTCCCGGTTTGACTACTTTAAGCCGGTTGTCAGGGCATGGAACACCGAAAGAGTTGTCGCGGTATTCGCTTCGCGGAGTGATGGCGCAGGCGGTAACGGTTTCTGTAAGACCGTATCCTTCGCGTAACATAATTCCGCTTCCGCCTTCTTTTAAAACTGCGTCAAAGCGTTTTTTAATTTCAGGGCTTAATGAATCGCCGCCGCAAAATAAACCTTTAAATGAGTCGAGTTTAAGCTTTTTAAAATTTTTATCCGCAGTCAGCGCGTCAAATAAAGAAGGGACACCCGCCATAAAATGCGGTTTATATTTTTTTACTAAGGCGGCGATTGTATCCGCTTTAAATTTCGGGACTAAAATACAAGTGCCCGATGATATCTGCATTACATGAATACCGACAGCAAGACCGAAACCGTGAAAAATCGGAAGTATCGAAAGCATTTTATCGCCGGGACAGACAGGTCCGCCTCCTGCGTCCATCTGCATTGCAAGTGCATTAATATTTTTATTTGATAACATGATAGCCTTAGGCTCTCCTGTGCTTCCGCCAGAAAATAAAATGAGAGCCAGTTCGTCTGCGCCAAGCGGATCGGGGTTTTCAATTTCCGGGAGTTCGATGCCTTCTTTCCATTGCAAGTCCGTCCATTTTAAAACTGAAGAAGAATACGGAACGGGTTTAATTTTTCTGCCGAGTGTAAGAGAGAAACCTATTTTTGTAATTAATCCCATCTCTGTTTTTAAAGAGCAAACAATTATTTTTTCAAATTTTATATTGTCTTGTACTGCGGCAAAGCGCGGATAAAATCCGTCAAGAGTGATTGCCGTTTTTGCAGAAACAAGTTTCGCATAACTTTCAATTTCTGCAGGTGCAGATAAGGGGTGAATAGGAGCGGGAATTGCACCTAACCTGTTAAGCGCATAAAATGATACAACAGCCTGAGGGGTATTGGGCAGACAAATTAAAACTGTATCGCCTTTTTTAATCCCTATCTCTGCAAATTTGCGGCTTATGTGTTCAACTTGTTTAAGTAATACCGCCTTTGTTGTTTTAACGCCGAAAAAGATCAACCCTGTTAAATCAGGGCATTTCTCGCTGTCTTTTTTGAACATTGCAAAAATTGAAAGAGGAGGGTAATCCAGACTTNCGGGGGTTTGCCCGTATCGGCTTAGCCAAGGTAGTTTTTCGTACATTTTAAACTTCCTAAATAAANATTTTTATAAAACTAATTCACTCTTTGCAAGTTTCAGATAATCCAGCTGTTCTTGTGTTAATTCAAGATGNGTTTCCAGTTTTTCAGGATTNTCTACAAGGTCTTTTACCATATCAATTGCGCGTGCGCAGTAAATACCGTCTGTGATTCTGTCATCATAAGTAAAAGTAATTTTTACTTTATCGCGTTTATCAATTGTTCCGTCTGCTTTAAGAATATTTTCTCTGCGTATTTTGCCTATTGCGCAAAAAATACCGCAGTTGCCGATTTCAAAGTTATGATGAAAAGGAGCGTCTATTCCAACACTTCCTACATTTGTAAAAAATATCGAACACCAAAAAGGAAGCGAGTTAATTACAGATTTAGGCAAACCGTTATGATAATCAAGATATTTTAAAAACCATACTGCAAATCTGACAACAAAACGCGGCAGTCTTGTGAAAAAAGAATTTGTTTTTTCAGAATCTGTTTTTTCCCCTTTCTTTATACTTAAAAGATGATCATGGATTTTATTGCAAAAGCCTTCCAGAGTTAATAGCGGAGAAAAAGTCATAGTTACATTTACTTCTTCCCCGTCATCGCTCATTTCGCGTTTTGCTACAAAATTAAATTTAATACTGTTTCGCTGATAATAACGATGTCCTGATACAAAGCGGTTTAATTTCGGTCTTTGCGCTATAACTCTGATTGTTGCATATAAAATAAGATAGAACATACTGACTTTTAAATTACTTTCGTTTCTTTTTTTGCGGATATATTTTAAAGTTTCTGTTACATCAAATTCGGTTTCAAAATATATAACCGCATCTGTTCTTGTCGGCATCAGATACGGAAGCATCTGTGTAAAGAAATGCAAGTTTTTCAGATAAGTTCCGTCCGAACGTTTTTTTGTATACATTTGCTAACCTCTTGTAATAAGATTATATTGACAAAATAAGTAATATTAGTCAACGAAGACTAATCCTTTAATTTTAAGTAATTGCTAAATCTTTAAAAATGCACTAGAATATCCAAATGTTCGAGAAAATTGTCAAGGCATTGTTCGGCTCTCAGCATGAGCGTGATTTAAAAGCCATTCTTCCGATACTGCATAAAGTTAATGAAAAAGAATCATGGGCTGCCGCTCTTTCAGCCGAAGAATTCCCGCGCTGCACCGAGCTTTTCCGCGAGCGTTTTAAAAAAGGGGAGAAACTTGATAGTCTTTTGCCTGAAGCTTTTGCGTTGGCAAGAGAGGCTGCAAGGCGTACACTTGGAGAGCGTCCTTATGATACGCAAGTTTTAGGTTCAATTGTTCTTCATCACGGGAAAATTGCTGAATTAAAAACAGGCGAAGGTAAAACTTTGATGGTTGTAGCTCCCGCATATTTAAACGCAATTCCGGGCGACGGTATTCATGTTGTTACTGTAAACGATTATCTTGCAAGCCGCGATGCTCAGTGGATGCGCCCTATCTTTGCTTATCTTGGTTTAACTGTAGGGACAATTCTTTCCAATATGGATAATGAACAGCGCAAAGAAAATTATAATTGCGATATCACTTACGGAACAAATAACGAGTTTGGTTTTGATTATCTGCGCGATAATATGCACCGCGATACAGAGAGCCGTGTTCAGCGTTCGCATAATTTTTGTATCGTAGATGAAATTGATTCTATATTGATTGATGAAGCGCGCACTCCATTAATAATTTCAGGTGCTGCAGAGGACGATACTTATCAATTTTCAGAAGTAAATAAACTTATAGGCTCGCTTCAGGAGATACAAAAAAAAGAAGACGGCGAATATCCTGATGAAACAAGAGGCGAAGAAGTTATCGGCGATTATAAAATAAACGAAAAAAATAAAAGTATTTCTTTTAGTAATCAGGGGCAGGCTGCTATCGAAGAATTGCTTAAAAAAAAGAATTTGATACAAGGCTCAATAGTAGACGAAGAAAACTTTCAATACATTCATTATTTTACTCAGGCTTTGCGCGCGCATAAACTTTTTCATATTGATGTTGACTATGTAGTGGAAGACGGTCTTGTTCAAATTGTAGATGAGTTTACAGGACGTATTCTTCACGGCAGGCGTTATTCAGACGGGCTGCATCAGGCTATTGAAGCGAAAGAGCGTATAAAAATTGCACAGCGCAACAGAACGCTTGCAACTATTACTTTTCAGAATTATTTCAGGCTTTATAAAAAAATATCAGGTATGACAGGAACAGCAGACACTGAAGCTGTAGAGTTTAATAAAATATATAAACTTGATGTAATTGTAATTCCTACAAACCTGCCTGTTGCCCGTGATGACGAAGATGATCAAGTTTATTTAAACGAAAATGATAAATTAAAAGCGTTATGTGATGAGATTGCAGAAGCGAATAAAAAAGGTCAGCCCATGCTGGTAGGGACAGTCTCTATCGAAAAGTCAGAAAAAATCTCTGCTCTTCTTTCGCGCAGGGGAGTGCGTCATGAAGTGTTAAACGCAAAGAATCATGCGCGCGAGGCACTTATCATTGCAGAAGCGGGCGCGAAAGGATCGGTTACAATTGCAACTAACATGGCGGGGCGCGGTACGGATATAAAATTGGGAGGCAATCCCGAATCAAGGGCAAGGCGGCGTGCAGGGACGAATGCAACCCCTGAACAATACGAGATTATTTACAAAGAAGAATTTGAAAAATGGAAAAAAGATTATGAAGAGGTTAAATCCTTAGGCGGGCTTTATGTAATCGGGACAGAGCGCCATGAAAGCCGCCGTATTGATAATCAGCTTCGCGGACGCTCAGGCAGGCAGGGCGATCCCGGAAAGAGTAAGTTTTTTATCTCTATGGACGATGAACTGATGCGTCTTTTCGGCGGTGAGCGGATGAAAAGCATTATGTCAAGGATAGGCATGACAGGCGGAGATCCGATTAATCACCCAATGCTGAATAAAAGTATAGAGAACGCACAGAAAAAAGTAGAAGAGCGCAATTTTGAAATCCGCAAACATTTGCTTGAATACGATGATGTTTTAAATCAGCAGCGGAAATATATTTACGAACAGCGTGATGCGATACTTTTGGATCAGCAATTAAAAATGCGTGTTAATAATGCAACAGCTTCGATTGTAGCAGACATGATTGATGAGTTTAATGCATTAACAAGACAGGACATGAATACAGCGGTAAAAAACTTAACAGAAAATTTATTTGTTAATTTCGGCTTTACATTGACAGCCGCAGGAAGCGATTTTAAAAATTCTGAGGTGCTGGAAAAATTAATTGTTGCAGGTTTAGAAAAAGACATGGACGATAAAGAAGCGCTTATCGGACATGATTATCTTTGTTTAATAATCCGCGACCGCTATCTTCATGCCATCGATCGCAAATGGCTTGATCATCTTGAAAACATGGAAGCGCTGCGGGAAGCTGTTTACCTGCGCCATTACGCGCAAAAGAATCCTCTTACAGAATATAAACTGGAAGGGTATAGAATATTTGATAAAATGATAGATGAAATCAGGCAGGAGATTGCTTCTCATTTGCATCGTGTCCGTATTCAAGTAACAGAAGGCACTCAAAGAAGACCAATGAACCGCTCTATCGGAACAAATCAATCGGCAAGCCACGCCAGCATGGGCTCTTTTGCAGGAGGCTCTCCTTCGCAGCAACAATCACAAATGGAAAAGGCAAGCCGTCCTGAAGGCGCAACTGTAGTACGCAGCCAGCCAAAGGTTGGGCGCAACGATCCTTGTCCGTGCGGAAGCGGAAAAAAATATAAAATGTGTCATGGGAAATAATGAAAAAGTTATTTTTTAATATTTTTATTTTCTGTATGTTTTTATTTTCATGCGGTTTGCTGCCTAATGATAATAGCGGATTTTGGGCGAAAAATTTTAAAACAGATAAATATTATAATGTTAATGCAGAATTGCTTTATGAAGGTACACATTGCAATGTTTGGGCGGAAATAGGTTCCGGGATAACTTCTAAGCAGGCTGAAAATATAGCAAATGAATATGATGAAATTATTTACCAGAAAATGGTAAGCACTTTTAGTATTAAAGATTTTTATTTCAATGATTTACCTTTCTCTAATATTATGGAATTCGCAGATTGGCTGGGAGACAGAGATGATAAATTATGTATTCTCCTTCTGGATATAAAAGATAATTATATAAAAGATAAATATAATGCATATATCGCAGGATATTTCTGGGGCGGGAATTTATTAAACGAATATAGATCTAACTACCGCGACATGATCTATTTAGATACATATCCGAGTATAACTTATGTACCGTTAGAAGAAACATTTAATACACTTGCACATGAGATGCAGCATTTAATGAATTTTTCTACAAGTATTATAGAAAGATTTTATGAAGAAGGCGTGATGCTTATGGATACATGGGTAGATGAAGGTCTTTCTGCCGCCGCTGAATGGGTTTATTCAGGTCATTCAAAAGAGCGTATCAATTGGTTTCAAAATAATGGAAATAGTAAGGGTAATGAAGGTTTAATAAATAAAGGAAATAATTTCTTTGTATGGGATAACCGAGAAAATGAAAGCTCTTATGCGCTTTTAGATGATTATGCAACGGTCTATCTTTTTTTTCAGTGGCTAAGATTACAAACAAATATTTCTGTTTATAAAGATATTATTTCATCTGAGCATTACGATTTTAACGCTGTGTTAGCCGCAATGATTAATTATTCTGATTGGGACGCTTTGCTTAAAACATGGCTTGCAGCCAATTATATCAATGATCCCTACAGTCAATATGGTTATAAAAACGATCCTGATTTAAAAAATATTTTTGTTCCTGCTCCGAATAAAATAGAAACAAGCGTTAAGCTTGCTCCCGGAGAAGGGGTTTACAGTAAAGTTAGTACAGAACCAAATATTTTAGGGCAGGGAATAAATATAAATAATGTTTATCTTACAGATATAATAAATAATTCTTTTATACCTGACAGTATTATGCTTACATATAATAAAAACACCAATATATTCGGCAGAACCGAAATAGGAAAAACAACAGGTGAACCTGCCGGTGCAATCGCTTCCTTTCTTTCATTTGGACGATCTGTGTTATCTGAAACTACGTTTCCTTACAGAATTGGCGCTGAAGATTTATTAAGGCAAAGAACTTATAACAGAAAACCAATAATAATTAACATTGAATAAAAAGGTTTATTATGATTAAAAAATATTTAATTGTTTTAATATTTTTTCTTATCTCTGTTTTGTTATTTTCATTCGGAAGCAAGGAAAAAGAAGTTCCAACTATACAGGTAACAGGAATTGTGCGGCTTACAGGTTCTGCTCTCTTTCCTGAACTTGTTATTACAGGCACAGAAAAAGAATGGTATATTGCAAAAGAAGAAATGAACAAACTTCACAATCTGCAGCACCGTAGAGTTACTGTAGAAGCCGCAGAAACTATAAAAGAACTAACCTTCGCAAACGGAATGCCGGCAGGTATACGCAGGGAATTGCGAAATATTACAATCATCTCTGTTGAATAGGAATACAATAGGATTAAAAAATTATCTTATTTCCCCTATTGCTTCTTGCGTCATTGCGTCGCACATTTCGTTGTATTCGTTTCCCGCGTGTCCTTTTACCCATTCCCATTGAAGCTGAAATTCGCTTGCAAGTGAATCAAGTTCCATCCATAAGTCTTGATTTTTAACAGGTTTTTTATCGCTTGTCCGCCATGAATTTCTTTTCCATGTACGTATCCATTCTGTAATCCCTTTTTGCACATATTGTGAATCTGTGTATACTGCGGCATTGCGCGGAACATTGTCCATATTTTTAAATGCACGCAGCGCTTGTATAACAGCTGTTAATTCCATTCTGTTATTTGTTGTATCTTTTTCTGATCCTTTGTTTTTTGCGGTTATGTGCCAGCCTTGAAAAGTTTTTATAATGCAGACATATGCCCATCCGCCGGGTCCCGGATTTCCGGAACAGCCGCCGTCTGTATAAATTTTAAATGATGTATCAATCTTTGTTTGTTCCATTATTTTTTTCCGATCGATTGCCGCCATTTTTCTATTCTGTCATAAGAAGCGTTGATCCTTGCCATTCTTTCTGTCGCTTTTTTAAAATTGCCTTCGTGCCCTGCATGACGGTCGGGGTGGTGAATTTTTAATAATCTTTTAAATGCCGCTTTGCATGTTTCCTCGTCCGCTCCGAAAGGGACTTCTAATTTTTCAAAGTCAGCTCTTAATTCTTCAGGCGGAATATTCGGGTCGTGCGCTGAAGAATATCTTGATTGAGCGGAACTATTGTTAGACGCATTATCTGTCTTTCGCGGTTCTTTGTTATTTAAAAAATCGTTTAACTCTTCAAATGCCGCATTAACATCAGGATCGCTGCTTGTGTTAGACGATCCGTACTGCCTTGAAGTTTGATCTCCGAAATCGTTGAGATAACTGCTGATGATACTGCCTAATCTGTCAAAAATTCCCATTTTTGCTTCTCTTTTATTTTATAAGTGTTGCAAGCATTACAGCTTTTATTGTATGTTTGCGGTTCTCTGCCTGATCCCACGCTTTACTTTGTTTTCCGTCAATCACATCGGCAGTTACTTCTTCTCCTTTTACAGCAGGAAGGCAATGCAGGAAAATACTTTCTTTCTTGTTTGTCATATCCATCATTTTTTGATTTACCTGATACGGACTTAAAAGGCGAAGCCTCTCTTCTTTTTTTTCTTCTTCGCCCATTGATATCCAAACATCAGTGTAGAGCGCATCTGCGCCTTTAACTTCTCCAATGTCAGGCGTAACTTTAATAACAGCGCCAGATTCTTTTGCAAGAGATGTAATTTTTCCGCGCAGTTCATCATCAGGATTTAATTCCGGAGGTGTTATAACTGTAAAATGTGTTCCGAGTTTTGCGCATATTATCATCAATGATCTTGCTACATTATTGCGTCCGTCTCCGACATAGCATAAAACTTTTCCTTTTACTGTTCCGAAATTTTCTTCCAGCGTTAAAAGATCGGCTAACGCCTGAGTTGGGTGGTAAAGATCGGTGAGCCCGTTATAAACCGGCACCCCTGAATATTTTGCAAGTATCTGTGCCGTTTCCTGCTTAAAACCGCGAAATTGAATAGCGTCAAACATTCTGCCCAAAACACGCGCTGTATCTTCAAGAGATTCTTTTCCGCCAAGCTGAATGTCTGCCGTTGATAAAAAAACCGGATGCCCTCCTTCTTCGCCGAAGGCAGTTTCAAATGAGCATCTTGTTCTTGTAGAGCGTTTTTCAAATAACATAGCAAGTGTTTTTCCTTTAAAACGCTGTTTAATTTTGCCTTTATGCGCTTCAGTTTTAACTTTATTTGCGAGTTTTAGCAGATATTGAATCTCTTCGGGTGAAAAATCTAATAAAGTCAGTAAAGACCTTCCAAATAACGAAATAGACACCATTAGCCTCCTTTAGTTCTTATAATTAAATTATACAAGCAGATAGTATATTATTGGATATTATAGTATAATGATCAATATATAAAGAAATAAAGTAAAATATAAAGTAAAGGAAGGGTACTTTAAATGAAATTATTTTCGAATCTGCAAACTTCATTTAAACCTATATATATACAAGTAATTTTCACAATTTGTGTTTTTGCCGCAATGGTTTTTTTAAGTTACTTTTATATGCGCGGAATTGTTCATACTAATCTGGTTCATAATGCGGAAAGTGTATTTCGTTTTGCTCAAACACAGCTGGAAGCCGATTTACTTGAACCAAGATTGATGCTCAGCGGTTTTTCGCAAACTGTACGCAGTATGCTGATGCGGGGCGATTCTGCTGAAGATGTTAAAGCCTATATTGATGATATTGCAAATTATTTTCATGCAAGCGGATCGCGTATAATGAATTCCACAGTTCTGTTCGGACAGTTCGAGGCTTTCGGAGGTGAATCTGTTTTTATAAGCAATGGTGTTTTTAAAGAAGATTATTTTCCTCCCGGCAGACCGTGGTTTAAATTAGCTGAAAGTAACTGCGGTTACATTGTAGAAACTTCCCCTTATGACAGTATTTTATCAGGAAATAAAGTAATTACATTTTCGCGCTGTGTTCATGATGATAATGATGAGCGTTTAGCGATTATCGGTGTAGAAATAAATATTGATAATGTCGGTATGAATGTTATGAGAATAGCTGCAGAGAACAACGGTTACGGCATTTTGATCAGTCAGGATTATAGAATTATTACTCACGCTAATCCCTATTATGAAGATATGGCAATTATTGATTTGGATATTCCGCTCTCGGCTTTTATCGAAGATTTTATGGCAGGCAATGATATCGTCGAACGCCGTTTGGTAAACTGGAAAGGAGAATCTACCGTTGCTTTTTTTAGAAAACTTGCAAACGGATGGTATCTTGGCATTTTAACGCCGGAAGTTCCTTTTTATCAAAGTTTGACAAATGTAGCCAGTATCTTGAGTGTTTTAGGATGTATTTTTGCATTTGCTCTGATTATGATATTGATCCGAATTGATTCTGCAAGAAATAAATCCGACAGGGAAAGCAAGCACAAAAGCGCGTTCTTGGCAAATATGAGCCATGAGATTCGCACGCCGATGAATGCAATTATCGGTATGACTACAATCGGAAAATCCACAAACGATATAGGACGCAAAGATCATTGTTTTTCTAAAATAGAAAACGCTTCGAATCATTTGTTAGGTGTAATTAATGACATATTGGATATGTCAAAGATCGAAGCGAATAAGTTTGAGCTTTCTCCCGCTGAATTTAATTTTGAAAAAATGCTGCAGCGTGTGGTTAATGTTGTTAATTTCCGTGTAGATGAAAAAAAGCAAAAGTTTACCGTACATATCGATCAAAGTATTCCAAAAACATTGATTGGCGACGATCAAAGGATAGCGCAGGTTGTTACAAATCTTCTTGGCAATGCAATTAAGTTTACTCCTGAAGGCGGTTCAATCAGTCTTGATGCGCGTTATATAAACGAAGAAAACGGTATGTGCAACATTCAATTTTCTGTTTCTGATACAGGGATTGGAATCAGCCCGTCAGAGCAGACACGTATTTTCAGTTCTTTTGAACAAGCGGAAACAAGCACGACGCGGAAGTACGGGGGAACGGGTTTAGGGCTTGCAATATCAAAGAGTGTTGTAGAGCTTATGAACGGCAGAATTTGGATGTTATCTGAAATCCATAAAGGCTCTGTCTTTACATTTATTATTCCGTTAAAACGCGGCGACAAAGAATATTCGGGGATGTTATCTCCTGATGTAAATATTAATAATGTACGCATCATGGTTGTAGATGATGATAATGACATTTTGGAATATTTCAAAGAAATAGCAAACGAGTTTAAGATTAGCTGCAGTACCGCTAAAAGCGGCAAAGAAGCGATTGAGCTTGTTGAAAAAAACGGTCTTTATCATATTTATTTTGTTGACTGGAAGATGCCCGGAATGGACGGGATACAGCTTACATCAGAATTAAAAGCGCATAAGGAAACAGCAAATTCAATTGTAATTATGATAACCGCCGCAGAATGGACAACTGTAGAACAAGAAGCAAGAGTTGCAGGTGTTGATAAATTTCTTTCAAAGCCTCTTTTTCCGTCACATATCGCAGATTTGTTAAACGAAGTTCTTGGTATTTCCGGCAAAAAGGATGTAGTTGAAAATATAGATATTAAAGGTTTGTTTACAGGACGGCAAGTTTTACTTGTAGAAGATGTAGACATAAACCGCGATATAGTTATTGAATTGTTAAGACCGACAAACATCACTATTGATTGTGCAGAAAACGGAAAAGAAGCTGTGCGTATGTTTATGGAAACGCCTGAAAAATACGAATTAATATTGATGGATGTTCAAATGCCGGAAATGGACGGTTATGAAGCAACGCGCAGAATTCGAGCGTTAAAAATTCAAGAAGCCCAAACGGTGCGTATTATTGCAATGACAGCTAACGTATTCCGTGAAGATATTGAAAGGTGTCTTGAAGCGGGAATGGATAATCATCTTGGTAAACCTCTTGACTTTTTAGATGTAATAGATAAATTACGTCATTATTTGCCTAAAAATAATGACAAATAGATTTAAAAAATTACTTTACTTTAAAACTTAATCTTTGAATAGGCGAAGGTCCGAACTTTAACACAGCTTCGCGGTGAGAAGCGGTAGGGTAGCCCTTGTGTTTTTCGTAACCGTACTGAGGGTAAAGCAAAGCCATTTTTTCCATGTATTCATCACGCTCTGTTTTAGCAAGAATCGAAGCCGCCATTACTTCGCATACTTTTGCATCTGCTTTTATCATTGCAGTGCATGGAATGTTTATGTCAGGAACATAAATGCCGTCGACTATTGCATTTATTTTTTCACCTAACAAGCTTTTGTTATTTTCATCCGCTCTTTTAAGCAAGTCTTCAAATGCGCGTTTCATTGCTAAAAGAGATGCCTGTAAAATATTGATGCTGTCAATTTCCGAATGAGACGCCCAGCCTATCCCAAAACAATACGCTTCGCTGCAAATAATACTTCGCGCTTTTTCGCGTTTTGCCGCTGATAGTTTTTTAGAATCGTTTAACAAATTTAAAGGGAAATCATCTTTTAAAATAACGGCGGCGGCATATACCGGTCCTGCAAGCGGACCTCTTCCTGCTTCGTCTATTCCGCACAAATGGAGTTTGTTTTCCATTGTTATTTGTTTTCTGTAATTATATTAAGGATTTCGCGCAGTTCAGGATCGCGCTTATAATAATATTCATCAAGTTCTGTTTGCTTAAGACCTATAAGTTCATGGCTCATGTAATGTATCCATATTTCTTCGTCGTGAATTGATAAATCATGTTTTCTGCACCAGTAATCAGGATGATAAGGGAGCTGCTCTTCTTTGTCTGTAAAAAACTTATAATCATGCACTGCAATTTTTAAATCTTTTCGCGGTATACCTTTATCGATTATAATTTGTGCAAGGTGGTTTATTGTTTTTCCTGAATCAAAAATGTCATCAATAAGAAGAACCTTGTCTCCTACACGCAAATAGTCAGGCGAGTATGTCCATCCGTCAACTTTTACTTTGTCGGCTTGTGCAACATCTGTGTAAGAGCGTGCTACAACTGCGGCATAATAAACAGGACGCGCTCCTTTGTGTACAATTTTAAAATATTCACTGATAATGTTTCCAAGATATGCACCGCCTCTTAAAGAGACATAAATAACATCGGGAATAAATCCGTCATTAAAAATTTTATGTGCAAGTTTAAGCGCATTATCACGTTCATTATCAAACTGAAGAAATTCTTTTTTCATTCATTACTCCTTTGGCGGTTTTAAAAATCCGAAGACGCTTCCGCATAAACCGCCTACTATATGTGCAAACTGAGAAATGTTATCCGATCTGAATGATTCTAAAATTTGAACTCCCATATAAAGAATTAAAACAAGAATAAAAGTAACAGGAATTTCTCCATGTGAAAAATTCGTAAAAGAAGATAAAAGAATCATCATAAATACGATACCGGAAGCCCCCATAAGAGCGCTTTTAAAAAAAATTATATTTAAAATACCTGTAACAAAAGCTGTTATAAGCATCATAAAAAAAAGGTTTTTAGAACTGTATTTTGCTTCCAGCATAGGACCTATTAAAAGTATAAGAGTAAAATTGCCGATTAAATGTGACCAGTCTGCATGACCGAAAACATGAGTTATAATAGATAGAAAATTTCTTGGACTTTTTATGCTGAAATGATTCTTTCCCGGAACCATGAAAAGGTATTCTGCCAAGTTTGGAAGCAATGTATAAGACAATAATAATATAATAGCACATAACAAAGTAAATGTTAAAACTACAGGCGAATTATATTTTAATTTCATGTTTATCTCTCTTTTATAATATAATTTCTATCTCTACAGGACAATGATCAGAGCCTGTAACTTCATTTCTTATAATAGATGATTTTACACCGGAAATAAAGTTTTTATCAACACAATGATAATCAATCCTCCATCCGATATTATTTTCGCGCGCTGTGCTTCTGTACGACCACCATGTATAAAAGCCTTTTTCTCCCGGATGAAAATGACGGAAGGTATCGATATGACCTGCCGCCAAAAATTTATCCATCCATGCACGTTCTTCGGGAAGGTAGCCGGCACTATTTTCATTCTGCTTAGGACGGGCAAGATCGATAGGTGTATGAGCGGCGTTGAAATCGCCGCATAATAAAAAGTGCCGCCCCTTTTTTACAATTGAATTGCAAAGTGAAAGCATAGCATCGTTAAATGCAAGTTTATAAGAAAGGCGTTTGCCTTCATCCTGTGAATTGGGAAAGTATGCGGCTATTAACGAAAAATCTTTGTATTCCGCAATTAAAACACGCCCTTCATCGTCAAACTCACTCTGTCCTAACAAATGTACATCAAGCGGCTCTTCTTTTGTATAAATCGCAACGCCGGAATATCCTCTTTTTTTTGCGCTTGCCCAAAATGAATGATATACTGCGCTGTCAGAAATTTTTCCGTCTTGTGTAGTTTTACAAGAAGGTTTTAAAAATGCTGATGAGAGCTGTCCCGGTTCTGCTTTTGTTTCGTTAAGACATAATATATCCGGGTCTTCTTTTTTTAACCAATCAAAAAAACCTTTTTTTTCTACAGCACGTATACCGTTTACATTCCATGAAATAATCCGCATTTTTTTATTATATCATTGGATTACTTTCTTTTCTATCCACTTGTTGCTTCGCCATCGTTTTATAAAGAAAATTCCGCGAAAAAGGAAATCTGCGCCCATCGCTAAATAAACTGCAACAGGTCCGAGCCCAAGAGTGTAAGCCATAAAAAAAGCAGAGCAAACCCTTATTAACCACATAGTACAGGCTGCAACAACCATAACATAACGCGCGTCTCCTGCCGCTTTAAGAGCGTTTGGAAGTACAAAAGAAGGACACCAGAATAATGTTGATGTAATGCAGTGAATCTTTAAAAATGTTCTGCACATTTCATGCGCTTCTGCCGAAAGATTAAAAACGCTTATTATAGGATCCATAAAAATAAATATATTTATGTTAATTATAAAATAAGTTAAATAAGAAAGTATCATAATCTTTTTTGTGTATTTTTTTACAGCAAGATAATCTCCTGCACCGATGCAATGACCTGCTACAATTAAAAGCCCCATTCCAAAACCGCTGCCCGGCATAAAAGCAATGGAATTAATTGTAGCGCCTACAGCGTTAGCCGCAATTGCAGCAGTTCCGAACATAGTAAAAATGCGCGTTATTAATATTTTTCCAACCTGAAACATAGAAGATTCTAATCCGCTTGGTATACCAATATTTAAAATACGCTTTATCATTGCGCCTTCTAATTTAATTTTTGTTATTCCGCATAAATTGATAAGCCTTGTTTTATCTTTAGTTAAAAGTTTTATCAAAATAACTGCAACAATAACTCTGCCTATAAAGGTTGAAATCGCAGCTCCTGCTACACCTAATTTTAAGACATAAATAAGAAAGGCGTTTCCTGCTATGTTAAAAATATTTAAAAGTATGACAGCGCGCATCGGAACTTTTGAATTACCCATACTGCGGAACATTGCGGCGGCGGCTGTGTAAAGCGCAAGAAAAGGATATGACAATGCAATAAAAATAAAATAAACATCAGCACTAGCCAAGACATCATCTGCTATATTGCCGAAAATCGCTCTTAGCATCAATCTGCGTGTAAAAAGAGTTAGTATCATTAATACTACAGAAATAACCAGACCGATATATATAAGCTGTCTTGCAGAACAGCTTGCATTTTTCTCTTCATTTCGCCCTAAATACTGGCTTGCTACGACAGAGCCGCCTGTTGCAATCGCATTAAAAGCTGTAATAATTAAAAAATTAATTGTCTCTACAAGAGAAATGCCGGAAACTGCGTGCTCTCCGACAGAACTTACCATAACCATGTCAACTATTCCGATCATTACAACAAAGAGCTGCTCTACAATCAGGGGCCAGAAAAGAGTGAAGAGGCGTTTATTATTCCAATCCACAGGGGTTAGGGTTACAGGTGTATCAATAGGAGAACTGTGTATTACAGGTTCGTTAGACGTAATTATGCCTGACTTATCCATGCCGTTAGTTTTATTTTTTTCCAAGATTATTTATTCCTAACTCTTCGTTGTTAATTAATAGTGTATCAATATGTTTGCCGGCAGAACGCAAAAGTTCGGCAATAATTTTTCTTATTAATTTTTGTGTCGGTACATCTATATTACCTAATGATTTAATTATACGGCAGGCAGAAGGGAACCATGAAACTTCAAGTTCATACACAGATTTTACATCTGCCGAATTTAATACATGATACATAGCATCAATAAATTGTT
Source organism: Treponema sp. (assembly GCA_009787695.1). GTDB lineage: Bacteria > Spirochaetota > Spirochaetia > Treponematales > Breznakiellaceae > WQXQ01. Next base: position 21,048 of record WQSW01000032.1, read on the forward strand.
CTTTCCCGGAATTATCTAAATTATCCATCCATTCCCGCAGAGTGTTGCTGATATATTTACTGCTGATAGCCATTTTATCTGCATATACTAAATCGTTATACGCAACTTCCCATGAATAAAGATCGTGCTGCATAAGCCCGTTTTGAGAACTTTTAATAATCTTGTTTTCGTAACCATGTTCTAAAATCATTCCAATTACAGATTCCTGAGGAACAAAAGAGCGGATGCGGTCTTTTATCGCTTTAAAACCCGAGCTTGAAATTATATTTTTATTAAAGCCGGGAGCGTCGTTGCTGAAAATTTCAACTATGCGGTTTTGTACTTTTTTACTGCAATTAGCGGCGGCATAAATAGCAAGGTTTCCCCCTTTTGAATGACCGCATATATGCAAAGGACCGTTTATTTTTGAAGCCATTCTTTCCAGATATTCAACAGCTTCAATCTGTGCCGGGATTTCATTTTTAAAACTCATATTAAAATTTTCTTTCCAGCCAATTATGGAACTGTCTGTTCCGCGATATATAATATAATTGTTGTTTTCTTTTATAATAGAATCTTTTGCAGCATTGATATGTATGCTGAGTGCTGCAAATTGTATTTCGCGGTTTGTATCAATATGATTTACATAACCGAAAAGAAAGCATTTTCCGAAACGTCTTGATAAAGCCAAAGCATTTATTAATTTTGGATCGTCCTTAAAAAAAGATGTTAGTTGAATACCTTCGGGGCTATGCAATTTTTCATTGTACTGTCTTATCGCAAGATCGATGCTGATGCCGTTATTATCATCAATGCACGGAACAATATCATCTAAAGTAAGATATGATAACTGGGAAAAAATTATATTGTCTACAGGATTAAAAGGCGATATGTTAAAATCCAAATCACCTCTCCATGCAAGATAATCAAAAATATTAGCCATAATAGTATTTTATATTAAAATTGAAAATTTATAAAGTGGTCATCGGTCTGCTTTACCCTTGACAATTCCTGCGAATTCCCTTAATTTAATTATATCGGCGCCGTACCCAAGTGGTAAGGGAGCGGTCTGCAAAACCGTTATGCATCGGTTCAAATCCGATCGGCGCCTTAGGTTTATGGAAGATTCAGTGCAGCAGGCTGCGAATATTTCTGATCATATCCCCAGTATTATTTTTCTTATAGTATTGCTGGGTTTTTCATGTTTCTTTTCAGCATGTGAAATGGCTTTTTCGTCGCTTAACCGCATCAAGTTAAAAAGTATGGCTGCAAAAAGCAAAAGGGCGCGGCTTGCTCTTAAAATGATGGAACAATATGACAAGATACTTTCGGGTGTCCTTATAGGGAATAACGCTGTAAATGTTGCTTCTTCCGCTCTGGCAACTGCTGTTTTTATCAGTCTTTTAGGACCATCAGGTGTAAGTATCGCTACGCTTGTAATGACTGTCCTTCTGATGCTGTTTTGCGATATTTCGCCGAAAGTATTGGCAAAGGAAATTCCTGAGTTAACCGCTTTGCGGAATGCACCTCTTTTAAATGTTTTTATTGTTATTCTTACCCCGATTACTTATTTAACTACCGCTTGGAAAAAATTGTTAATGATACTTTTTCCGATTAAAATTGATCGCGGTACAACTGAATTTGAGCTTTTGACATATGTTGAAGAGGTTCGTCAGGAAGGTGTAATTAATATTCATGAAGAAAATATGATCCGCCAAGTAATCGGATTAGATGATCTTAAAGTTTCCGGAGTATTCACACCGCGTGTTGATGTTGTTGGAATTTCGAATAACAGTACGACAGAAGAAATTGATAAGATTTTCATTGAGACAGGTTTTTCACGTTTACCTGTTTTTCAAGATACTATTGATAATATAATCGGTATTCTTTTATTAAAGAATTTTTATCATGAGGTGATGAAAGGAGAAAAAAAACTTTCAGAAGTAATAAAACCTGTTGTTTTTATTACAAAGTCAATAAAAATTCCAAAACTACTAAGAACATTGCAGAAAAAACAATCGCACATGGCGGTTGTAGTAGATGAACACGGCGGTACTTTAGGCATTATCACTATCGAGGATATAGTTGAAGAATTGATAGGTGAAATCTGGGATGAACACGATGAAGTGGTTGTACCTGTTAAAAAAGACAGCGAAGGAAATTGGACAGTACTTGCAAGTTTAAGTTTTAAAGAAATGCTGTCAGTGATTGATAAGCATAAACCAAATGAAACCAAAGATGACGAAAATAATCATGCAGAAAATAAGGAAATCGACAAGGAAGAAATTCCCGATACTACTATTGCAAACTGGATTATGGAAAGTCTCGGCAGGCTGCCGCAGACAGGCGAGATGCTGATTTGGAATTATTTAGCGATAAAAGTATCAAGAGTTATAAAACATAGAGTTATGGAAGTAAAAGTTCATCTGCTGCCCGGAAAAATTATAAAAGAAAAAGAAGCATGAAAAAAAGTTTTTTTATTTTATTAACTGCAATTTTATTTATCGGTATAAACGGAGTTTGCAATCTTTATGCAGGGGCAATACAGGAAGGTGCAGGTTTAATTGATGAAAAGGCGGGAAGGGACGGAGAACTGGTTCTGCTTCACACAAATGATTTGCACGGAAATCTTTTGCCCAGCAACGGCAGAGGAGGCTTTGCAGAAATTTCCGCTTTTGTAAAATCGGTTAGAGCTATTAATCCCAATGTCTTACTGCTTGATGCAGGGGATTTTAATACAGGAAGCGCTCTTTCCAATATGTACAATGCAGAACCTGATATTCACGGTTTTAATATTATGGGTTATGATGCTGTCACTTTTGGAAATCATGAGTTTGACGGCACTCAGGAAAAACTTGACACCCAGATCGCTCTTGCAAACTTTCCTTTTGTTTCGTCTAATATAAAAAAAATGGACGGATCATTTCTTGGAGGCAATCAATATATAGTTAAACGCTATGGAAATATTTCTGTAGGAATATTTGGTTTAACAACATTACGTACCCGCCTTATAGCAAGCCCGGATAGTTCATTAATATTTATCAATGAACTTGAAGCCGCCCGTAATGCAGTTGACATTTTGCGTAACACAGAAAAAGTTGATATAGTGATCGCTCTTGTCCACATGGGTGATATACAGGAAACAGAACAGCACATTACGTCAATAGAACTTGGAAAACGCATTGAAGGTATAGACATAATTGTTGACGGACATTCACATTCATTTTTTGAATCTGCAAGAAGAGCGGGTGATGCGTGGGTTGTCTCCGCCAATGAATGGGGAAAATTTGTTGGCTGCGGAAAATTGGTTGTAAGAAACGGAAGGCTTGTTGAGTTTACCTGGGCGCCGGTTGCAATAACACCGGATGCGGAAATAACTGCAATGTTAAGACCGTATACAGAAAAAGCAAACGCAGCATTAAAAGAGGTGATAGGAACCGCCTCTGAAACTTTTATTTTTGGAAACCGATTAACCCGTTACCATGAAACTGCAATCGGAAATATGATCTGTGATGCGAATGTTTGGTATTTAAAAAATGTCAGCAAGCAGCAAGTAGATTTTGCATTTCACAACGGCGGTAACATCAGAGCAGAACTTCCTGCAGGACAAATTACACGGGAGCAATTATTAACAGTCCTTCCTTTTGATAATTACCTTAATATTGTTTCAATGACGGGTGCAAAAATTATCGAACTATTTAATTTTATCGCAACCATTCCGCAGGGAAACGGCGGCTTCCCTCAATTTTCAAGTGATGTACGCTTCACAATTGACAAGACAACAAGCGGCGGTGTTATACGCAACCTAACCATCGGCGGAGCGGCAGTTGATCCTAACAAGATATACCGCTTTTGCACAAACGATTATATACTTAAAGGCGGTGACGGCTACGAAGTTATGTTAAGCGCAACAGATCCTTTTAACACTTCGTTATTGCTCTCTTATGTTGTGATCGAATATATAAGAGCGCAAGGCGGGACGATCAGCCCTGCAACTGACGGAAGATTAATAATAATAGGCGGGGTTACACCGTAACAAATGGAAGTAACAGATAAAAAATACGCAATGGTGATCACAACATGCCCGTCTGAAAAAGAGGCAAAAGAAATCGCACAGATGCTTTTAGAAAAAAAGCTGGCAGCCTGTGTTCAGCTTTTCCCGATTAACAGTTATTATATTTGGAAAAATGAAATAAACAGCGATAACGAAATTACCCTTTTTATAAAGTGCAATCACTCTTTTTATCAAAAAATTGAAGATGCAATAAAGGCGGTTCATTCCTATGAAGTGCCGGAAATTATTATGCTTCCTGTAATTGACGGGTTTAAAAAGTATCTTGGGTGGATCGATGAGGTTAGCGGCGATTAATCAGGCTATTCCTTTAACTTTCTGATAAACTCTTCCACTTTTTCCATACTGAACAGAACAATAAAATCTTTAACAGGCATAAATAAAACATTTTCTTTGTTTGTTAAAAACACCAAAGCTTTCTGTCCGTTTCTAAGTTTCATCCAGCCGGAATGGAAATTAGTTAAGCTGATACCATTAGTTCTAAAAGAAATATTATAATCACTTTCTTGATTTAAATTTATTGTTCTTGTTTCATTTATCTGAATATCTTTTATTGGAATTTTTCTGCCGTAGAGAAATGATTTTATTATTACTTCATTATCTTTGATTGCAATACTTGTATATTTTACCGCATGAATTATTCCGATAATTAATACTACTATAAATATAATAATTATTACTAATAATACAATCGGAATAAAATGTTGAAATCCTTTGTATTGAGTTATGTTTTCATAAAAGATTGTGTTTTCCATTTCTTATATCTCCTTAAGTTCTATTATCGCATAACAATAGGGATATTATCAAGAATATCAGAGGCGGTAACGCCGTAATTTGATTTACTTAAAACAGCTTCTTCTGCCGCTCTTCCGTGATAATATGCGCCTAATATACTTGCGTTAAACACATCCGCTCCCTGAGCGATAAATCCTGCAATCAAACCTGTAAGAACATCTCCTGTTCCGGCTTTTGAAAGCGCGTTGTTGCCGGTTATGTTTATAATTACTTCCCCGTTTGGATTGGCGATAACAGTATGCGCGTCTTTTAATAATGTTACAACATTATACTTAACGGCAAAATTAGAAGCTGCGCCAAAAATATCGTCTAATATTTCTGAAACGGAAAGCCCTGTTAATCTGCTCATCTCTCCCGGATGGGGAGTAATTACGCAAGGCGCTTTTAGTGTTTTTAAAATATCGATATTACTTGAAATTGCAAAAAGCGCGTCAGCGTCCAGTACTATCGGTACTTTTACTATTTTTAGTAATTCATGAACAAACTCGATTGTTTCGTCGCTTCGCCCGATGCCGGGACCTGCAATAATAACACTTGCTTTATTTATTTCTTCTGATAGATTTTCGATGCTATTTTTACAGTACATTCCGTTTAAATCGGGAACGTTATGTGTAACAATTTCTCTTTGCCATTTATGCAAAACATCTGAAACGCTTGGTACAGTATACGCGCACACTAAGCCTCCGCCTGCCGCATAAACGGCTGAACATGAAAGAGCGGCTGCTCCCGGCATTTCGCTTGAACCTGCAAAAACAATTACTTTGCCGTAATCGCCTTTGTTTGATCGTTGTTTGCGCAAAGGCAATAAACTCTTTGCTTCGCTTTCTGTTAAAATATTCGCAGATAAATCATTATCAGTTTTTATTTCTTCCTTTTCGAGTAACGCATGCGGAATTCCAATATCTTCAATATGGATTTTACCTGCGTACTCAGCACCCGGATAAAGATATAATCCCGTCTTTGGAAAGGCGAATGTCACTGTCTCTTTTGCTTTTACCGCATTGCCCATGATCCGCCCTGTATCGGAGTGTATGCCTGAAGGTATATCGACAGAAATAATATATTTCGCATCACGGTTCATTTTTTCTATTATGTTATAAGCTATGCCTTCTGTGTTACGCGCAAGCCCTGTGCCGAAAATGGCATCTATCACCAAATCGTAATCGTTAAAATTAATATCTATCGAATTATTATTATCGTTAACTGTAATAAGAGGAATATTAAGTTTGCTTACTATTTGAAAATTTGTGAAGGCATCACTTTTTTTACCGTCTTGTATTTCGCCGGTAAGTAAAACGCATGTTTGAACTCCCTTTAAATGCAAGAGACGGGCAATGGCAAACCCATCGCCGCCGTTATTTCCTGTTCCTGCAACAACAACCGCTTTTGGATTTGTAATATTTTCAAGTGCTTTTAAACAATGCTTAACCGTGCAGATCGCCGCATTTTCCATCAATATGATTGAAGGAATGCCGAGCTCTTCTATTGCTGTTTGCTCGATTTTTTGCATTTGACGGCTTGTTACGGTTTTCATCATTCCTTCCTGACAATCTGCGCCCCTAATGATGCCAACCTGTCCGTCAAATGTTCATAACCTCTTTCAATCTGATAAACATTGCGTATAACGCTCTTGCCTTCGGCAGCCATTGCGGCGATTAGCATCGCCATTCCGGCGCGGACATCGGGGCTGATAAGTTCTGAGCCGTGCAGTTTTGAAGGACCGGAAATTACAGCGCGGTGCGGATCGCATAACACAATTCTTGCGCCCATGCCGATTAGTTTATCGACAAAGAACATACGCGACTCGTACATTTTTTCGTGAATTAAAACTGTTCCTTTTATTTGTGTCGCTACAACTATTACTATGCTGATAAGATCGGGGGGGAAGCCGGGCCAGGGGGCATCATCAATTTTTGGAATCATTCCGCCGAGGTCGTGATTTACTTCCATGCTTTGGTTTTTCGGAACATGGATGACAGTTCCTTCGTGAGCCCAAAAGATTCCTAATTTTCCGAACGCTACTTTTGCAGGGCGCATGTCTTGGTATCTTGCCCCTTGTATGTGAAGATCGCCTCCTGTCACTGCCGCTAATCCGATAAATGATCCCACTTCCATAAAATCTGCGCCGATTTCAAATTCGCAGCCGGAAAGTTTTTTTACTCCGTTAATAGTTAAAATGTTAGAGCCGATCCCTTCAATCTGCGCGCCCATTTCAACTAACATCCTGCAAAGGTCCTGCACATGAGGCTCGCTTGCAGCGTTAGTTAAAATTGTTTTACCTTTTGCAAGTACAGCCGCCATGATTGCGTTTTCTGTCGCGGTAACTGATGCCTCATCAAGAAAAATATCTGCGCCTGTAAGATTCTTCGCGGTAAATGAAAAATTATCGCCGACTTTTACTTTTGATCCCAATTCGGTAAGAACTAAAAAATGTGTGTCAAGGCGCCGTCTTCCGATTACATCGCCTCCCGGCGGCGGAAGAATTACTTTTCCTGTGCGCGCTAAAAGAGGTCCTGCAAAAAGTATCGATGCTCTTATTTTTTTTGCCTGTTCCATCGGTATTTCTGAAGATTTTATATCTTTTAATTGCATTTTATAAACATTGGCAGAGATTATTTCGACTTCTCCGCCGATTGCAATGAAGGCATCAAGCATTACGCGCACATCTTCAATATCGGGAATGTTTTTTAAAATTATCGGTTCATCAGTTAAGGTTGCGGCTGCTATACAAGGAAGGGCGGCATTCTTGTTTCCGCTTACCTTGATCGTTCCGTTTAATGGGACACCGCCTGTAATTAAGTATTCGCTCATATATTGAATGTAACTGTAAAACTGCTATACTGTCAATTATGAAGTTTCATCATGACGGAGAAAAATCCGCAGGGTTTTTCTCAAAGCATATTAAATCACGAATTGGCACTTGGTCTTTTTATCGTCAGGCTTTGTCAATCGCTCTGCCTGTAATGCTGCAATCATTCATAATGAGTATGGTCTCGCTTGTCGACAACTTTATGGTTGCAGGTTTAGGCGATGTCAGTATGGCGGCTGTTAATGTCACCAATCATTTATTTTTTGTTTTCTTTGTAATTATTAATACGATATGCCAGGCAGGCGGAATTTACATCGCGCAATTTAACGGAGCAAAAGATTCTGATGGCATGAAAAACGCTTACAGTTTTAAAGCGATCTTTGCAGTTAGTATTTCGATTCTTTGTTTTGCAGTTTGCAGAATATTTCCGTTTGATTTAATCAGTATATTGACTGTTAATAATGAAGCGCAAACTGAAATTGCCGCAGTCGGCTCTTCTTATTTAACGCTTGTTTCATGGGCGTTTATTCCTACCGCGATCTCTCTTTCCATCGCAACAAGTTTCCGAGAAATTGCAAGACCAAAGATTCCTCTGATAATTTCAGGAATTGCAGCTGTGATAAACACTATAGGTAATTGGATTTTAATTTACGGAAATCTCGGAGCGCCGCGTCTTGAAGTAATAGGAGCAGGTTACGCGACAATTATTGCGCGTACTTTTGAAGTAATTGCATTTTTAATTTACGCGCATCATTCAAAAGCGCCTTTCTTTGCGGATATAAAAAGATTATTTATCATAAAGAAAAAATTAGTAGCGGAAATTTTTGCAAAGTCTGGAATGATTTTTGCTTCAGAGATTTCATGGGTTGCATCTGAAACATTGATGATTGCGATGTATAACAGAAGGGGAGGCGCGGAAGTTGTCGCAGGAATGGCGGCAGGCTGGACGATTGCAAATATTTTTTTCCTCCTCTTCGGCGGATTGTGGACAGCGTCAAGTATTTTAGTAGGCGGCGCGTTAGGTGCAGGAAAACTTGATGAAGCGCGCCAGCGGGCACGCTGGCTGAAATGGGGAGGAATCATCGGCGGTATTGTTTTAGCTCTTCCCGGTTTTTTCCTTGTGTCAGCGATTATCCCGCTTGTGTTTTATAACCTCAGTGCTGAAGCAAGATCAAATTGTTTCGGGCTTGTTTCTGTAATTCTTGTTTATCTGCCTTTGTGGTGTTTTTTAAATGTTCAATTTGCAATCTCGCGTGCTGGAGGCGACACAGCGATGGGTATGTATACAGATGTCTCTGTCAATGTTTTGCTTTTCGCTCCCGGAGCGGTTCTTCTGTCATTGTTTACAAATATAGCTCCTGTCCCTATGTTCGCCATATTAAAATTGACAGACATTGTAAAAGTTTTTGTCGCCCGCTATCTGTTAAAAAAAGAAAAGTGGGTAAAGAATTTAACAGAGGGGTAAATATTGACACAAATTATAATGCAGATTAAATACTGTCAAGCGGACTTTTTATTTTAAGTATATTTCTTTTTGCAACATGTGTATAACGTTCTGTGGTACGTACATTAGTATGCCCTAAAAGTTCTTGAATATATCTGATATCAGTTCCGTTTTCTAAAAGATGAGTTGCAAAAGTGTGACGCAAACCATGGATAGATATTTTTTTTGTTATTCCGGCACATCTGGCCGCTTTATCAAAAATATGCTGAGCAGAGCGGATTGACAGATGATTTTTTCCTGATTGACCCGGAAAAATCCATTTTTCTATTTTAAAATGTTCATAATACTCTTGTATAAAAAGAAATACTTTTTCAGAAAGTATCGTATAACGATCTTTTCTGCCTTTACCTTGTTTAATAAAAATAACCTGCCGTGATAAATCAATATGTTCTTTTTTTAAAGAAACAACTTCACTTACACGCAGACCGGATGAATAAGTAAGCATTAATAATAACCGATGTTTGGGATTTTTTTCCATATTTAAAATTTTGATAATCTCTTCTGCTGATAATACAACAGGAAGAATTTTATTATGGTCAGGACGTTTTTGCTCTCTTATACTATTATCTTTTAAAATATATTTAAAGAAAAATTTGATAGCGCTTATCGCAAGGTTTATTGAAGAAGCTGAATATTTTCTTTCTTTTTCCATAATTGCAAGAAATTCGGTTACATCATCAGGGCGGATTTCTTCCGGAAATTTTTGCAGTGTTCGGCAAAGCAATTTATTGTAATAAATATAAGCCTTTTGAGTTTTTAAACTGAGTTTTCTGGAACGAAGTTCGAATTCCAGTTTATAAAGAAGATGTTCAGGAAGTTTTTCCGGCAACGAATTTTCTTTTCCCGTTTTTAAAGAACCGTCTGTTTCTTTTGAAAAACCGGAACAATTTTCTTCATAGAATGATAATTTATTAAGTCCATAAATTTTAATCTGCATTGCTGATACAGCATTAAGCTGAGTTTTATCAGAAACTATAAACACTATATCAAATAAACTTTTTAATTGAATAAGATTGACTTTTTGTTTAAGAATAAATCCAAAATAAAGATCATTCCAAACACCGCCAAGCAGCGTTATTTGTTTATTAATTTCCTTATTGTAACCCAAGAAAGGAATTATTACCGTATTATTTTCACAGAAGAGATAGATAATATTCATTTTATTCCTCGAAATTTTAATTATGTGTCTTACTTAAATCTGATTGGTACAAAAATTATTTATTTTTAAATTTTAAGGCAATAACAAAAATATTGCAATAGGTTTTTAGATATTAACATAGTGAGAATTAATTTAAAAACAAGGGAGATTTGCGTCTAATTTTCTTATTTTGCAAGTTAAATGCAAGTTACTTCGTTTTATTTCAGTTTAAAATGAATTAAGTGAATACGTATAATTGATGAATGTCGTAATAAAAGCGAAATTCGCCTACAGTAAGTTAAGCGAAATGGCTTGACAATGTTAAAAAATTATGTTATAAAAAATCAAATTAAATTATATTTTTAAGGAGTTTTTATGAAAAAGGCAATCATTGTAAT